>DAHUXA010000085.1 GCA_027307405.1 Hyphomicrobiales bacterium | reverse complement strand
TGATCGAGCGCACGGTGGTGGTTTTGCCCATACCGTTGCGCCCCATCAGCGTCACCATCTCACCAGGTGCGATGGCGAATGAGACGCCAAACAAAACCTGACTGAGGCCGTAACAGGTTTCAACGCCATCGAGTGCAAGCAGCGGTTCAGGCATGGACCGCCTCCTGCTCGCCAAGATAGGCGTCGCGTACTTGCGCATTGTTACGAATGTCTTCGGGCTTACCGGAGGCGATAACGCGTCCATAGACCAAAACGGTGATGCGATCGGCGAGCGCGAACACCGCTTCCATGTCGTGTTCGACCAGCAGAATCGTCAACTCCTTTTTGAGTTCGCGCAGCATTGTCACCATGCGCGCAGATTCCTCCGGCCCGAGGCCTGCCATCGGCTCGTCGAGCAGCAGCATGCGCGGCCTGGAGGCGAGTGCCATCGCGAGCTCGAGCTGGCGATGTTCTCCGTGGCTGAGCGCGGATGCCGGCAAATCGGCGCGCGCGCTCAAGCCAACGCGCGCAAGCGCCGTACGGGCCGGATCGCGCAGCTCAGGCTCGCGACGCGCATTGTGCCAAAAATGGAACGAATGGCCGGCACGGGCCTGCACAGCCAGCGCCACATTATCGAGCACGCTCAGATCGAGAAAGAGCGACGTGATCTGAAAAGAGCGCGCCAGCCCAAGAGCACTGCGGGCATACATGGGCTCGGCGGTAATATCGCTGCCGGCGAAATGGATGCGGCCCGAATCCGGCGTCAGCTGTCCACTGAGTTGGGCAATCAGCGTGGTTTTGCCCGCACCATTCGGACCGATCACGGCATGCAATTCGCCCTCGGGAATATTCAAAACGAGATCGTCGGTGGCGACGATGCCACCGAAGCGTTTGGCAAGGTTCTCGACCCGCAGCAAATCAGCCATGGCGCACCTTGCCGAGCAGACCGTCGATGCCGCCGCGCGCGAACAGCACCACCAGCAACAGCAACGGCCCGAGGATGATCTGCCAATATTCGGTGATGCTCGACAGCACCTCCTCCAGCACGAGGAGCGCCACCGCGCCGACTAACGGGCCGAATGTGGAGCCCATCCCGCCAAGCACGACCATGATGATGAGGTCGCCCGAGCGCGTCCAATACATCATCGCGGGGCTGACGAAATCGGTATGGTTGGCAATCAGCGCGCCAGAGAGCCCGCACAGCGTACCGGCAATGACGAAGCAGACCAGCTTGTAACGATAGGTCGGAAATCCAATCGCGCGCATGCGCGTATCGTTCGAGCGCGCACCCTGGATCGCCAGTCCAAAGCGCGAATTGACGATACGCCGGACCAGATACATCGAGCCAAACAGCAGCGCGAGGCAGATGTAATAGAACTGCACCTTGTTGGAAAGATCGATTGGCGCGATGAACTGGCTGCGCTTGTAGATAGTGAGGCCGTCATCGCCGCCGTAGCGCGCGAGCCCGGCAACGACGTAGTAGGCCATCTGCGCAAATGCCAATGTAATCATGATGAAATAGACGCCGCGCGTGCGCAGGCTAAGCGCGCCGATGACCAGCGCGAACAGCGCCGATGCCGCCAGCGCGACCGGCCATTGGATGAAGCCCGTAAAGACGCCTTCATGCGCGAGAATGCCGACTGCATAGCCGCCGATACCGAGATAGGCGGCATGACCGAAGCTCATCATACCGCCATAACCGAGAATCAAATTAAGGCTCACTGCCGCGAGAGCCAGGATGATGATGCGCGTGAATAAGGTGAGCAGGAATCGGCTGCCGCCAAGCTCCACGTGGACCGGCAGCAGCACCAACGCGAGCAGCAGGGCCACGATCGCAATCGCGCGGACCGACAGCCAGCCGCTCATTTGCCGCTCGCCGAAAACAGGCCTTCCGGCTTGACCACGAGCACGACCGCCATCAGCAGGTAGATCAGCATGGACGAAAGCGCAGGCGCGGCGGTCGAGGCGGCAGCCGGGCTCAATACCATGCGCAACAAATCGGGAAAGAAGGCGCGGCCAAGCGTATCGATGAAGCCCACGAAAATTGCGGCCACCAGCGCGCCGCGGATCGAGCCGATGCCGCCGATCACGGTGATGACGAAGGCGAGGATGAGGATGTTCTCGCCCATGCCGATCTGCACGGTCAGGATCGGCGCCTGCATCAGCCCGGCGAGGCCGGCAAGGGCCGCCCCCAGTCCAAACACCAGCGTGTAGAGCAGTTTGATGTTGACCCCGAGCGCGCCGACCATTTCGCGGTTACTCGCGCCCGCGCGGATCAGCATGCCTATCCGCGTACGCATCACAAGCACGTAAAGAAATGCCGCGACTGCGAGCGTCACGACGATGATCGACAATTTGTAGGCGGAGTAGTCGACGCCCGGAAGGATCGGCACTGACGTATTGAGCCATGAAGGCAACGGCAAAGTGAGGCCTTCTGGCCCCCAGACCAGCCGCACCAGTTCGTCGAAAAACAGGATGAGTCCGAAGGTGCCGAGGACGTGATCGAGGTGGTCGCGGCCGTAGAGCCTGCGCATGGCAACGACCTCGACCACCATGCCGACCATAAGAGTCGCGCCGAGCGCCAGCACAACGCCGAACACGAAGCTGCCCGTCCAGGCCGCAAATGTCGCGGCAAAGTACGCGCCAAGCATGTAGAGCGAGCCGTGTGCCAGGTTCACCAGATCCATGATGCCAAAGACCAGCGTCAGCCCCGCCGCCAGCAGGAACAGCAGCAGTCCGAACTGCAATCCGTTCAGGCATTGCTCGATGAAAAGCGTCATAGCGCGCCGATCGTGGAATCCTGCAATTTCCCGGCAAGCAAACGGCGGCAGCGCGGGTGCGCCGCCGCCGTCATGGATTGCCGCCCAATCACTTCATCGGGCACTTGTCGTGGAAGCGGTCCTGGTCATCCTTGACGATGGTGGCGACGGTCTTGAGCACGTAGTCGTCGCCCTTCTTCACCACGTCCTGCAGATAAAAATTCTGGATCGGGACGTGGTTGTTGCCGAATCTGAAATTGCCGCGCACCGATTTGAAGTTGGCCTTTTCCAGTGCCTTCTGCACGGCGACCTTGTCGGACATGTTACCCTTGGTCGCAGCCACTGCGGATGCGATCAGATTGGCTGCATCGTAGGATTGCGCGCCGTAGAATGACGGCTTTTTGCCGGGATACTTCTTGATGTAGTCGGCAACGAATTTCTTGTTGGCCTCGTTCGGCAAGTCATTCACCCACTCCTGCGCACCCGGAACACCGAGCGCCAGTTCCTTCTGCAGCGGGAGCGACAGCTCGTCGATGGTGAAGGCGGTATAGAGCGGGATCTTGTCCTTCAGCCCCGCCTGCGCGTACTGGGTGAGGACTTGCACGCCGGCCCTGCCGGGATAAAAGACGAAGATCGCATCCGGGTTGGCGGCTTTTGCTTTGGCAAGCTCGGCAGAGAAGTCGAGCTGTGCCGGCCAGGTGGTGAGCTCTTGCCCGATCACCTTGCCCTTGAAGGTGGCGGCGACGCCCGCAAGCATGTCTTTTCCGGCTGCGTAGTTCGGGCCGATCAGAAATACCGACTTCACGCCCTTCTGGTTCATGTACAGACCGACGGCCTGCGGCGTCTGGTCGTTCTGCCACGACGTCGAGAAGACCGTCGGCGAGCACAGTTCGCCTGCGATCTGCGACGGCCCGGCGTTGGCGATGACGAGGAACGTTTTTGAGTCGACAACTGGCTTGAGTGAGGCCAGCAGCACGTTCGACCAGATGTAGCCGGAGATGAAGTCGACCTTGTCGGATTCGATCAACTTCTCAGTCTTCTGTTTTCCGACTTCCGGCTTGAAGCCATCGTCTTCGTAGATCACCTCGACCGGCAATCCACCCATTTTGCGTCCCATGTGATCGAGCGCGAGTTCGAATGAATTGCGCATGTCCTCGCCGATGACGGCGACGGGGCCGCTGAAGGTGCTGATGAAGCCGATCTTGATTGTTTTTTGCTGAGCCATGGCTGGGCTCGCTGCGAGCAGCAGAGCGGCGCTCGCGGCCAAGATTGCCTTACGCATGTGATCCTCCCCAAAGGCCATTCGGCCTATTCCTTGCGGTACTCTAATGTACCGGCATAGGCGTCAAAAGGTCCACATGCGGCCACGCGAACTATATTTCGGCTTGGCCTGCATTCGATTTCGCCCGTATTTTCGGCTTTCCGGCCATGCAGCGCCGGCCATTGACCGGCGCGGCACGGCACCGGCAGTCTTGGCGCGTCGGCCCGACCGCGGGCCCATCGCCGGGAATTCGACTTTTGTCCAAAGCGCTCGAAAAAACCTATGACGGCATCATCATCGGTGCCGGCCATCACGGGTTGATCCTCGGCAGTTATCTCGCCCGCGCCGGTCTCGACGTTCTTTTGGTGGAACGGCGGCTGACCTATGGCGGCGGTCTGTGCACCCGTGAAGTGACGCTGCCAGGTTTTTACCACAACCTGCATTCGATCAATCATTTCCACATCAGCGAGACGCCCTGGTTCAAGGATTTGAATCTGGATGAGCGCGTCACCTACATCACACCCCGCTACGAATTCGGTCAGGCGCATCACGACGGGTCCGCCCTTGTGTTGGGCCGCGATCTGGAAGAGTCGGTTGCCAATATCGCGCGCTTCTCGAAAAAAGATGCCGCGACTTTCCGCGAGTGGAATCGCAAGGCCGAAAAAATCACCGCGCAGATTTTCCTGCCGGAGCGCTACGCCGAGCCGTTGCCGAAGGAAGAGCGCGAGGCGCTCCTGTCCCAGACAGCGCTGGGCCGCGAATTCCTTGACGTCTCCAACCGGCAGCCGATCGATGTCGTGCGCGAATTATTCGAGAACGAGCACGTGCAGCTGTTGTTTCTGTTCAAGGTGTCGTTGTTCGGCACCTGGCTCGTGGACACGCTATCGAAAACTTCACCGATGGGCTCAGTGATCCGGGCCTTTGATCTGGAAAGCGGTTACCAGCTCTGCCAGGGCGGTTCGTTCAACCTGGCCCGCGCGCTGATGGAATCCTTCATCGCCGCCGGTGGCACCTTCCAGCCACAGGTCAATATCGATCGCATCGTCATTGAGAACGGCCGCGCCGCCGGCATTGAACTGGCTGACGGCCGCATCGTACGCGCAAAACAATTCGTGGCATCCACCCTGGATGTGCATCAGACATTCGAGACGCTTGTCGGGCGCGAACAGTTGCCCGCCGCTTTTTTGAACAAGCTTGACGGCTTCCAGTACACCGCCTGGAGCCTGTTCGGCCTGCACCTGGCGCTCAACGAGAGCCCGCGGTTCAAGGCGGAAAAATTTGATCCCAATATCAACCGCTCGCTGAAGTGGAGCATCGGCGCCGAGTCCATGGAGGACCTGTTCTCGGAGCACCAGGACGTGCAGGCGGGCCGCGTGCCCAAGCTGGTGCAGTTCGGCTCGGGGCCATTGAGCCTGCTTGACCCGACGCAGGCACCGCCCGGCAAACACACCACCTATTGCTGGCATGTGATGCCGCTTGATCCCGACCTGGGCCGGCAAAGCTACGACACCTTCAAGGAGGAATTCTCTGACAAGATCATCGAATGCTTCGCGCGCTACTGCCCGAACATGACGAGCAAAAATATCCTGGGGCGTTATGTCTACACCGGCCGCGAATATGTGCAGGAAATGATCAACATGCGCGGCGGCGACATCTTTATGGGGGCTTTCAACGCCGAGCAGGTGATGTACAACCACTTCGGTTATCGCTCGTCGATTCCTAATTTGTACAACGCCGGCTCCGCCGGTCATCCTGGCGGCGCAATTTCCGGCGGCGCGGGCTACATCAGTGCCAACGTTATAGCGAGCGATCTCGCTCTGAAGCCATGGTGGACACCGTGGGATGCGCGCGCTGCGCTTGAACAGCTACCGCAGCTGGAGCGGGGCGCGGCATGAGCGCCAGCTTGCAGAACATCGTCTTTCCCGGTCTCAAGGATCGCGTCGTCATCATCACTGGCGCCGGACAAGGCATCGGCCGCGTGTTCGCGAAATCATTCGCGATGGCCGGGGCACGCTCCGTCATCGCCGAACTGAATGAAAAGAAGGCAGCCGCGGTTTCGGAGGAAATCATGGCAGCCGGCGGTCAGGCGCTGGCCGTCACAACCGATGTATCCGACCCGGCCTCGATCGAGGAAATGATCGAAGTGGTCGAGGACGAATACGGCCGCATCGATGTGCTGATCAACAACGCGGGCATTTTCTCGACGCTGGAGATGCGGCCATTCGATCAAATTCCTCTGGAAGAATGGGAGCGGGTGCTGCGGGTCAATCTCACGGGCCCATTTCTTTGCGCGCGTGCAGTGCTGCCCGCCATGCGTCGCGCCAAATGGGGCCGTATTATCAATGTCGCTTCCGGTGCGGTACGGCTCGGGCGGCCGAACTATCTGCATTACATCGCAACGAAGGCCGCACTCGCAGGCATGAGTCTCTCGATGGCCCGTGAGCTCGGTTCAGACGGCATCACCGTGAACGCCATTTTGCCGGGCGCGACCTTCACCGAGATCGAACGCAAGACGGTCACGCCGGCGCAGAAGGAACGCATCATCGCCATGCAATGTGTGCCGCGCGCGGAAGTTCCGGAAGACCTGGTCGGCGCCGTGCTTTTTCTGGCCTCCGAGGCATCGTCCTTTGTCACCGGTCAGAACATCAATCTTGACGGCGGGGTGACCGGCTCATGACCCCGACCGTTGCCATCATCGCGCCGGGCAGTATGGGCGCCGGTATCGGCCAGCGCCTGACCGAGTACAAGGTCACGGTGCTGACTTCGCTTGCGGGCCGCAGCGAGGCGAGCGCGAAGCGCGCACGGGAGTCCGGCATGCGAGCGGTCGATGATCGCGCACTCGCGGAGGCCGACTTTCTGCTGTCGATCGTGCCGCCGGGCGACGCACTGGCGCTCGCCAAACGCCTCGCGCCCGTTCTCACCGCCGCCAATAAAAAACCGGTCTACGTCGAATGCAATGCGGTCAGTCCGCCGACGATGCTCAAGATCGCCGACGAGATCGCCACGACCGGCTGCCCTTTCGTCGGTGCGGGCATCATCGGTCCGCCGCCTAGGCCAGGAAGCAGCAACACAAAAATCTATGCGTCCGGACCGGCAGCCAAGGACCTCGCGGCACTCAACGACTATGGGCTGATCGTGCGTGTCCTCGGCGGACCGCTCACCGCCGCATCGGCGTTGAAGATGTCCTATGCCGGCATCACCAAGGGCTTCACCGCGCTCGGTGCCGCCATGATGCTCGCGGCAACGCGCGGCGGTTCAGCCGAGGCGCTGAAGGCCGAACTTGCCGAAAGCCGGCCCGACCTTCTGCGCTATCTGTCAAACCAGGTGCCAGCCATGTATTCCAAGGCCTATCGTTGGGTGGCGGAGCTCGACGAGATCGCCTCTTTCGTCGGTGACGAGCACGCCGAACGTGAGATGCTGGCTGCCGCTGCCCGCCTTTATGAGCGCCTCGCCGAGGACCTTGAGGGAAAGAAAGAGGAGATCGGTATGTTGGACCGTTTCCTCGACAAGTCATGACGACTGACTCACCCATCCTCGTCGAGCAGCGCACCGGTTATCGGGTCATCACTTTTAACCGGCCAGACAAGCTCAATGCCTTCAACGAGGCGATGCATCTGGCGCTGCGCAAAGCGATCGACGATGCAGAGGCTGATGAAAGCTGCCGTGCTTTGCTGATCACCGGCGCTGGCCGCGGCTTTTGTACCGGCCAGGATTTAAGCGACCGGCTCGCCAAGCCGGACGAGACCGTCGTCCTCGGTGGTGCTTTGGAGGCGCATTACAATCCGCTGGTGCGGAAGCTGCGCGACCTCCCCTTTCCCGTCATCGCATCGGTCAACGGCGTTGCCGCCGGCGCGGGTTGCAACATCGCGCTCGCCTGCGACATCGTGATCGCCAGCCTGAAAGCAAGCTTCATTCAGTCCTTCGCGCGCGTTGGTCTGGTTCCCGATTCTGGCGGGACCTGGTTTCTGCCACGCCTGGTGGGAGATGCACGCGCACGCGGCCTCGCGCTGTTGGCGCAGGAGTTGTCCGCAGAAAAGGCGGCAAGTTGGGGCCTGATTTGGCGCGCGGTGGACGATGAGGTCCTGATGCACGAAGCGGCTCGGATCTGCGAACATTTCGCAATGGCGCCGACGCAGGGCCTCGCTTTGATCAAGCAAGCGCTCAATGCATCTGCAACAAACTCGCTCGATGCTCAGCTCGATCTCGAGCGAGATTTTCAGCGGGCGGCAAGCCTGACGCCTGACTATGCCGAAGGCGTGCGCGCCTTCATGGAAAAACGCAAAGCCAATTTTACTGGCCGCAAGAAATGACAAAAAAGCCGGACCAAATGCCGTTGCGTGTCGGCCTTGCCGGTCTCGGCGCGGTTGGGCTGGACGTCGCAAAGCGACTGATCGCCGGCGTGCCTGGCTTGTCGCTCGTTGCTGTCGCCGTGCGCGACGTCGAAAAAGCAAAGCGCGCGCTGCCGCAAGTTGGCAGCACTATCGCCGTCTGTAAGGCGACCGAGCTCGCAAATGATTGCGATATCGTCGTTGAATGCCTGCCGCCCTCGCTGTTCCGCGAAGTTGCGATCAGCGCCATCGACAAGGGCCGCATTCTTATGCCGCTCTCGGTCGCGCAACTGCTGGAGAATGGCGATTTGATCGAACGTGCCAAACTTAAAGGCGCGCGCATCCTGGTGCCGACCGGAGCGCTCATCGGCCTCGATGCCGTGCGCGCAGCGTCAGAGGGCACCATTCATTCGGTCAAGATGGTGACGCGCAAGCCGCCAGCCGGGCTCGAGGGGGCGCCCTATCTGGTTGAGCACAAGATTTCGTTGAGCGGTCTGAAGGAGCCATTGAAGGTCTTCGATGGCACCGCACGTGAAGGCGCGCGTGGTTTTCCCACCAATGTCAACGTGGCCGCGGCGTTGAGTCTCGCCGGTATCGGTCCTGATCGCACACAGCTCGAAATCTGGGCCGATCCGAATGTAACGCGGAACACTCACACGATAAGCGTTGACGCCGATACCGCGCGCTTCACGATGACCATCGAAAACATCCCGTCCGAAAATCCGCGGACTGGGAAAAGCGTGGCGCCATCGACCGTCGCTGCTTTGCGAGCGCTGGTGTCGGAATTGAAAGTGGGCACCTGACGCTTGGACGAGCCGCGGTGTTTGACAAACCGCGCGCACGCTTTATCGTTTGTATACAAATAATTGACCCACGGCCGCCGGAAGGTTTGCCGCATGAAGCCAGCGCCCTTCGTCCGTCATGTACCGAAGACGCTTGATGAGGCGCTGAAGATTTTGGCTGACGTTGCGCCGCAGGACGGCCGCGTTCTTGCGGGTGGACAGAGCCTCGTCCCGATCATGGCGTTCCGGCTCGCCAAGCCGGCGCATCTCGTGGACATCAACGAGGTTGTTGGTCTTGATAAGGTGATCAGCGATGGAACAACACTGACGATCGGTGCGCGTGTCCGTCACGCGGCATTTCATAAATCGGTCGTCGACAATCCGCTGGGTCAGTTGCTCAGCGCGGTGGTGCGGCATATCGCGCATTATCCAATTCGCATGCGCGGCACTTTCTGCGGAAGCCTCGCGCACGCCGACCCTGCGTCGGAGTGGTGTTTGGTCGTGGCGACTCTTGACGCCACGCTTGTTGCCAAGAGCACGCGCGGCGAACGCCTGATTGCAGCAAAAGATTTTTTTGCGGGCATCATGTCAACAGCATTGGCCGAGGACGAATTGCTTGCAGAAGCGCGGTTACCACTGCTCGCGAGCGACGTCAGGTTCGGCTTCAATGAATTCAACCGTCGCGCCGGCGATTTCGCCATGGCCGCCTCACTCGTCACGTATCGCCTGAACGCAGGCAAGATAGCCGAAGCGCGCGTGGGCCTCGGTGGCGCCGAATCCTTCCCCCGTCGCATTGTCGAGGCCGAAGCCGCACTCAATGGCAAAACGCCGGGCGATACGGTGTTTCGCGCGGCAGCTGAGGCCGCCGCGAAAGCAATCGATCCGCTGGAAGATCATCAAACCAATGCCGAATACCGGCGCGACTTGGTACGCGCCGTGGTGCGGCGTGCGCTGGAGCAAAGCGCATGATCCCGAAAAGGGTGAAGCGGTTTTCGGAAAAGACCATGCACAACCGGAAGAACGCGCAATGAGCGCCCATGGCACCAGAGGTTCCGGGACGACCTGGGTCGGACGCGCTATCCGGCGGCTGGAGGACCCGGCGCTGATCACCGGCAAAGGGCGATTTACGGCCGATCTTCCCGCCATTCATTGGGTGCGCTTCGTGCGAAGTACAGTCGCGGCCGGCAAATTGACGAAGGTCCACGCTCCGAAGGGAGCGATGGTGATCACGGCCGCCGACCTCAAAGGCGTGAAGAAAATCACGCCGATGCTGCACAAGTTCAACTACAGGCCGGTCGGCCAGCCGGCGCTTGCCGACGGCATGGTTCGTTTCACGGGCGAGCCAGTCGCGGCCGTCGTGGCGGCAAGCGAAGAAGAAGCAGAAGACATCGCCGATCAGGTGGAGCTTTCGATCGACGAGACAACGCCTGTGACCGATGCACGTAGGGCGCTCGAAGCCGGTGCGCCGCAGGTGCATGCCGAAGCACCTGGCAATGTCATCCTCGAAGGGAAGGTGAAGACACCGGACTTCGACACCGTCTGGAACGGCGCACACAAGATCGTCAAGGTCGAGGCGCGCTCACGCCGCCAGAACGCAACGCCGATGGAACCGCGTGGGGCCCACGCATCCTATGACGTCTCGACCGGGCGCGTCACACTCACCTGCACCACCCAGATGCCGCATCTGACGCGCACGGCAATTTGTGATGTGCTTGCTTTTCCGGAATCCGACTTACGCGTGATCGCGCCCGACGTCGGCGGCGGCTTCGGCCAGAAAATGTCACTCGCCAGCGAATATGTCGTGCTGGTGTGGCTTGCACGCAAACTCAAAAGCTCGGTCGCATGGACTGAGGACCGGCGGGAAAATCTGATCGCCGGATTCCATTCGCGTGATCAACACATCACACTTGAGGGCGCCTTCGACAGGCAGTCCAAGCTGGTCGCTTTGAAGGCGGACATTGTGTCCAATGTCGGAGCCTATTCCTGCTTCCCAACAACCTGCGGGGTTGAGCCGCTGATGGCGATGGCGGAAATGCCGGGTCCCTACGACGTCCAGCAATATGCCTGTCTCGCGCGCGGTGTCATCACGAACACCTGTACGATGGCACCCTATCGCGGCGTTTCACGGCCCGTGATCACGTTCACGCTGGAGCGGCTGATGGACAAGGCCGCGCGCGCTTTTGCCATCGATCCGATCGACATCCGGCGGCGCAACCTGATCGACAAATTTCCCTACAAGTCCGCGATGGGTCTCGAATACGACGATGCTACCTACAAAGAGACTCTGGAAATGGCCGTGGAGGCGGTCGATGTACCTGCCTTTCGTGCGCGACAGAAAGAGGCGCGAGCGAAAGGCCGCTATCTGGGAATCGGCTTCGCTACCTTTTCGGAGCGCACCGGTTACGGCAGCCCCGCGTTCGCGGCGCGCGGCATGGAAATTACGCCCGGCTGGGAGACGGTGATCGTTTCGGTCGATCCTTCGGGCTTCGTTGAGGCGCGCATCGGCTCCTCGCCGCACGGCCAGGGCCTGCGCACAACACTCGCCCAGATCATTGCCGATGCGATCGGCACAACGCCCGAGATGATCAAGGTGGTGCACGGCGATACCGACCGAGCGCCCTATGGCTGGGGCACTTTCGCCAGCCGTTCGCTCGTCATCTCCGGCGGAGCTACGCTGATCGCCGCACGGAAGGTTCGCGCCAAACTGATCAAGATCGCGAGTCACATGCTGGAGGCTGCGCCAGACGATATCGTCCTCGCCGACGGATCAGCGAAAGTCGCCGGGACGGACCGGGCCATCCCGATCGCGAAACTTGCGCGCGAAGCTTACACGCAAACGCATCGCTTCAAAGGCGAGATCGAGCCGGGGCTGACGGAAACCGGCCACTACGATCCGCCCGGCACTTTTTCCAATGCCTGCCACGACGCGATCGTCGATGTGGACGCGGAGACCGGGCACGTAAAAGTCGAAAGGTTCGTGGTCGCAGAAGACGCCGGACTTATCATCAATCCGATGATCGCCGATGGCCAGGTGCATGGCGGCATCGCGCAGGGCATCGGGAATGCGCTGCTCGAAGAGATCATTTATGACGATAATGGCGGAATTCTCACCGCGACGCTCGCCGACTATCTGCCGCCGACCGCGCACGAAATTCCACCGATAGAACTGCACCACATTGAAACGCCGAGCCCGAATTCAATCACCAAGGCCAAGGGCCTGGGCGAAGGCGGCTGTATCGGAGCGCCTGCGGCAGTCGTAAACGCAATCAATGATGCACTTTCGCCCTTTGGCGTTGAGATCGAAGAAATACCGGCGACGCCGCAGCGCATTCGTGCCGCCTTGCGCAGTGCCGAGAAACATTCCGCTCATTCCCGCGCAAGCGGGAATCCAGGGCCATGATTAAAGGGGCTGAAATATGTTGCTCTGGGCCTTCGCGGGGACGAGCGGATGAGAGGCTAGAGTTTTGAGATGAGTACGAAAATGGACATCACCTTGACCATCAACGGCCGCGATCATGCGATTGCCGTCGAGCCGCGGCGCACTTTGGCGGACGCAATCCGCGAGGACTGCGGGCAAACCGGGACCCATATTGGCTGCGAGCACGGTATTTGCGGCGCCTGCACAATAATCGTCGACGGTGAGCCAATACGCTCCTGCCTGATGTTCGCCGTGCAGGCGAACGGTAAAAAGATCCGAACCGTCGAAGGCCTGGCCAATGGCGATAAGTTGCATCCGATGCAGCAGGCCTTTATGGACCACCACGGCCTGCAATGCGGCTTCTGCACGCCAGGTTTCTTGATGCTCGCGATCGGCGTGCTCGAACGCGAGCCCAATATCAGCGATGACGGCCTGCTCGACGTGCTCTCGTCCAACCTGTGCCGCTGCACCGGTTATCAGAACATTATCAAGGCCGTCCGCGCGGCTGCGAAAGACATGCGAAAGGAATGAGCGATTACGCTCATGTCCGCCAAACAAAAATTCATTGGCCGTTCCGTTCCCCGGCTCGAGGACCGCCCTCTCCTCACCGGCCAGGGCCGCTTCGCAGCCGATATCTCCTTTCCGGGCCAATGGACAATGCGCGTCGTGCGCTCGCCGGCTGCTCACGGAAACATCAAATCGATCGATGCCTCGGCTGCACTTAAATTGCCTGGCGTGCACGCGGTTTGGACGCATGCCGATGTCGCACAGATTCCCCCGATCCCGTTCCGGCTGACCGGGCTCAAGGAGCTGGAACCATACCGCCAACTGGTCCTGGCGAAGGACGTCGTGCGCTATGTCGGTGAGCCGGTCGCTGCGATCTTTGCAGAAAACGCGTACATCGCCGAAGACGCGGCCGAGCTGGTCGAGCTTTCGATCGAGTCTCTGAAGACAACGATGCTTGCCACGGAACCGCCCGGCTCTTACGCGCGGGAGCTTACGACAGAGCCTGGGGTCTTGCGAAAGACATATGGCGACGTCGAGGCCGCCTTTCGCGATGCCCATGCCATCATCTCGCTTGAGCTTTCCATCGGGCGCCACACCGGCGTGCCGCTCGAAACACGCGGCGCTATCGCCCGCTACGATGTGCCACGGGATGTTCTGGAGCTGCACGGTGCGGCCAAGGTGCCGCACTGGAATCGCGATACAATTGCTCAAATGCTGGGCCGGGAAAAAGAAACCGTCCAACTTTACGAAGGCCACGTGGGCGGCGGCTTCGGTATCCGCGGCGAAATTTATCCCGAAGATGTTCTGGTTTGTGCTGCCGCGCTAAAATTCAAGCGCCCGATCAAATGGATCGAGGACCGGCGGGAACATTTGATTGCCGCCAATCACTCGCGCGAGCAACATCATCACGTGCGCGCCGCCACTGATGCACAGGGCCGCATCCTCGGCATCGATGACGAATTTTTTCACGACAACGGCGCATATATGCGCACGCATGCGGCCACCGTCCCCGATCTTGCCGCTGCCATGCTACCGGGCCCCTATCGCGTGCCGGCCTACCGCGCCACCGCGCACATTCGGCTGACTAACAAAACACCCTGCGGCACCTACCGCGCGCCAGGCCGTTACGAATCCACGTTCGTGCGCGAGCGGCTGCTGGACGCGATCGCTGCGAAAGTCGGCGTGGACAAGGTCGAGATTCGCAAGCGCAACCTCATCAGCAAGAGCGCGATGCCCTACACACTCGGGCTCGACACGTTGGGCACGCAGATTGTCTACGACTCGGGCGACTACGCCTTGCTTCTCGACAAGGCCCTTAAAGCGGCTGGCTGGGACGCGCTTCAAAAGCAACTCGGCGAACGCCGCAAAAACGGCGAAAGAGTCGGGGCCGGAATTGCAATGTTCGTCGAGAAAAGCGGTCTTGGGCCGTTCGACACCGTGCGCGTCGAAATCAAGCCCGATGGCACGATCGAGGTCATTACCGGTGTAGCCTCCATCGGCCAGGGCGTGGAAACCGTCATCGCACAGATCTGCGCCGATACCCTTGGCGTCGACTATGCGAATATCCGCGTCACCCACGGCCAGACTGACCGCATTGCGCGCGGAATGGGCGCATTCGCCTCGCGCGTCACCGTGATGTGCGGAGAAGCGACCCGCCTTGCCGCCGACAAATTGCGAACGCGCGTGCTAGAGGCCGCAGCTGAGCTGATGCAAAGCCGCGCGGACGCGCTCGACATCGTGAATGGCGACATCGTGCGCGCTCACGGGCCTGGGCCGTCAATGCCGCTGGCCGAACTTGCGCGGACGCTGCCCGACGGCTTGAGCGCCGAAGATACATTTGAATCAACCCACATGGTCTATCCATACGGCGTGCATGTGGCCGCGGTGCGTGTCGATGCCGACACCGGCGATGTTGCAATTGAGCGCTATGTCATCGCCTACGATATCGGCAAGGCCGTGAACCCGAAGCTGGTGGAAGGTCAAATTGCCGGCGGTCTGGCGCAAGGCGTCGGCGGTGCATTGCTCGAAGAATTCCGTTACGACGAGAATGGCGAGCCGCTCTCGGTCACCTTTGCCGACTATCTGATGCCGACCGCGCGTGAGATCCCGGAAATCTCCATTCTGGTGTCGGAAGACGCCCCAAGTCCGCTCAATCCACTCGGCTTGAAAGGTGCCGGCGAAGGCGGCGCCAACCCGGTCGGCGCCGCAATCGCCTCGGCGATCGACGACGCGCTTCAGCGTCCCGGCCTCGTGACGCAACTTCCTGTTACGCCGCAGCGGCTCAAGGAGATCTTGAAACAAACGCACGGCCACTAGTTTGCGACCGCCCCGGCGGATACAAAGCTGCGCAAAGCATAACGGCATTGACAATGCCGCACCTGCCGACACACCCTTGCAAAATAAAAGCGCGCTTAAGCGCAAAAGCGTCACACGGCAATTGTGCCGCACAAGGCGCACATCCTTTCGG
>DAHUXA010000084.1 GCA_027307405.1 Hyphomicrobiales bacterium | reverse complement strand
CATAAGCACCGACGCGCACTGCACCCTGACACATATTGGCATTAAGCTTTTCGACGTCGAGGGGCGTGAAGAGATAGCTCCCCAGCAGATTGTCGCCCTCAAGATTAGAGGCGTAGATGCGCCAGTAATCGAGGACACGCTGCGTGTAGCCGGCGCGATTGCGCTCCCATTCCTGCGGCCCGCCATCCACCGAATAAGGCGCGAAGGGCCACCAGAACGCCGCATGTCTGCCGGCCGGAGCGTAGCTCGGGTCGAACAGACTGTTGCAGGCGCCGTTGCCCATCAAAACCTTGGGAAATTTTTTCGCCGCGCAATCCTCGAAGCAGCTCGCAACGTCGTCGATATGATCCATGCCAAAAAAGATATTGTAGGCGCGCGCAACATCGGGGTCGAAAGCCGTTGCGCGATAGGCCGGCGGATCTTTGAGCGCCAGGTGCAAGGTCACCAGGCTGTGGTTGCCCCAATGCCAGGATTTCGCTTTCTCGCGCACTGGTTCGGGAAACAGCTCCTCGCCGGCCATTTGCACCGTCGTCGGGAAATCGATGGCGCTGGCTACAAATTTGCTGCCGCTGATCGTGCGGCCGTCCGCAAGTTTCACGCCTCCAGCACGGCCATTTTTGACGATAATTTCCTTCACGTCGGCGCCGGTGACGATTTCGCCGCCGCCCCTCTCCACAACCCGCGCCAGCGCAAGCGGCAAGGAAGCCGCGCCACCGACCGGCAACGTGAAGCTCGCGATATTGGCGAAGATCGCCGGGAATACGATGCCGGCACCGGGCACGTTCTCGGTCGTGATCACGTGCATATACGACGTGAACAACGTGCGGATGCGCTCGTCGACAAAATGCTTGCGCACGACGCTGAAAAGATCGTGCTGGGCGTGCGACAGCAGCTCTTTTGCCTTCGGTCCGCTCAGCCGATCGATCAGCTGCTCGCGCGGCATCGGCGCGTTGTAAAGGAGTGACACAAGCAGCGGCCGCATCTCCTCGCAGTAGGTGTGCCAGAGCGCGCGGAACGTCTCGGCATCTTGTTTGGAGAAGCGGGCCAGCGACGCGCAGGTCTTGTCGAGGTCCTTGTAGATGACGATGCCGGTGCCGTCGCGGAAGACCGCGGCTTGCTGCACGGGCGGTTCAATGTAGGAGAACCCGTAGCGATAGAGTTCGAGGTCCTGGAGCAAGGGGCAAAGCCCGATCCCCATATAGAAATTCGCATGCAGATTGAGTTTGTAGCCGGGAAGAATGCGCTCTTCCGTACTTGAACCGCCGCCGATGCGGCTGTTGCGTTCGAGCACCGCAATGCGCATGCCGGCACGCGACAGGTAAGCGGCCAGCGTCAGGCCATTGTGACCTGCGCCGATCACAACTCCATCGAAACTCGCCATGTTGCCCCCTGTCGACGTTGCCCCCTGTCGACGGCGTATTCCAAGCGTAGCCGTTCGCCATGCCATGAACAACGACGCAGAAATTGTACCGGCCGACTTTCGCCATGATGAAAGACATGGCCAGGCAATCGGTGAGCGAAACGCTTGCCAATCCGCAGACGCGATGGTCGAGTACCCGCGTCCGCTGCAGAAGCTACGAGGTCATGCATGCCATCGGGATATCGGCTGTTGAGTTATGCAGACGGCGGCAAACCCAAGGCCGGCGTGCTGATCGGCGAACGCATCGTACCGGCAACCAAGCTGCTAATGGGCGTTGACGTCGACGCCACGTCCGTGCTCGGCCTGCTCCGCGCCTGGGACACAGTGCACCCGCGTCTGCACGATGCAGCGCTGAAGTCAAAAGCGGACGACGGAATGCCGCTGACGCAAGCGAAGCTCGACGCGCCGATTCTCTATCCGGGAGCGTTGTTTTGCGCTGGTGCCAATTACTGGGACCATCTGGAAGAAATGGCCGAAATCGCCAAGCGGACCACCGGCAAGGCGCCGTCCATGACCAAAGCGGCCGAGCCGTGGTTTTTTATGAAGACCACCGCCAGTTCCATCATCGGCACGAATACGCCGGCGCGGCTGCCGAGCTTTTCCAAGCAAGTCGACTGGGAGGCCGAACTCGGCGTGGTGATCGGCCGTACGACCCGTAATATTACGGAGACACGCGCCTTTGATGCGATCGCGGGCTATCTGATCGTGAATGACCTTTCGGCGCGCGACCTGATGAAACGGGAAGGCACACCATTCATCTATGACTGGGTCGGGCAAAAATGTTTCGAGGACGCCGCGCCCATGGGGCCATGGTTTACGCCCGCCGCTTATATCGCTGATCCCAACGACATGCCGATCAAGCTCTGGGTCAACGGCGTGCTCAAGCAGAATTCGAACACCGGCCGGATGGTGCATGGCATCGCCGAGCAGGTTGCGTATCTAAGCCGGCATTTCACGCTCAATCCGGGAGACGTGATTGCGACCGGCACCCCGGCCGGCGTCGGCATGCCACGCGGCGAGTTCCTCAAAGTCGGCGACGAGGTCCGCATTGAAATCGGCGGTTGCGGGCAACTCACCAATACGATGGTCGCCGGCTGACCGCATTCGTGGGGCACAAGTGACAGAACATACCTTTTCCGTTAAAAAACGACGGGGAACCGCTCGTAAAGAAGCTGGACGGCTGAGGGAGGACATCATGTCGCTGCAGAAATTCGTCAAGGCATTTGCCTTGGCCGCTGCTGTCGCGTTCGGAGCGGGGTCAGCGCAGGCCGAAGACGTCATCACGCTCAAGCTCTCGCATTTCGTTCCGCCGCAACACGCGTTCCACAAATGGGTGGTGGGCTGGACGGAGAAAATCGAAAAGGAATCCGGCGGTCGGCTCAAATTCGAGATTTATCCGAACGGCCAGCTGGTCGGCCCGCCAAACCGGCAATTCGACGCGGCCCGCAATGGCATCACTGATATCGCCTTTTGCCTGCACGGTGTGACACCCGGCCGCTACCCGATGACGGAGCTGGCCAATTTGCCATTTACCTGGCCGTCGAGCGGCGTTGATCTGCCGGAAATGGCAAAGCGCATGACGGAGCTCGCGCCGAAGTACCTCGTGGCTGAGCATCAGGGCCTGCATATCCTTTTCATGTCGATGGCCAACCCGGTCGTCATCTATTCCAAGACCCCGATCAAGACGCTCGATGACTTCAAGGGCAAGAAGATCCGCTACGCGTCGATCACCAACAAGTTCCTGCTGGAAGCGCTCGGCGCCGCCCCATTGCTGGTGCCGCCACAAGAAGCGCAGGACGCGCTGGCCAAAGGCGTCGTCGACGGCGCCGGTTTTCCGCACGAAGCGGGTTTTGCCTACGATCTCGTGACCGTTTCTCCTTATTCGGTCGATCCACCGCTTGCTTCCGCCACCTTTGCGTTCGTGATGAACCCGGCCAAGTACAACTCGCTGCCACCCGACCTGCGCGCGATCCTCGACAAGGAAGCTGGTGTGGCGGGCGCCATGAGCTTCGGCAAGGCCTGGCAGGACTTCGAGAAGTTTGCGCGCGAAACTGAAGTCAAAAAGGGCTTGCAAATCGCGACGCTTTCGCCCGCCGACGTTGCCAAGATGAAAGAACTGGCCAAGCCGATCATCGCGAAGGCGATCGAGGAGCAGGAAAAAGCGGGCCATCCGGGGCGTGAATTCTTCGCGGCCTATACGAAGTAATGCCACGGTCGACATGCTTGGCTCTTTTCACCTCTCCCGTAGGGAGAGGTCGGCGAGCGAAGCGAGCCGGGTGAGGGGTTATGATCTCGAGAGTCCTGGACCCCCTCACCCCAACCCTCTCAAGCCGAAGTCGGATATATCCAACTTCGGACAGTTATTGTGCCGAACCCGGGCAAGCCCGAGTTCGGATGGGGAGAGGGAGCACGCCGTGCCTGCGTCCGCGTTTTCCATGCGCGGCACGGTTTGATTTTCCCAGAGGCACATGAATCGCGACCAGACCCTGGCGTTGCTTGAACGATTGCGTGTTGCGCAGCTTCGGCTCGCGGCGGTCGCGCTGGTCGTGATGATGTGCGTCACGGTCGTCGACGTGTTCCTGCGTTATGTGTTCAACAGCCCGATCCGCAGCTCCTACGACATGGTCGAGGCGATGATGGTCCTGTTCGTCTTCAACGGCATGTCCACCGCCTTCCTCCAGCGCCGCAACATCGTCATCGATCTCGTCGACTCGTTCGCCGGGCGACGCGTTGTCAGCGTATTGATCCGCTTGTCCGACATACTGACCGTTGGTGTGCTCGCCCTGTTCATCTACGCGATGCTCACGCCGGCGCTGCAATCCTACGGCTATGGCGAGCGCAAGCTCGAACTGGGGCTGCCGATCTACATCGAGTGGGTGGCGGCGCTGGTTGGGATCGTGGGCGCGATCCTGTGCGCGATCGGTGCCTTGCTGAGCCCCGCGACGACCGCTCACGACGAGCCAGCCGAATGAACTCCTCGTTCCTCGGCGCCATCGGCGTGCTCGCGCTATTCGTGATGCTGTTCCTGCGCGTTCCGGTCTGGATCGCTCTAACACTCGTGGGCTTCATCGGTAACGCAATCCTGTCCGGGCTGCGGCCGACCTTCGCCCTCGCCGGCACCGTGCCCTTCGACGTCGGCTCGGCCTACACGCTGTCGGTGGTGCCGCTGTTCGTGTTGATGGGTGAAGTGGCCTCGGAATCGCGGCTGTCAGGAGAGCTGTTCAAGGGCGCGCGCGTCATTCTGTCAGGGTTCCGCGGCGGATTGGCCGTCGCGACGCTGGCCGCCTCCGCCCTCTTCGGCGCCGTCTCCGGCTCTTCTCTCGCGAATGCCGCGACCATGACGCGCATGGCGCTGCCCGAGCTGCGGAAGGCCGGTTATGACGACGGCTTTGCAACGGGCTGCATCGCCGCGGGCGGCAGCACCGATATCCTTATTCCGCCGTCGATCATCCTGGTGATCTATGCGGCGATCGCCGAGCTTTCCTTGCCGAAACTGCTGGCCGCCGGGCTGGTCCCCGGCCTGGTGCTGACCGCACTTTACATGGGCGTTGCACTGATCGTCGCCTACGCGAAGCCGCACTATGCGCCGGACGTCGAAAACTATTCCTTGCGCGAGCGGATCGCCTCCCTGCGCGAGCCGTGGCAGTTCATGGCGCTGTTCGTCGTGACCATCGGCGGCATCTATGCCGGTGTGTTCAGCCCAACGGAGGCAGCGTCGATAGGCGCGTTCGGGGCGATCGTGCTTGGCGTCATCGGGCGGCGCCTCGGCGTCAATGACATCCTGCGCGCGATCGAAAATTCGGTCGTGGTCAGCGGCGTCCTGCTCGTCATCGTCATGGGCGCCAACCTGTTTTCGTTTTTCATCGTGCAGACCCATTTGCCGGAATTGCTGCTCGACACCGCGCGGGCTTTCAATCTGCCGGGTGTCGTCGTGATGATGATGATCATCTTCGGCTACATCGTCCTCGGGTGCTTCCTCGAAGGCATCGGCATGGTGCTGATCACGGTGCCGGTGTTCCAGCCGATTATCGTCAAGTTCGGCTATGACCCGATCTGGTTCGCTATCATTGTCGTAATCATGGTCGAGGTTGGGCTCATCCATCCTCCGGTGGGAATGAACCTGTTCGTCATCCAGGCGCAGGCGCCCGATGTGAAAATTGGCGCGATCTATCGTGGCATTGTGCCGTTCCTGATCGCGCCCTTCATCCTGATCGTGCTGATGTTCATGTTTCCCGGCATTGCCCTTTGGTTGCCGAGGCTGTTCTACGGGTGAGTGCCTACTTCATCATCTCTTCCGGTGGGCCGGGACCCCACAAGTTCGAGGCGGAGGGATCCTTGGCCCAAACTTTGGGGCGCTGCGGATTGTCGCGGTGCCAAGGACGCGGCTCGAAGTAACCGAGCTCTTCGTCCTTCATCAGATCGAGCTCACAGAACAGTTCGGTGATCAAGCCGTTCGGGCTGCGGTGATAGGCGAAAAGATTATGACCTATGCCGTGGCGACCCGGTCCCCATAGCGTTTTATAGCCGTTGAGGCTGAGGAAATCGCATGCCTCCTGCAGCTGGCCCCAGTTGCGCACCTCGAACGCAGTATGGAAATGCCGATTGGAGCCGGTCCCCATTAGATTGATGGTGTGATGGTCCGGGCCGCAGCGCAGGAACACGAAAAAGTCCGCCATCCAGTCGGATTCGCGGAAGCCGAGCACATCGATATAGAACTGCGCGACCTTCTTCACGTCTTCGCAGTGAAACGCCACGTGGCCGAGCTTGTGCGGCACCACGCCCTTGGTGGGAAATTTCTGGTGCATGAAGTCCGGCCGCTTGAACACCTCGATCGTGGTGCCCTTGGGATCCTCAAACACAAGCATGTCGGAGATCGACGGCTCGGGATCCTTCTTGCGTGATGTCTTCACGCTGTGCTTCTGCGTCTGCTTGTCGAACTCGTTGAGATCTTCCTGCGGCCCGATCTGGAAACCGATGCGCGTGCATTTCGCCTGATCGCCCTTACGCAGCACCACCGAGTGGTGATCGACGGTATTGGCGAGATAGACCGTGTCTTTTTCCTTTGCGATCAAATTGAGGCCAAGGATGTCCGTGTAATAGGCGGTCTGCTTATCGAGATCGGGCATTTCATAGCTGGCATGGGCGATTTTGCGGACCCGGATCATCGTTTTCTCCCTCGCGACTTTGATTTGGCTTTGACTTTTTTGCTCTTCTTTCTGACCTTGGCTTTCGTTTTCTTCCCGACTTTGGCCTTCGTCTTCGCGCGTTTTTGCGCGCGCGGCAGCCGTCTGATCACCTCAACCATGACGGCATTGTCGTGCTCACCGAGACCCATGTCGATGCAATGCGCATAAAGTTCCGCTGCGCGGTCGAGCATGGGCGTCGCCACACCGGCACGATCGGCAAGATCGCCGATCAGGTCGAAGTAATGCGAGATGGTGACCGCGGTGCCCATGGCCGGCAGAAAATGCTCCTGCGCCATCATCGGTGCGCGGATGCCGAACTGGGTCGAACCGCCGCTGCCGGCGGCCACCGCCTTGATCAGCAGATCGATATCGACGCCAGTTTTCAGCGCGAGCGCCATGGCCTCGCCGGTCGCGGCCATATGCACAGCGACCAGGAGATTGTTGATCAGCTTCACCTTGCTGGCGGAACCGAATGGGCCGAAATAATGATAGACGTCCGTGAAGCCGCGGATCACCGGCTCGACCTTTTTCGCCGCCTCCTCGTCACCGGCAAGATAGACCACCGCCTTGCGCGCGCGAACCATGCTCGGCGTGCCGCCGACCTCGCCGTCGAGAAAGGCCACGCCCTTCGCCGCCAGTGGCGCGACATGTTTTTCCTTGTCCGGAATGAGATGCGAGCCGAGCTCGACCACGATCTGGCCCGGCCGCGCCGAATGCACCAGGCCGTGCTTGCCCAGTACGACTTCGTCGAGCGCTTTCGCCGACGGCACGCAGGACAGCACAATATCGGTTTGCGCGCCGATCTCCGCGGGCGAACGCGCCGGGATGCCGCCGATCTCCTCGAAATCGGCCATGGAGCTGCGGCGATAGCCAAGCACGCGATAGCCGTTCTTGATGAGATTTTCCGCGATCGGCAGGCCGATCTTGCCTACGCCTACAATTCCGACCGTTTGCATTCACCCTCCCGGATCACACTCACATCGTAACCAACTTCCGCTCATTCCCGCGCAAGCGGGAATCCAGAACAACAATTCTGAGTCAGCAATTTGCAGCATTGGATCCCCGCTTTCGCGGGGATGAGCGGTTTATGTGTATTTCCGATTACTGATTGCTGACTCCCTGCCCCTTCACCCCCAACCCGCGCATGAAGCGCTCGCGGATCTGCACCGGATCGCGCTCGATTTTCTCAGCGCCCGGCTTGCCGTCGATGCGCGCCGCGATCAGGCTAGGCCCCTCGCCTTTCAGCGCGGTTGTCACAAGGCGGTCGAACTCCGCCTCGTCTGCGGCCCAGGCACTGTTGGCGATGCCGGACGCGCGCGCAATGCCGACCAGGTCCGCGGTGGTTGCGCTCGTCGTCGGCTGCCCGCCGGTGATCTGATACATGCCGTTATCCCACACGATGATGGTCAGATTCTTCGGCGCCTGCTGGGCGACCGTGGAGAGGCAACCAAGCTGCATCAGCAGCGAGCCGTCGCCTTCAAGCGCGAGCACGTGCCGGCGCGGTTGCGCAATGGCGACGCCGAGCGAGATCGGGATGGCGAGACCCATGCTGCCGAGCATGTAGAAATTCTGCGGCCGCTGGCCGCTCGCCCACAGATCGAAGTTCGCGTTGCCGATGCCGCCGATCACCGCCTCGTCGCGCTTGAGCTGGCCGACCAGCCGCCTGGTCAGCTCGAGGCGGTTCATCACCTTGGCATTGTGCGCGCCGATGGCGCCGGTCGATTTCGCAGTCATCACGCCCTCATGCCCGGGTTGAAGACCTTGCCGCCGGTGAGCAGTGGCGAAAGGATGAATGTGACCGGCGCCTGCGTCGCCACTGCCTGCTTGATCGAGCGGTCGAGGATAAAGGCCAACTCGTCCTGCCGCGTGATCGTGATGTTTTCGACCGCCAGTGAATTGAGCACCGGGCGCATGGTCTTGCACACCATCGCCTGCCCGAGATTGAACTCGCCGAGCGTGCCGCGTTCGGAGACGAAAATCAGCGCCGGGATCTGGCAAGGCACGACCAGCGATGCCAGCGCATTCGGAATGGTGGCGAAGCCGCTGGTCTGCATCAGCACGGCGCCGTGCAAACCGCCCATCCACGCGCCTGAAACAATGCCGAGCGCCTCCTCTTCGCGCGTCGTGGCGAAAGTCGTGAAAAACGGATCGTCATGCAGTGACTTGATCAGCGGTGTGAGCACGCGGTCAGGCACATAGACAGCGAGCTTGACGTTGTTCGCCTTCAGGGTCGCATGCACCGTTTCGTGCCAGGTGGTTGCGTGCGTTACTGGATTATTCATGGGGACCGGAACCGGCGCATTTGAATATCGTGAAATTGGTCTGACCGTTCAAACTACGTGTATCCCGGGCGCAAACTCCGCCCTTGAAACGGTCCCGGATCAGCGGGACACGATTTGTTTAGCGCCGTTACCCGCCTTAGGCTAAGCTTTTGCGAATATTGGAGCAATGGTTTCAACGACAAGAAGCTTCAGGGGAGGACAATGACAAAATCCAGCGGACAGTCAGCGCCGTCACGGCGCAGCATCATCAAGGGCGCGCTCGCTGCGGGCGTTGTCGCGCCTGCATTGCTGCGCGTACGTTCCGCCTATGCCGCCTATCCCGACCGGCCGGTGAAAATCATTGTCGCCAATACGCCGGGCGGGCCTTCCGACATCGTCGGCCGCATCACCGCCGCCGCCCTCCAGCAATCGACCGGCAAGACCTTCATCATCGAGAATATCGGTGGCGCCGGCGGCAATATCGGATTCAGCAATGCCGCGCGCGCCGAACCGGACGGCTACACGATCCTGCTCGCAACCAACGCCCTTTCGGTCAATGTCAGCCTGTACAACAAGATTCCCTTTGACCCGCTCAAGGACTTCGTGGGCATAAGCGAATTGGCGACCTCGCCCAACACATTCGTGGTCAAGTCTGACCTGCCGGCAAAGACGATAAAGGAATTCGTCGCGCTTGCTCGCGCCAATCCAGAAAAGTTCAACTGCGCGACGCCGCCAATCGGCACCACACCTCAAATCCAACTCGAGGTTCTCAAACTCCGCGAGAAGCTGCCCAAACTGGAAGACGTGGTCTACAAAGGCGGCGGCGACGCCATTCAGGCTCTGCTGAGCGGAACCGCGCAATTGAGCTCCGGCTCGCTGCCACCGGCCGCACCTCACATCAAGGCCGGAACGCTGCGCTGCCTTGCGGTGACCGGCGAAACCCGCTGGCCCGACATGCCCGACGTTCCGACCATGGTGGAGTCCGGCTACAAGGATTTCGTGTTCGCGACAGATACTGTGCTGCTGGCACCGTCGAAGACTCCTCCAGAGGCCGTTAAATGGCTGGAGAAAGAAACCCTCAAAGTTCTCGCCACTGAGGAAATGAAAGAAAAACTCTATAAATCCGGCTTCCAGGTGCGGGCGAAGGGCGCTGACGCGGCATGGGCACGCGTGACCAAAGAAATCGACTTGTTCCGGGGCATCATTGACCAGGCCGGCATTCAGAAACTCTAACGCGAAAATTAATATGCGGCTGCTTTCGCCGAAGTCGATGGCAGGCGCAGTCGCGATAGCATCGAGGTAATCGGCGTGCATATCAAAACCGTCGAGCCGATCGCGGTCAGTTTGCCGATGCTCAAGCCCGTCGTCATGGCAGGCGAGGAAATCCGGCGCGCCGGTAATGTGCTGGTTCGAATCGAGGCCGACAACGGCTTGGTCGGTTGGGGCGAGTCTGGCGCGGCTCCAATGCATACTGGCGAAACAGTCGAGAGCATGACCGCCGCCGTTTTGCACCTATTGCCGCATCTCGTAGGCCGTGATGCGCGCGACATCGATGGTGCGCTCACCGCCATGGACAGCCGAATGTACGGTAATCACGGCGCCAAAGCTGCAATCGAAATTGCCCTGCATGATCTGGCCGGCCGCGCAAGCGGAAGACCGGTGCATGCATTGCTGGGCGACAAGAAGCGCAACCGTATGGCGCTGCTCGGCGTGATCGCTGGTGGCGACTACCAAGGCGATCTGCGCGACGCAGAAAGCAAAAAGGCAGCAGGTTTTACGGCCTACAAAATCAAAGTTGGCATCGATACGCCGGAAAACGACGCGGCGCGCACGCGCGACGTCTGCAAGGTCCTGGGCAGTGGCATGCTGATTTCCGCCGACGCCAACCAAGGCTACAGCACCAAACAGGCTCTTGTTTATGTACGGGCGGTGAACGGATCGGGACTCGATTTCTTTGAACAGCCGGTGATCGGCCACGACCTCGCCGGTATGGCAGAAGTGGCGGCGGCAACCGACGTTGCGATCGGTGCCGACGAAGGCATCCATTCACTTGAAGACATCCGGCAGCATCATAAGCGCAAAGCCGCCCGCGGCGTCAGCCTGAAGGCGATAAAGCTGGGGGGTATCCGCGCCCTAACCGAGGCAGGGAACCTGTGCGACCGTCTCGGCATGAGCGTCAATATTTCATGCAAGACCGGAGAATCAAGTGTTGCCTGTGCGGCCGCGCTCCACGCCGCCTCCGTCATTCCAAATATTGCCTGGGGACTGACTCTTACCCATACGGGGCTCGCGGAGGACGTCGTGGCCTCACCGACCCCGACCGCCAAAGGCCATGCCGACAGCCTCGACCGGCCTGGCCTCGGTGTCGACGTCGACGAGAACCGCGTACGGCGCCACCGCGTCGCGATTGCCACCCGAAACGTTGCTTAGATTGGCGACAAACATCGTCAAAGTCGTGGCACAACGGTCCTGCAGAGAGCTGCGGTCCCTTTAGCCTTGAAGGCGGGCTTACCCGAAAAGAGCGATACACATATTAGTATCATGATAATCACGTCGATGCTGACAACGACAAACTTTTGCATAGGTAGTTCCGCGGCTGTGTAGCGTTAATTGAGAACTGATCTCTTTGGGCGCGATTTCCGGCGCCAAAACTAGAAGAGCCCGCCACATGATTCTTGGGTAGGAACGCCGCAAGATTGGACAAAAACGACAAATTGAGTTTCAAGATTCCCTACAAGTGATCATCCCCCGCTCTGCGCTTTAGACCAATTAATTTGCGCTTTTGTCCAAGAATGAAAGGCGGCGCTGAGTTAAATCAACGCCCGCATGTCTATATGCCAGTCCCTACTTAACGGGTAGGCGGCAATGTAGGCGGGCTGAGGTCTCGTTGATCTCGCCGTATGAAAATCCAACAAGAACTGGTTGGGCTACGGTCTGGTGTCAGAAATGACAAACGAAGAACCCGGCCAGAGGCTTGCCCATCGGCATTCAGGATGAGCGATGGAAGAAGAAGAACAAGGACTCACTCAATTGATTGGTGACATCTACGATGCCGCGCTTGATTCGTCGCGATGGGTTGCGGTGCTCGCAAAGATCACCAAATTTGTCGGCGGCCAAGCCGCTGGCCTTCTCTCGAAGGACTCCGTCAGCAAATCAGGCAATATTCACTATCAGGTCGGCCTAGATCCTTGTTTCGTACAGCTCTATTCGGAAACATATTGGAAATTTGATCCAGTCGCGAGCTTGTTCGACTACGAAGTCGGACAAATAGTCAGCATCCCCGAACTTGTATCTTATGAGGAATTTTGTGGCGGTCGCTTCTACCGCGAATGGGCCAAGCCACAGGGCTGGATCGACGCAGCAAATGCGGTCCTTGAAAAAACGCCAACGACATGTGCCTATCTTTCGGTAATTCGCAGCGAAGCCGCGGGCATGGTTGATGACGAAATGCGTCGACGCATGGAACTCATCGCGCCACACGTGGGGCGTGCTGTGCGTACAGGAAAGGTGATCAGTCTCAGGCAGGCCGAAGCCGCCACCTTTGCGGATATCCTCGACGGGCTTAGTCCTGCAATCTTTCTTGTTGATATCGACGGGCAGATCATACATGCGAACGCCGCAAGCCGTCTCCTATTGGAGAAGGGCGATTTCCTACGCTCGGTTAATGGCCGGCTTACAGCGACCGACACGCAGGCCGATCGAGCTTTGCGCGACGCATTTGTTGCCGCCAGCGAGACGGCCGGCAAAGGCAGCGCCCTGCCAATTCCAGACGGTACCGGTGGTAATCGCTATATGGCTCATGTACTGCCCCTGACGGTAGGCGAGCGACGCAAAGCCGGCATGGCATCCGGAGTCGTCGCCGCAATCTTCGTGCGCAAGGTTGAATTTGAAACGGTCCCACCGTCTGAAATTATCGGAAAAACATACAATCTTACGCCGACCGAGCTTCGCGTCTTACTTGCGATCGTCAATGTTGGAGGAGTTCGTCAGGCTGCAGGGGACCTCGGCGTTGCTGATACGACGGTGAAGACGCACCTTGCCCGCCTTTTTGAAAAGACTGGCGTCAGCCGCCAAGCCGACCTCGTCAAGCTCGTGGCCGGATATTCCTGCATGTTGGTTGACTGACGCCGCCATTTTCTCAGTTAAATCACGACGACTTCACAAGTTCATGGCGCCACTGACTCGGTGTCATATTGAAGCGTGCGCGGAACATTTTGTTGAAATGCGATAAATCGTTGAAACCGCAGTTGTAGGCAATCTCAGATATACTGTGGGTCCGCTGAAGCGGGTCCCTCAAGGCCTTGCTGCATGCGTCAAGGCGGGCTTCGAGCACCCACCGACCGAATGTTTGTTCAGTTTTTTCAAAGCGCAGATGCAGCGTACGGACTGAGATATCAAAATGCTCCGCGACAAAATGTGGAGATAGCTCGGGGTTATGTAGGTTTTGCTGGCAGAAGGCGAGCACCGCCTCGAGCTGAAGTTCCGCTTGCAGACGATTGAGCGGGGCGTCGGTAGCGCTGGCGAGTGCCAGTAGGTTGCAGAGATTCTCAGTCATCAGATTCGACTCGTTCTCGCTCAAGTCGTCGGAAACGAGCCGCACCATGTGGCGCCGGGCCAGATCAAGGAAGTGCGAGCTCGAAAACTTGTAAACGGCCCGCCTGTGTAACCACGGGGCACGTGAGTTAACCATCGCGCGTGGCACAACCGCGATCGCACGGCATCCATCGTTGGAAAGCATTGCGCGAAACGGTTGGCGGCAGTCGGAAATAACGATGTCGTTGCGACGAAACGTGACGTGCTCATCGCCCTGCTCTATCGCGGTTTGCCCGCGTAGTTGCATATAGATGGTGTAGTGGTCTGCAGGCGCCCTGGCGATGTCGCGACCGGTGCGGATGATCTGGTAGCTGGTTGATTCGCAAGTCGCAAAGCGAAGCGAACCGGCGTTGCGCACCTGTATGCGAGCAGAAAAACGTTCAGATGGCGCCTCGGGCGAAATGCTAAACAGCGTGCTGCAAATCATCTCGCGCCAGTACGCGAAGCGATCGCGCTCATTGATCGTGTCGGTCGACCAGGAAACCATGCCAGCCTCCGCGCGTGCGGCAAATTCCGGGAGGTACCCTTAACGCCGTCCTGTGCCCTCTCAACCAAGTCGCTTGCGCTTTGGGCCAAGATTGCTTGCGGCGACGTGCGTATACATCTGCGCGACCACCAACCGCAAGATCCATCGTGCGAGCATCAAATGCTTAGAAAGCACTTTTTATGCTCTTTGCGCTCTCAACCAAGGAATTTGCGCTTTAAGCCCGAATTTGCCTATGCGCGCGGTCCGCATCCATCACCGAATTACCGTCAGCGGCAAGATCGATCGGGTCAACCTCGGTTACAAAGTACATTTCCTTTCAGGATGCTAAATAGGCCAAAAACAATTGCGCTTTCGTCCTCCAATTGGATGACGCGCAATAGTTCGTTTGCTGCCATGTTTCCACCCATGATAGCGCGATTAAGCTTCGCATTAGCGGTCCCGGTCGCTCAAGGACCACCTTTACTCAGAGGTGCCGTCGTGGGTGTCGGCCCGGGCTAAAATTACGCACCTGCTCATATTTTCTCGAAATGCCTCCCCTTTTGAGGGGATGGCAGGTTGCTGATGGGCCTATGTGGCCCGGTTCTAAACTAGGACGACTCTGATGAATCCAAGCGGCTTCTCTACCGTCCGTTTTTCGACTGCCGATTTGCCCGAAAGAGATCGGGTTGCCGTGTGGCGCGAGCAATACGGACGCAGGGCACTGAAGCTCGATATTGAGCCTATTAACGACGCTTCCTTAGAATGCACTATTATGTTCCGCGCATTGCCCGGCGTACAAATAATGTCGACGGCAATGTCACCTGTTCGCATTACGCGCGGTCGCGAATTTCTTGCGGACGGAAATGGCGACCTCATCTTCATCATCAATCAATCGGGAACAGCCACTGCATTTGCACGCCATCGCGAGGTCGTCTTGCGCGAAGGTGATGCTTTGCTGATGAGCACTAGCGAAGTCAAAATCTTTGACCGCCATTCGCACGGCGGATCGCTGTCATTTCGCGTTCCGCGCTCCGTCATATCTTCGATCGTCACGCGAGTAGACGACGCAGTAATGCACCTCATTCCGCGACAAGTTGAGGTGCTCAAATTACTCGCAGGCTACGCTGCTCCGTTGTTCAATGACTGTGCGCTAGCCACTATCGATTTTCGGCGTATCGCCGCCAATCATTTGCTTGATCTTGTTGCGCTGGCTCTCGGCGCCACGAGTGACGCCACAGAGCTTGCCAATGGGCGCGGGGGCTTAGTGGCTCGCCTAAAAATGGCGAAATCATACATCATCGAAAACAGCAACCAGCGAGACATTTCGGTCGGGAGCGTAGCAGCATATCTTGGCGTAACGCCGCGCAACCTCCAACGGTTGTTTGAGAGCGAAGGCACCACATTTTCCCAATTCTTGCTCGCGCAGCGCCTAGCTCGTGCGCATCGCATGCTAACCGAAACGCGACTGGCTCAAAGCGCCGTGGCCACAATCGCGTACGACGCGGGATTTGGCGATCTGTCCTATTTTAATCGCTCCTTCAAACGGCGCTATGGGGCTACCCCGCGCGATGTCAGAAATGACGTTGTGAAATCGGCAGGTTTCAACGCGGTGCATCCGACAGCCAGATATTTGCGCCGCTACGCCGTATCAGGGAACCATTAGGGTTCCCTTTGCACGATTGCTTGGAA
>DAHUXA010000083.1 GCA_027307405.1 Hyphomicrobiales bacterium | reverse complement strand
ATATCGGTCGCCACCGCAGGTGACTCCGCTGGCGAAGCCAGGGTGCGTGTGGTCATGCCATTCTCGGCGGCGACGCTGGCCCAGTCGTACAGCATCGTGCAAGCGAGCGTAGTGGCGATGGCAAAAGTGCGGGCTGTCACAAATCCGGACCCTTTTTGTGCCTCTTTTTAACTCATTAAGCCCCGCTTCGGTTAACGGATCTTGTGGGGGAGACGCTATTTTCCATGCGCTAGTGTGGCCTGCCTGCAAAGCTTCCCTTGCCAGTCGTGGCTGAGGGCCGTATGTAGGGGGTGCTGATGGTTAGAGTTCCGGTTGTGCCGCGTTCGGGCCCCGGCCGCTTAGGTCCTGTACCGCCCCCTCGAGGAGGTCGGCGGACGGCCAAGCGAAACGAGCCGAAACCCTTGTGAAGGACACCCGGATCAGCGCGCGGCCATAGGGGTCGCCCGCAACCTGACCGTGAGCATCGAGAAACCTCGGTTCGCGCCTATTAAGGCGCGGCCGCAGCGCTACGGGTCGCAAGTTTCATGCTGCCACTGACGCAGCAAAGGTATTTTGAGGTCCATCGCCCGCGCGCCGGCATCGTGACGGTGCGCGCCGGCATTGACCTCGGCCACGCGGCCCTTCCCTTCCACACCAATCAGGCCGGCATCCTGCTTTCTCGCTTTGCGCTGCCGTTATCGCGCGAGCGTACGGGCGGTGCTGGCCCAGTGAGATTTTCCAATGGCCGACAAAATGCTAATCGACGCGACACACCCGGAGGAGACCCGGGTCGTCGTGCTACGCGGCAACCGCGTCGAAGAATTCGATTTCGAGAGTGCCAACCGCAAGCAGCTTCGCGGTAATATTTACCTCGCCAAGGTCACACGCGTTGAACCGTCCTTGCAGGCGGCTTTCGTGGACTACGGTGGCAATCGCCACGGGTTTCTGGCGTTCTCGGAAATACACCCGGACTACTACCAAATCCCGGTCGCTGACCGACAGGCACTCATAGCCCAGGAAGAGCGCGATCAGCGCGCGGCCGATGCGGACGCCGACAATCGCGCCGGACGCCGCGGCCGTTATCGGCATCGGGGCGCAGACCGCCCGCGGGATCGTGATCTCGTGCAGAGCGAATCGCTCTCCGGCGAGGAACTCGGGGGTCAAGCGGCGGAGACTGCGGCAGGCGAGCCGATATCCGGAGACGAGAGCGTCGCAGCGTTGCCCGAACCCTATCCTGCGTCGCAGGAGTTCGCGGGTGAAGAGCAGCCACGCGAATCTGCCGAAATTCCGGCCGGCCAAGAGGTGATCGAGCCGCTCCCACCGCCCGAAGCGAACGAAGCTCCGCTCGAAACGACCGCCGAGGGCGAGCAGCCCTCCGCCGCGGCAGAGGGTGCCTTGACGGCCGACGCGGCCCTCGCCGATGCGCCCAGCAGCAGTGGCGAGGAACACCACGAAGATGAATCCGTCGAATCCGTCGGCGGCGCCGACGCCCTTGAAGAAGTGCAGGAACGGCTTCCACGCTTCCGGCGTCAGTACAAGATTCAAGAAGTGATCAAGCGCCGGCAAGTGATGCTGGTCCAGGTCGTCAAGGAGGAACGCGGCACCAAGGGTGCAGCGCTGACCACTTATCTTTCGCTCGCCGGACGTTATTCCGTGCTGATGCCAAACACCGCACGCGGCGGCGGCATTTCGCGCAAGATTACCTCGGCCGAAGATCGTTCGCGGCTCAAGGAGATCGCGCAGGATCTGGAAGTGCCGGAAGGCATGGGCGTGATTTTGAGAACGGCAGGCGCCAGCCGCACGAAGACCGAGGTAAAGCGCGATTTCGAATATTTGCTGCGTCTCTGGGAAACAGTGCGCGACCTCACGCTCAAATCGACAGCCCCAAAGCTAGTTTATGAAGAAGGCTCGCTTACCAAGCGCTCCATCCGCGACCTCTATGGCAAGGACATAGAAGAAATCGTCGTTTCGGGCGAGGAAGGTCTCAAGGAAGCACGCGATTTCATGCGCATGCTGATGCCGAGCCACGCCAAGCATGTGAAGCAATACAAAGACACGCAGCCGCTGTTTACGCGCTACGGCATTGAAAGCCAGCTCGATGCAATGTTCTCGCCGGTCGTGCAGCTGCGCTCCGGCGGCTACATCGTGATCAACCAGGCGGAAGCGTTAGTGGCGATCGACGTCAACTCCGGACGCGCCACGCGTGAACATCACATCGAGGATACCGCACTCAAAACCAATTGTGAGGCCGCAGAGGAAATCGCACGACAACTGCGCTTGCGCGATCTCGCGGGACTTATTGTCATCGACTTCATCGACATGGATGAAGGTCGCAACAACCGCACGGTAGAGCGCAGGCTAAAAGAGGCGCTCAGACATGACCGCGCCCGCATCCAGGTCGGCCGGATCTCGCACTTTGGCTTGCTGGAAATGTCACGTCAGCGCATTCGCACGTCGGTCCTGGAAAGTTCGACCGAAAAATGTCCGGTCTGCGGCGGCAGCGGGCATGTGCGTTCCGTCTCATCGGTCGCACTGCAATTGTTGCGTGCCATTGAGGAAATGCTGATCAAAGGCGCAACGCACAATCTGATCGTGCGCACGCGCGCCGAGGTCGCGCTCTACGTGCTCAATCATAAGCGCGCCCATCTGCGCGCATTGGAGGAGCGCTTCCGCATCATCATCACGGTGTCGGCAGACCCGGCGGTGACGGGCCAACAGTCCTATGTCATCGACCGCGGCGAACAGGTGCACACGCCGGAAGCTGCGCGCACTATTGCCGCTCAGCAGCCGCAACTCACCCCGCCGGTCGAAGAAATCGAGGACGAAATCGCCGAAGCTGACGACCTTACGGAGGAGCCTGAATTTGCTGTAGCCGCAGTTGCAGCCGAAACCGAAGCCGAACCGCGCGTCGAGGGCGAACGCGAAGCCGGCGGTCGAAAACGCCGGCGGCGGCGCGGGCGCGGTGGACGTGGACGTGGCGGCGAGCCACGCGAGGGAGTGCAACAATTCACACAGGACACCGTGCCCGAGCACGCGGTCGCCCACGAGGATCACGACGCGGGCTCGCCCGAAGATGACGGAGTCGGCCAATCACAGCCTCGTCAGGAAGGCGGCGCATCTGGCGAGGGCGAAACTCGTGAAGGACGGCGCCGGCGTCGGCGGGGTCGCCGCGGCGGTCGTCGCAATCGGCAACGCAACGGTGAAGCGCCGTTCCGCGCCGGCGAAAACGGCCCGGAGCCCGAATTGCAGCATGCGGTCGAGGACTTGGATCGTCCATCGAGCTACGAAAGTAGACCTGCCTATGCGCCACAAGTCGAAGAACGCCCTGCTCCACCGCCGGCTGAATTCTCCGCAACCAGCGCCAGCGCACAGGAGCCGCCGCGTCGTCGCTCGACTGTTCGCGAGCCGGCTTCCTTCGCCGCCGAGAGCGCGCCGACACCACCTCTAGCTACGTCGCCGTCGACGCCGATCGTTTCCAGCGCCGGATCCGAAGAATCGGCAGCGCCCAAACGCGGCTGGTGGGGCAAGCGCCTGCTCGGCGACAAGAGCTAACCACGCGATGAAATCCGCCTGGGTCGATAGTGACGCCAAGGCGGCCCTTGACCATTGGATAAAGGCCGGCGTCAGCGCGGATTTGGCGCTGCGCGTCTATTCGACACGCTTGCTTGGCCGCGAGCCCAGACTGGTTCTGCATGGCGGCGGCAACACCTCGGTAAAGACGCGGATCAAGGATTTGCTCGGCGATGATGCCGAGGTTCTTTGCGTCAAGGGCTCCGGCTGGGACATGGCAAACATCGAACCTGCCGGGATGCCCGCAGTGCGCATTGACTCCCTGCGCAAGCTTCGCGCGCACGACGCCCTGCGCGACGAGGAGATGGTGCGGATACAGCGCGCCGGCCTGATCGATCCGCAAGCGCCTAATCCGTCAGTGGAGACGCTGCTGCACGCCTTCGTGCCACACAAATTCGTCGATCATACCCACGCCACCGCGGTGCTAAGCCTGATCGATCAGGCGCAGAGCGAAGCGTTGTGTGCGGAAATTTTCGGCCGTCGCCTCGGCTTCGTGCCCTACGTCATGCCGGGCTTCGCGCTGGCAAAAAAAGCTGCAGAGGTTTTCGATAAAAACCCCAAAGTCGAGGGTCTCATTCTTGACAAGCACGGCATTTTTACGTTCGGCAATGATGCGCGCGAGGCCTACGAGCGCATGATCGAATTCGTCACGCTCGCGGAAGATCACTTGCGCAAAAAAGCCAACGTGAAATTCGCGAGCATCGGGTTGCCGAGCCACATAGCGTCTATCGCCGAGGTGGCACCGATTATTCGTGGCGTCTGCACACAGCGCGACGCCTTCGGCGAGGGCGCCCATAAGCGGTTGATTTTGGACTTTCGTACCAATGGAATGATCTTGAACTACGTCAGCGGCAAGGATGTGGCGCGCTACGCCTGCGCCGGGGTGATTACGCCCGATCATGTCATCCGCACCAAGCCATGGCCGTTGATCGCACCGTTGCCGGAAGCCGGCAAGCTCAATGATTTCAAGACAGCCCTGCAACGGGCGGCGCGCACCTTCATGACGGATTATGCCGCCTATTTCGCTCGCCAAGAGACCCGTGCCAATGGGGTCGCGGTGCACGATCCCGTGCCCCGTGTCGTGTTGGTTCCTGGCCTCGGCCTGTTCGGGCTGGGGGTGAGCGCGAAAGATGCGCGTGTCGCAGCCGACGTAGCCGAGGCCGCAGCTGAAGGCATCAGCAGCGCAGAAGCGATCGGTAGGTTCACATCGATCCCGGAAGCCGACATCTTCGACGTTGAATATTGGCCGCTTGAACTGGCCAAGCTCAGCCAGCGAAAGCCTTTGCCGTTAGCCGGTCAGATCGTGGTGATCACGGGAGCCGGCGGCACCATCGGCGCCGCGACCGCCCGCGCCTTTGCCGAGGCCGGCGCGGAAGTCGCCCTGTTCGACATCGACGCTGATGCCGCCGCGAAAAACGCCAAGGCAATCGGCGGTGCAGCTCTCGCGGTTGCTTGCGACGTGACCGACACGGCATCGGTCAACGCCGCCTTCGAACAGATCGTCGCCGCTTTCGGTGGCGTGGACATTGTCGTGTCAAATGCCGGCGCTGCCTGGCAAGGCAAAATCGGCGAAGTCGATGAAACGCTGCTGCGTGAGAGCTTCGAACTCAATTTCTTCGCCCACCAGAAAGTCGCGCAAGCCGCGGTGAAGGTTATGCTCAAGCAGGGCGTCGGCGGCTGCCTGTTGTTCAATATTTCCAAGCAGGCGGTGAACCCGGGGCCTGATTTTGGGCCCTACGGTTTGCCGAAGGCTGCGACATTACTTCTGGTGCGCCAATATGCGCTCGATTACGGGGCAGACGGCATCCGCGCCAACGCGGTCAATGCTGACCGCATTCGCTCCGGCTTGCTCACTGAGAATTTTATCCAGCAGCGCGCCAAGGCGCGGGGGATAAGCGAAAAAGAATATATGTCCGGCAATCTGCTTCAGCGCGAAGTGACCGCCGAAGACGTAGCTCAAGCCTTCCTGCATCAGGCTCTCGAATTGAAGACGACTGCCAACGTCACCACCGTCGATGGTGGCAACATCGCGGCAGCATTGCGCTGATCCTGAATTTGCCAAGAAGCGTGCTATCGTCTATTCCGCCTCGACATTTCAAAGGAGCCGACACGATGCTGCGAAACATGGCCATTGCTCTCATTCCTTTCATGCTCGCGGCGACGCCCGCCGCAGCCGTCTCGTCTCAGGAAAAGATGGAGACCTGCAAGGTCGGTGCCGAGAGCCAGCAATTGCAGGGCGCCAAACGCAACACCTTCATTAAGAAGTGCATGGCGGGCGGCAATTACGAACCGCCGGCGCGAAAGAACGCCGGCAAACAGGCTGCGCCCAAGCCGCAATAATCGAGCAAGGGCGAGTGATCAAGCGGCGCGTGCCGCCGGCCGCTCCAGCGGCGTTACCTCGAAGCTGCGCAGCGAGCCACGCCGCAATATGTCGATAGCGATGCGCCGCCCGATGCGCTCTCCATTCAGCAGCCGGATGAGATCGTCCACGCCGGTGACGGGCGCACCATCAGCCCGTACAATCGTGTCCAAACTCATCAAGCCGGCCAAGGCAGCAGGCCCATTCGGTTCGAGTGCGTTGATTGTTGCCCCCGAACTATTTTCGATTTCGGCCGCACGTGCATGTCGCCTTGGCACCGCGGCCGTTTGCGCCGATACCCCGATATAGGCGCGGCGAACGCGCCCATGCTGGATCAACTCACTCAGCACGAATTGCGCCGTGTTGCTGGCAACCGCAAAACAGATGCCCTGCGCCCCCATGATCACGGCGGTGTTGATGCCAATCACCTCACCGCGCGAGGACACCAGTGGCCCGCCGGAATTGCCCGGGTTAAGCGCCGCATCGGTCTGAATGACGTCCTCGATCAGGCGGCCGTTGCGCGAACGTAGAGAGCGTCCGAGGGCCGAAATCACGCCCGCAGTGACAGTCGATTCGAAACCAAGCGGATTGCCGATCGCCACCACAAGCTGGCCGCGCCGGAGCTTCTTTGAATTTCCAAGCGCAGCGCTCGGCAGATCGCGGACAGAACCCGCACGTAGCAGCGCCAGATCGGTATCGGGGTCTTCGCCCAGACGTCGGGCTTCCATAATGCGGCCTTCCGCATCCTGAAGCCGGACCTCCTTTGCGCCCTCGACCACATGGCAATTGGTCAGCACCAGACCGTCCGGCGCGATGACTACGCCAGACCCTACGCCACCGGGGCGACCGTTCTTGTTACGAACCTCCACGCGAACCACCGCCGGCCCGATGGAGTCGGCCGCGGAAGTCACCGCATTGGAGTACGCGTCGAGGATTTCGGTGTCGGATGCAGATTGCGCCGCAGCCTCGATGTCCCCGACATCGGACGATGAAGCAAAGTCGAGCATTGGATTTTCGGGGTTTGGTGAATGTAAGCGGATGTAGGAATTGGCTTGCAGAAATGGAAGATGCAGCGGGCACTTGCCGGCGATTTGCTCAAATTGAATCTATTTTTTCAGGCTTCCTCAACCTGGCTGAGGTAAATTTTTCCAACAAACTGAATATGTTAATTCACATACAGATCGCGCCATGCGCACCGGATCAATGAAGCGTAAGCAGCACCCAGCCAAGGGCAGCGTTTCGCGAGGGGACATCCTCCGCGCATTGGTGGTGTCGGCGGCCCTCGGCAGCCTCTTGCTGCTGGCATTTTTCGTGACGTCGGGTACCTATTTTTCCGCCGAGCGTCAGGCTAGCACCGCCTTGTCGAAGGTCGCACCTTTGCCCAAGTCGGCGGGCGGTGAAGCGGCTCATCGCGTTGCTTCCATTGTTGTCGAGACCGACAGCAAGGGGCGGTGCGAGGAAAGGCGCTTCGACAATCGCACGGGAAAAATCGTCTCTTCGAACTTCGTCGATTGCGATGCCCGGCTCGCGCCGGAACGCGATACCACGCCGTCGGAGGCGACCAGCGCCGAGCGGATGCGCGCGATCCTCGGCGCGTTCAAGCGGTAGTAGCGCGTCGGCCGGTTCTTCAATCACTCAAGGCCGGGCATGACAGTGGCAAGCGCTTAGCGTTTAAGCCAACCACCAATTCGCTTCACTGCCTCATGCATCTCGGCGGTCGAGCCGGCATAGCAGAAACGCAAAAAATGCCGGCCATCGATCGGATCGAAATCAATGCCCGGTGTCGCCGCAACACCTGCTTCATTCAACATGCGTTTTGCAAAATCGAGGCTATCGTCGGAGAAGCGGGAAATGTCGGCGTAAAGGTAAAACGCGCCGTCTGCCGGAAGAAATTTGTCGAGCCCGGCTTTCGGCAGTCCTTCAGTGAGGATGCGGCGGTTTTCCTCATAACCGTGTTTCACGGTTTCCATCTCGTCGCGGCCCTCGAAAGCCGCCTCCGCCGCGACTTGTGCGAGTGTCGGCACGGAAATCGCGAGATTGCCTTGCAGCCGTTCGACCGGGCGCACGAGTTCCTCCGGAACAACCATCCAGCCGATGCGCCAGCCGGTCATGCAGAAGTACTTCGAAAAGGAATTGATCACGACCGCTCGTCCGGATGCATTCGCGGCTGTCTCGGCGGTGAAGGCATAATCGAGCCCGTGATAAATCTCGTCGGAGATCACCCGGATGCCTTCCGATTCCGCAACCGCAATCAGGCGCGTCAACACGTCGGCATCCATCATGGTGCCGGTCGGATTGGCCGGGCTGGCGATCACGACGCCCTTGAGCTGGGCGCGCTGGTGCGCGGCGATCAGCGCCTTGGCCGATAGCGCCCAGCGCGTCTCGGCCGACGTCGGGACGAGCACCGGCTCGCAGCCGAGCGCAGAGAGGATGTGGCGATATGGCGGATAGCCGGGATTGGCCAAGGCCACGCGATCCCCCGGCTCGAACAACGAGAGGAAGGCCAGGATGAAACCTCCCGACGAACCGGTTGTCACCACCACACGCGCGGGATCGAGAGCAAGGTCGTAAGCGTCTTCATAGTGACGCGCGATGCGCGCCCGCAGCGATGGGATCCCAAGCGTCTCGGTATAGCCGATGCGCCCGTGCACAAGTGCAGCCTGGGCCGCCTTGATCGCAGTCGCAGGCGCAGGCGCCGCCGGCTGCCCTACCTCCATATGGATGATGTGGGCGCCTTGCGCCTCTCGCTGCGCTGCCGCAGCCATGACGTCCATCACAATGAACGGCGGCACATCGCTACGTTTGGATGGCTTCAATAGCTGTTTTGCCGCCTCAAGCATCGTTTTCGACCCGTCGGGCCCCACCGCCCCGCCCCGCTGTTGCCGTATTCGGCGGATTGCTTGCGATTGGTACTTTCATGACCCAGTCGTGATCGCCACCCGCGTTGACCGCCCCACGGCGCGTCACTAGGTTCACGCCAATTCGGCAACGAAAATCGGTATGTCCTTGAACGGCACACCTATCAGGACGCGGCTTAGGGCGCCAGCAGCCCAGGCGATCGCGTTGCTAACCGCGATAGCTGTTGGGACGGCCGGGGGCGGACCCGCGGTCACCCCCGCACGCGCGCAGGATAGCACGACGCGCGGGATGCCGGTTATCCGTGACGCCGAAATCGAACAGCTGCTGCGCGACTACGCGCAACCGATCCTGCACGCCGCCGGGCTTGCGAAGCAAAATGTACGGGTCGTTGTGCTCAGCGACCGCTCGTTCAATGCCTTCGTCATGGACGGCCGCCACATTTTCGTCAACGCTGGCTCCCTGTTCGACGCCAAGACGCCGAACGAAATCATCGGCGTGTTCGCGCACGAAACCGGACACCTTGCGGGTGGCCATCTCCAGCGGCTGCGCGAACAACTTGCGTCTGCACAAACGGCGTCGATCATCGCCATGTTGGCGGGCGTTGGCGCACTGGTGGCTGGCGCACGGAGCGGGGCCGCGGGCGCTTCCGACATAGGCGCTGCGGCAATCATGGCGCCGCAGTCGGCGATCATGCGTTCGCTACTCGCTTATGTGCGCACACAGGAAGACCAGGCCGACCACGCCGGCGTGAAGTTTCTCAACGCTACCGCTCAGTCTCCAAAAGGAATGGTCGAGCTCTTTAAACGCCTGAGCAACGAAGTGTTGTTTAATTCGCGCTACATCGACCCCTATATGCAGACACACCCGATGCCGGCCGATCGTGTCGCCGCCCTCGAAACGCTGGCCAAGCAGAGCCCATATTGGGACCGCAAGGATCCGCCTGAGTTGCAGCTCCGCCACGACATGATGCGCGCGAAACTCTCCGGCTTTCTCGAACGGGCCGACACGGTTGCCCGCCGCTATCCATTGGGTGACCACAGTCTGCCGGCGCGATATGCCCGCGCTATCTCCACCTACCGGAATTCCGATCTTCGCCAGGCCCTCGTCCAGATCGACGGACTGATCCAGGTGCAGCCCAACAATCCGTATTTCTACGAGCTCAAAGGCCAGGCGCTGTTGGAGGGCGGCCGTCCAGCCGAAGCTGTCGCTCCGCTACGCCAGGCCGTTCAGCTTTCGCATGGCAACCCGTTGATTGAGATCATGCTCGCGCAAGCGCTCAACGCCACAAATAATCCAAAACTGGCCGAAGAAGCCGTGGGGCTTCTTCGCACCGCGATTGTGCGGGAACCCGAAGCGCCCGAAGCCTATTCGCAGCTCGCGATGGCCTATGGCCGCAAGGGCGACCTCGCCAATGCCGACCTTGCATCCGCCCAGGCAGCATTTAACCGCGGCGATTTGAAAACCGCGCGCCAGCTCGCCACGCGCGCCAAGACTCGCCTGCCGATCGGCTCGCCCGCTTGGGTGCAAGCCGACGATATTGTAAACGTCAAACCGAACGCCAATGCCAGAGCCCAATAAATGAGGAAAGACTTTATGACATCGAGACCGCGCCTGATCGCCGCCACCTGTGCGGCATTGCTGGCTATTGCCGTGCCGCAAGCCTCACGTGCCGACGAATTCTCCGCCAGTCAGCGCGGCGAGCTCGAACGCATCGTGCGAGAGTACCTGGTCGCCCATCCCGAAGTCATTCAGGAAGCGATGACCGAGCTCGAAAAACGGCAAACCGCCGCAGATGCCGAGAAGCATAAGGCTGCCGTAAAGCAATATTCGGAGGCCTTGTTCACTTCACCCCGCCAGGTCGTGCTCGGCAATCCGAATGGCAATGTCACTTTCGTGGAGTTCTTCGATTACAACTGCGGCTACTGCAAGCGCGCCATGGATGACATGCTCACGCTGCTCAAGGACGACCCCAAGCTCAAGGTCGTGTTGAAGGAATTCCCGGTCCTCGGGCCCGGCTCGGTCGAAGCCGCACAAGTCGCGGTGGCTGTGCGCATGCAAGACAAGACCGGCAAGAAATATCTTGAATTTCACCAGAAGCTACTCGGCGGCCGCGGTCAGGCCGACAAGGCGCGCGCACTCGCGGTGGCCAAGGACATCGGCCTCGACATGGGCCGTCTGGACAAAGATCTGGCAAGCCCTGAAGTGAAGGCGACGTTGCAGGAGAGCTTCAAACTCGCCGAGGCGCTCGGCCTCAACGGCACGCCAAGCTATGTCATCGGCGACAACGTCGTGGTCGGAGCGGTCGGCCTTGAATCCCTGAAGGAAAAGGTCAACACCTCCCGCTGCGGCAAACCGAGCTGCTGACGAAAAACGTGTAGCGCTTCGTAACCATCGGCCGCCGCGGAGATATCTGTGGCGGCCTTTTTTGCGTCCAATCGATAGTGGAACAAAGTTCCGCCGGGGCGGTTGTCGCGCGCATGTATACGCTTGGGATGGAAGAAGAGTACTTCCTGTTCGACGCCAAGACGCGCCATGCGGTGCGCCGTGCGAACAAGAAATTCCTTTTGCTTACCCAGAAGCAACTCGGCGATCGGGTCATGACTGAAATGTTGCAGTCGCAGCTCGAGGTGGCGACGCCACCCTGCGCAAGCGCCGAGGAGGTGCGGACCCATCTATCGCATTACCGCCGCACGCTTGGTCAGGCTGCTGCCGAACACAATCTCGGACTCGCCGCGATGGGCACTTTCCCGCTCGCGTACTGGCCGGAACAGATGGTGACGCGAAAGCCGCGCTATGGCGCCATCATGGATGACCTTCAGATGGTCGGATACCGCAACATGCTGTGCGGCATGCATGTGCATGTCGCCGTGCCCGATACCGACACGCGCATCAACCTGATCATGCGGTTGACGCCCTACCTTCCGCTGCTGCTCGCACTCTCAACGTCCTCGCCGTTCTGGCAAGGCCACCTCACCGGCCTCGTGGGCTATCGACTTGCCGCCTATGACGAGCTGCCGCGCACCGGCCTGCCCGAACTGTTCCGCACCAATGACGACTATCGCGAGTTCGTTGCCGCGCTCACTTGGGCAAAAATCATTCCCGATGCGAGCTACATATGGTGGGCGATACGGCCTTCGCTGAATAATCCGACCATTGAATTGCGCGTCGCCGACAGCTGCACGCGGCTCGACGACGCCATCGCCATCGCGACGTTGTTCCGGTGCCTGGTGCGCGCACTTGACCGGGATCGCGCGCTCAACGCCGGGTTCGACCGTGTCGGCCGCGCCATCACGCAAGAGAACAAGTGGCACGCTCAGCGCTACGGCATCGGCGCGACATTCGTGGAGCCGTTCTCCCGTTCGCCGCTCACACTCGCGCAATGGCTCGATCAGGTGATCGATTTCATCGCCGAAGATGCGGACGCGCTCGGTTGCTCGCGGGAAATCAGGCATCTCCACGCTATCGCTGCCCATGGCACGAGCGCGGACCGCCAGATCGACATCTTCGGCAAGGCGAGAGGCGCCGGCCGTAGAAGGCTAACGGCGCTCAAAGAGGTGGTCGATTGGGCAGCGGCCGAAACCCAGGCGCTTGGCGGCGCCTAACGCCAAACTGAGTGTCATTCGGGCTTCCCCTTATCCTTCGGGCCACCTATAAAGCGCCAGTTTCGTGCGCATCGAGCCGAGTGCATACGTCGGGGACCCATGGCAACGACAACAATCTACGTCCTCAATGGACCTAATATGAACCTGCTCGGCACCCGCGAGCCGGAAAAATACGGGCGCGCGACTCTTGCTGACGTGGAAAAGCTCTGCGCGGAGACCGCCAAACGATTCGGGCTCGGCATTGTGTTCCGGCAATCAAACCGGGAGGGCGAGCTGGTCGACTGGATTCAGGAGGCGCACGCCAAGGACGCGGCCGCGATCATCATCAACGCGGCCGGCTATACTACGACATCGATCGCCATTATGGATGCGCTTCTGGCCGTGAACGTGAAATTGCCGGTCATCGAAGTGCACGTTACCAATATTCATGCGCGCGAAAGCTTCCGGCAGAATTCATACATTTCGAAGGCTGCAAAAGCGGTGATCGCCGGCTTTGGTATTGACGGCTACGCGCTGGCAATCACCGGCCTTGCCGGTCTGCTCGGTGCCAAGCAAAAAGGCTGAGTGCCGCGCATGGGAAAATCGCCGAAGACGATCGTCGACCGCGAATTGATCCATGAGCTGACGCAGCTCCTGGACGAAACAGGGCTGAACGAAATCGAGATCGAGCAGGATGGCAAGCGCGTGCGCGTGGCGCGTGCGGCGGCCACCGCTGCGCCTCCGCCTGCCGCGGTACGTGTTGAAGTCGCACCCGGGGCAGAGGCTGCCGTCAAGCCGATCGATCCTTCGAAGCATCCGGGCGTGGTTATCTCACCCATGGTCGGGACGGCCTATGCCGCGGGCGAGCCAGGGGCCAAGCCGTTCATCGATATCGGCAGCAAGGTCAAAGTCGGCGACACGTTGCTGATCGTGGAAGCCATGAAAACCATGAACCAGATTCCCGCTCCGCGCGGCGGCACCGTGATTCAAATTTTGTTCGAGGACGGCCAGCCGGTGGAATTCGGCGAACCGCTGGTGATCATAGAGTAGGTACGCGTGGCATTGCCCGACCACCTGACGTGTCCCGGGCGCAGCGTAGCGCCCCTTCGGCAGTGCGCTGCAGACCGGGGACCGTTACAATTTGGAACGGTCCCGGATCAGCGGTGCACCGCATCCGGGACACGAGTCTGAGATGTTCGATAAAATCCTGATCGCTAATCGCGGCGAGATCGCGCTCCGGGTGCTACGTGCCTGCAAGGAGCTCGGCATTCCGACAGTGGCGGTGCATTCCACCGCTGACGCCGACGCCATGCATGTGCGATTTGCCGACGAGAGCGTGTGCATCGGGCCTCCTGCGGCGAAGGACAGTTACCTCAACATTCCGTCCATTCTGTCAGCTTGCGAGATCACCGGCGCCGACGCCGTGCATCCCGGCTACGGATTTTTGTCGGAGAATGCTCGCTTCGCAGAAATTCTCGCCGAACACGGCGTACAGTTCATCGGCCCCAAGGCCGCGCACATCCGACTCATGGGCGACAAGATCGAGGCCAAACGCACTGCCAAGAAGCTCGGCATTCCGGTCGTGCCCGGCTCGGAAGGCAGTATCGGGTCGGACCAGGAAGCGAGCAAGATCGCGACCGAGATCGGCTATCCCGTACTGGTCAAGGCAGCCGCAGGCGGCGGCGGCCGCGGCATGAAAGTTGCGCGCAGCGCCAGTGAACTTTCCCTCGCCCTCTCAACCGCGCGCGCCGAGGCCAAAGCCGCATTTGGCGACGATGCCGTCTATCTCGAGAAATATCTCGAGCGTCCCCGCCATATCGAAATCCAGGTGCTCGGTGATGGCGAAGGTCATGCCATTCATCTGGGCGAGCGCGACTGTTCGTTGCAGCGCCGCCACCAGAAAGTCTGGGAGGAAGGCCCCTCGCCTGCGCTTAACGCCGGCGCGCGCGACGCGATAGGTGAAACGGTCGCCAAGGCGATGCGCGACATCGGCTATCTCGGTGTCGGCACGGTCGAGTTTCTTTATGAGGACGGCAAATTCTACTTCATCGAGATGAACACGCGCATCCAGGTCGAGCATCCCGTCACCGAGCTCATAACCGGGATCGACCTGGTCAAGGCGCAGCTGCTGATCGCCAGCGGCGAGCGGCTGCCCTACTCGCAGAGCGACGTGCAGATCCGCGGCCACGCCATCGAGTGCCGCATCAACGCCGAGGACCCGGTGTCTTTCCGCCCGTCGCCTGGCAAAATCCTGCATTATCACGCGCCGGGCGGACTCGGAGTCCGCGTCGATTCCGCCGTGTATCAGGGTTACAGCATTCCGCCTTATTACGATTCACTTGTCGGCAAGCTGATTGTCCACGGCAAGACGCGCACCGAATGCCTGATGCGCCTCAAACGCGCGCTCGACGAAGTGGTGGTGGACGGCATCGAAACGACACTGCCGCTCTTTCGCGCCCTGGTGCGCGAAAAGGACATCATCGACGGCAACTATCACATCCACTGGCTGGAGCAGTTCCTCGCCAGCGGCGGGATGGAAAGCTAAGCCGACGAATTAGTGCCGGTGAGCCGCGTCAGTAGAGCCGTTCGGGTCATAGGGCTTCGCCACAAAGAGCGAGCGCGGCACCAATGAGGCAATCTCGGACAGCTTAAACCGTCCCGAGGCATAGACGACCGGCATCTCGGGCCGCAATTCGCGCGCGCTCCGCCAATTCTGCGCCGTTCATGCCGCCCGGCAAATTGATGTCGGTGAACAAGGACATCGGTCTCAGCGTCGGAGTCGATGTATCGCAGCGCCTCGTCGGCAGTTGTTACTTCATGCACGACAAAACCGGAGGCGCTCAGAGCATCAGCGACAAGGTTGCTGATCAGCACTTCATCTTCGACCACCAGGACCGAAATCGGTGCGTTGGCTCAACTCATGCACCCTCTCCGCACTGCCGTCAGCCCCTTTCCGGCCAACGCAAAGGCCGAACGAGCTTCAGAAATTTGCTGCATTATGGTGCCTAAATGGTTAACAGAGGTCGCTGACGCCTCCTCATTTCAATCTTTCATGCCGCGATACAGGCCATGGCAAACCGCGAAAACACCTACATCGAGATCACGCCGGAAGTGCTGCTAAAGGCCTATGCCTGCGGCATCTTTCCGATGGCCGAAAGCGCGGACGATCCGGCGCTCTATTGGATCGAGCCGGACATGCGCGGAATCATCCCGCTCGAAGGGTTTCACGTGCCGGTGCGGCTGGCCCGCACGGTCCGCTCGACGCCGTGGACGGTGCATGTGGATCGGGACTTCGATGGGGTGATCGCGGGATGCGCCGAGCCCAAGCAGGACCGCGCCCGC
>DAHUXA010000082.1:12408-15762 GCA_027307405.1 Hyphomicrobiales bacterium | reverse complement strand
GTCAAGGCTTGCCAGGAAGAATGGCGAGCCAACAAGGACGCTAATCAGGCCAAGGGAATAACGCAAAAGGCCTACGTCACACAGTGCCGCGCGGGCGGGAGTGCCACGACGACGGCCGCTCCGGCACCCGAGAAAAAAGCCACCGAGAAAAAAGCCGAGAAAAAAGCCAGCCAGAAAAAAACCGCGGCGCCTGCTGCGCCGGCTGCTGGCGAGCAGAAGACAGCCAAGGCTTGCCGGGACGAATGGCGAGCCAACAAGGCCGACAATCAGGCGAAGGGAATTACCGAGAAGGCTTACGTAGCGCAGTGCCGTTCGGGTGGAACGGTCGCGGCGCCTGCACAAGCTCCGGCACCTGCGCCAGCACCGGCTCCCGCGCCGACGACGCGAACGACGACGGCTCCTGCGCAAGCTCCAGCCGCGCCACCGCCGACTGCGGCACCTCGGCCGGCCGCGACGACGCCGACCGGTGCGAACCAGTACACAACAGAGGGGCAGGCCAGAATGCGTTGTCTAACGGGCACCGTCGTTTGGGCCAATCTCAATTCGAAGATCTATCACTTCAGCGGCTACAAGGATTACGGCAACACGAAAACCGGCGCGTATATGTGCGAGAGCGATGCGACCAGCCAGGGAATGCGCGCCTCCAAGACCGAGAAACATCCCTAACGGGACAAACTGTCTGCGAGTCGGCAGGGCGTGATGTCAGCTGATGGCTCGCGCTTTGGAGGTTGGTATGGGACTCTGGGATCAACTTAGTCCTTCGCTGAAGGCCGCTCTTGGTTCGGTAGCTGCAACCGAAGGGCCGGCTTTAATCTCGGCGTTTTTGGCAAAGACGAACCTGGGTGACCTGCAAGGCGTCGTCAATCACCTTCAGCAGGGCGGATTGGGAGATCAGGTCAAATCGTGGCTCGGCAACGGGGCCAATATGAAGGTGACGCCGGAGCAGATCCGGGCCGCGCTGGGAAATCAGCAAGTCAGGCAAATTGCGCAGCAGTATGGTGTGCCCGTTGACGAGGTGCTGAAACTGCTTGCTGATCATCTGCCCACAGCAGTCGATCAGGCGAGCCCGAACGGCAAGATTCAGCGGACCTGAGCGCTTAGCTCCTTAAACTAGCCTTGCGGGCCCTTTTTCTGCGCGGGCGGCGTCCCCACATGCCGGTCAGCATCCGGGAGATACCGCCGCAATGTCGGAACCACTCGTCGTTATTATTCCCCATCGCCTCGGCAGGGACGAGGCACTCCGCCGTATCAAGGATGGGCTCGACCGCGCCAAATACGAATTTGCCTGGCTCTTATCCCTGGAGGAAGCCGTCTGGACCGGCGATCGTCTGACCTTTCGCGTCGCGGCACTGGGCCAGCGCGCTTCGGGCATCATCGACGTCTATGAGGCGGGCGCGAGGCTTGAGATCACGCTGCCATGGCTGCTCGCGCGCTTTGCCCATGCTGCGCAGCGTGTGATCGGGCAGAAGGGCCAGCTGATGCTGGAGAAGAAATAACGCCCGGCTTTGCGGTCTCAATTTCCCAATTCCAGGACCCAGTAACGGCGGCCATTACCACCGTCCGCGGAAGCAATCCCGTAGCTGGTCACGTCACGTCGCAACATGTTGGCTCGATGGCGGCCGGACTCGCCCACATGCGTATGACGCAGTCTTCCGTCGCACATCCGAACGCAACATTTTCGGCTGCCGTACCGGACGTCATCGACACACGCTCGCGAAAGCCGGCATGGTCGAGGCGCTGGCGCGCGGCAAGATTGCGTGCATGACTATAAGCGGCGCCGGCAAGCGCACCGCTCGCGGACAGTGGGGGAAGACCGTGCTGCGCACGGAATGAGTTGAGATCGAGCGCACCGGCAGGCGTTGCGAAAATTGTGCAAGCAATGCCTGCAAACGCAACCGAAACGAGACTGCGTTTCATCATGTTACAAGATTAGCAGTCGGTCGATGGGATGTCCGCCGGCGATTAACCGTCGGATCCTGAGGTTGCTCTTAGCGTATGTATCGGCGCGTTTGGTGCGGAGGTTTCCACCAGCATGCATAGGAAATGTAATCGCCGTAAACACGATGAATGCTTGTGATGTGCGCGTATTTATTGAAACGACTGCAATTGCTCTGTGCGATGTCCAGCGCGCTTTGCTCGGCTTCGGGCGACCACGGAATAATGCCGCCAATGTCGTTTCCTTTTGGGCCGTAAACGCCGACGCATGAGGCGAGTGTCAAGCCGAGAACCGCCAAAAGCGCTGCCTGACGTCTCATAATTCCCCTCCAGCCCGGTATCGCCAGCCCGCTGATTTAGTCGAATCCTAAGAGTTTGGGACCGAATATGCCAGCCCCGGGTACCGGGGATTTTCCCCACTTCGGAAAGTTATCCATGCGCTGCTTTGCTCGTGCACGCCGAATGGAAATGCGGCGATTGCGCGCCAACACGTCGTTATCCTCTCCGCGCGGCGCACGTGCGGGGAAAATGCTGACGACATGGCGGAGGAGCGTTCGAGGAATAGGTCTGCCGGGACGCGTGCCTCGCAGCGAATAGCGGTGGGAATAAAACCGACTGGTGGGGGTATATTTCCAAGCAATATCAATTGCTTTGGTCCGCTCCCGAGCATTTTTCGGCAACATCTGCTAAAAAGTCCCCGGGGCGCGTCATGGGCTATTCCGCGCCGGGTATGTGATGGTTTCCTCGTTGCGTTCTGCAGATTTGCTGTCGGATCTCCCTGAACGGCTGTCGGCTGGGCTTCTTGCCAGCGCCAAACCGGTCAAGCTGGCCGCCGATGAAGTGCTGTTCATTGCCGGTGATCCCGGCGACGGCTGCTACCGCCTGAATGAAGGCCTCCTCAAGGTCAGCATGGTCTCGCCAACCGGCGCCGAGCGGATTCTCGCAATTCTGGGCCCCGGATCGATTGTCGGCGACATGGCGATGATCGATGGGCGCCCGAGGTCGGCTTCGGTCTCTGCGTTGCGCGAGTGCAAGCTGAGTTTCATTAGCCGCTCCGCATTCGAAGCGCTCGCCGCCAAGAATCCGGAGATCTACAAGCATCTTCTTAGCCTGCTCGCCGCCCGCTTACGCGATACCGATCAGGTCGTCGCGGCCGGATCGTTTCTGCCGGTCAAAGGCCGCGTGGCCCGGGCGCTGCTCGATCTGGCCAAAGCCTTCGGCAACGAAGTAGGTGCCGGCCGCGTCGTTATCCGCCAGAAATTGAGCCAAAGCGACGTTGCCTCTATGGCCGGTATTGCGCGGGAAAACGTCAGCCGGATTCTCAACGAGTGGATGCGGCTGAAATTGATCACCCGGCTGTCAGGCTATTATTGCATCGAGAACAAGGCCAAGCTGGAAAAAGAGCTCAAACTCTAGGTA
>DAHUXA010000082.1:0-12398 GCA_027307405.1 Hyphomicrobiales bacterium | reverse complement strand
TTGGCCCAGGGATACGGTGCAATCATGCGGGGGTATTTCGTTGGGGGGCAGGGGCTAGGCCCATGTCGGACGATGTTGTCGGCTTCAGCTTTCTCACCGAATCCAACATCCCGGTGTGGTACCTCAAGCCGGGCGAAACGATCTTCAAGGAAGGCGAAACGGCCAAAGAGCTCTATGTCATCCAGAGCGGACAGGTCGAAATTCAGCTGGGTAATCGTCTGCTGGCGACTCTCGAGGCCAATGACATTTTCGGCGAGATGGCGCTGATCGATTCCGCTCCCCGAAGCGCCACCGCCATCGCCAAAACCGATGTCGCGCTGGTACCCATTTCGAAGAAGGATTTCCTAGCCCTGGTGAGCCGGGCACCGACTTTTGCCCTCGATGTCATGGGCATGCTGGTCCGCCGATTGCGGGCCGCCAACCGGGCGATATGACAGTTTCGAGCTGTTTGGCGGCTCCCCTGCAAAAAGCGTCTTTATGTGATGCGGGTCACATCCGCGCCCAAGCCGCTGCCCTAGTATTTTGACTCTAGGGAGCAGGTTGCTCCTGCGTCATTAAGGGCTGACGGACATGCGCAAGACCATCATTCTCGCCATCGCCACCACGTTCCTCGCGGGCGCGTCAGTGGTTACCGGCTTGGCCCGGACATTCCACAGCCCCAGCGACACGATTTCGGCTCGATCGGTGGTTCACCCCCTTGTCACCGGCAGCCTGACGGCCAGCGTAGTCCCCAGCACCTGACCGTCTTTCGGCCTGCCCCTGCCCGGGGCAGGCCCTGAATTTCTGAACTGAACCTCCAAACTCCAAGCGGCCCTCACGGGCCGCTTTTTTCTTGGGCCGAGGCAGCCCGCGAAAAAGCGCGCTTTTGTGACCCGGGTCACAGGAACCGACCGACCTCCCACCTAGTTTTACCGTTGCAGGGGGCCGAATTTCCCCGGCGGCACCGGGAAACCCGGGCAAAAATAAAGGGAGCACCGTCATGATCCGTACCGCCATCATATCTGTCGCCGCGTCGTTCGTTCTCTTCGGCGTGTGGACTGCCAACCTCGTGAGCTACCATCCTGCGACTGACCTCAATCCGCTGGCCCCGCTGAGCACAACTGAGTGGAGATAATTCCAGGGCCCAGTAATTTTTGACTGCGATGTTTTTTTGATACGCCACGGCTAATTTTCGTACAGTGCCGCGGCGAACTGGCATTCAAATTGATGGTCCACCGTGACGCCACAGGCACCTGCCTTCGTTGACGTTCGCGCTCCGCGCGTGGATCGCAGCATAAAGCTCCCGGTATTGCTGCGTGGCATCGGCGTCCGACAGGTTCGGCTTACCACCGGCCTCGTCATGTTCACCTACATCTTTTCGCATTTCTTCAATCACGCACTCGGCAACATTTCCTACGAAACGATGGAAGCGTGGTTGCGCTTTCACGTCTGGTGGTGGCGAATTCCGGTCGTCAACTACACGCTCTACACGGCCGCGTGCATTCACTTCTCACTCGGTCTGTGGGCGCTCTACCAACGGCGGCATTTTCGCTACACGGCAATTGAAATCACGCAGCTTGTGCTCGGCCTGAGCATTCCGCTGTGGCTCGCCAGTCACTTTGGCGCCGTGCGGCTCAACGGCGCGCTCTATGGGCTCGCTCCGCCAAATTATGCCGGACCGCTGTACGCTTATTGGGTTTTGCGGCCGCACATGATTGCGGTGCAGTTCATATTGCTGACCGTTGCTTGGACGCACGCTTGCATCGGGCTCTATTTCTGGCTTCGACTGAAGTCGTTCTTCAGTTGGGCGGCGCCCATTCTTCTAGCTGTTGCGGTGCTTATGCCACCGCTCGCGATGATTGGCGCGCATCACGGAGGTCGCGAAGTTGCTGAGCTCGGCCAGGATCCCGACTGGCGTAAGAAAAATCTGAGGGGAACTCCGGCTGCTCAGCGCCAGGTCATCGACAACATCACGCTCTTTTACTTTCCGATCGGTTATGCGGCTGCAATCATCCTGGTCTTCGCGGCGCGCGGTACGCGCACGCTGCGCGAACGCCGGCGTGGACTGTTTACAATTACTTATCCGGATCGCCAGGTGCGCGTGCCAAAAGGTCTGAGTATTCTTGAAGCGAGCCTGCGCTATAAAATCCCGCATGCCAGCGTCTGCGGCGGCCGCGCCCGTTGCTCGACCTGCCGCGTCCGCGTCGTGGGTGACCGCGCTACGCTGCCGCCGCCTTCGGGACGCGAGGCCTTTGTGCTGGACCGCATCGGCGTTTCCGCAAACCCCTCGATCCGACTTGCTTGCCAGCTGCGGCCGCAGTCGGACGTGTCCGTCATTCCACTTCTACCGCCGAGCATGAATGCCGATCTGCTGCGCAAAGGCCGCCGCATGAACATCGGCAAGGAGCGCTACATCGTCAGCATGTTTGTCGATATGCGCGGCTCGACCAGGCTCGCCGAAGCAAGGTTGCCATTCGATGTCGTGTTTCTCATCAATCGCTTTCTGGGCGCGTGCTCGCAGGCGGCGCTCGACGCGGGTGGCCAGCCGAACCAGTTCGTGGGCGACGGCGTCCTTGCGCTGTTCGGAATCGACGCAGACCCGGCAACTGCATGCCGCCAAGCCTTGCAAGCGGCCGCCAACGTCGCGACCAATGTTGACCACATGAACCGTCAACTCGCGTCCGATCTGCCTGAACCGATCCAGTACGGCCTCGGTATTCATGGCGGCGACGTCATCATCGGCGACATCGGCTTCCGGGATCACACGGTCTTCACGGCACTCGGCGATCCCGTCAACGTGGCGGCGCGGCTTCAGGACATGACGAAGACGCTTGATTGCAAGGCCATCGTTTCAGAAGAGGTATTTGTGACCGCCAGCGTTGCGGCCGATGCGCTCACGCGTACGGAAATTGCAATTCGCGGCCGGGAAGAACCGATGATCGTCCGAACAGCCGTCGACCCGAGTGCGTTTGCAAGCTTGCTTGAGAGAGCAGGCGACAGAACGCTCGCGGGGGCTGTCAGCAACGCACAGTAGAGAGCACTGCGGGGATCGCGATTGGCGTGTGCGTCAATGCGCCCGGACGTCCGGCACGCGGCTTGCTTCATTCCATGTTTTGGGGACGAAAACATGGACGCGAGAACACCGGCCGGTTCTGCTTTCCGCAGCGAGGACGTTGCCAGGCCGCCTTTGTCCCGGTTTCTGCAGCGCTGTCATGCGGAAATTGCGGGCGACAGGACCGGAGCCGTTGCCGACTACATCCCCGAACTCGCCAAGGCTAACCCCGATCATTTCGGCATCAGCGTCGCCACCACCGACGGATACATCTACGAGGTCGGCGATAGCGCCGTTCCTTTCACGATACAATCAATCTCCAAGGCCTTCGTTTTCTCGCTGGCCCTCGAGACCATCGGCGCCGAGAAGGTCGAAAGCCTGATCGGGGTCGAGCCCAGCGGCGAGGCCTTCAATTCGATCCGCCTGCGCACGGACAATCGCCCCTTCAATCCGATGGTCAACGCGGGTGCTATCGCCTGCTCGGGCCTCGTTCACGATGTGGAAGGCAGCGGTGCATTCGATCGCATCCTCGAAACTCTGGGCCGATTTGCCGGCCGAACCCTCAGCGTCGATGAGGCCGTGTTCGCCTCCGAGCGCGCAACCGGCGATCGCAATCGTGCCATTGCCTACCTTTTGCGCAACTATGCCGTCGTAAAGGGCGATGTCGATTCAGTGCTGGATGTCTATTTCCGCCAATGTTCGGTCTTGGTGACTGCACGGGACATTGCCGTTATGGCGGCTACACTCGCCAACCGGGGTCGAAATCCTCTCAGTGGAGAACAAGTCATCAGTCCCTATGCCGTCGCGCGCACTTTGTCCGTGATGACGAGCGCGGGCATGTATGACTATGCAGGCGAATGGATTTACCGTGTCGGCCTGCCGGCAAAGAGCGGCGTTGGCGGCGGTATCGTCGCTGCGCTTCCCTCGCAACTTGGTCTTGGTACCTATGCGCCGCTCCTCGATAGCCACGGTAACAGCGTACGTGGCCTGAAGGTGTGCGTGGCGCTGTCATCACATTTCGATTTGCATCTTTTCAACCGCAGCGGCGACGTCAGAAACGGCATCGCCGCTGAATACAATATTGGTGGGGTGTCTTCGCGCCGCAACCGCCAGCCCCACGAGCAGACAATTCTCGACGAGCATCACCAATATTGCCACGTCTACGAGCTGACAGGAGCACTCACCTTCGGCGTCATCGAATATCTGTCACGCCGGCTTGTGCAGCAACGTCCGCATTCTCAGTTTGTCATCCTTGATTTGCATCGCGTGCCAACAATCACCAAAGCGGCCGGCCAAGTCTCAGTGAGCTAAGCGCTATCAACACGACCGTGATCTTGTGCGGCATACAATCGCAATCATTGCTCGGTGCCGCGATCAACAAATTGCTGGAACCCCCTTCGAAGCTGCGAAAGTTTGCGGTGCTCGATGAGGCCATCGAGTGGGCCGAAGACCAGATCATCTATCTTTTTGGCGGTTACGGCCGGCTGCACGATCCGACCACGCTGCCCGAGCAGCAATTGCTCGGGGGGTTGACGGTTGGCGAGATTGAAGCGCTTGCGGCGCTTATGGAGCCGCGAACATTTCAGGCGGGACAACGCATCGTCGGGGCGGGAGAGCCTGCGTCATCTTTGTTTTTTCTGCAAAGCGGCATGGTCAGCGTCAAGATCCCGAACGGCGTGCGTCTGGCGACGCTTGTCGCAGGCATGGTGTTCGGCGAGATGGCGCTGCTCGAAGATCGCAGATCCGCGGATGTGTGGGCGGACACGCTCGTGCAATGCTTCGAACTACCGCTTGAGGCCTATGCCAGATTTCGCGAGAAGCACCCGCAGATCGGGGAGCGCATTATCCGTAACCTTGCCGTCCTCTTGGCCAAGCGGCTTATTCTAGCCAATACAAAAATCGACTTGCTGACGTCATCTTGAGAGCCGCTGCTGTGGCCTTACATCCCAACCGCTTTATTTTGCGGCGTGCGGACCTCGCGGCCAATTAAGTCGGCATAGTTCTCGATCGGGAAGGGCCTGCCCGTGAGATATCCCTGCACCTCATCGCAGCCTTCCTGTTTCAGGAACGCAAGCTGGGTTTCGGTCTCGACGCCTTCGGCAAGGACCGGAATGCTCAGGCTGTGGCCAAGGGTAATGATTGCACGAACGATCGCCATGGAATGATGATTGTGTTCGAGATCGCCGATGAAGACGCGGTCGATCTTGATTTTTTCGAACGGGAATGCGTGCAGATACGACAGCGACGAAAATCCGGACCCGAAATCATCCAGCGCGATATGAATGCCAAGCGTCTTGAGTTTGCGCAGGACTGAAACCGCACGTGCGAAATCGTCGATCAAGACGCCTTCGGTGATTTCCAGTTCGAGTCGGTCGGGCTTCAGGCCGGTTTCCAGCAGGATCGAATGGACAAGGCTGGGCAAATCGCCGTGATGGAATTGGACGGGAGAGATATTGACGGCAACCCTGAGCGGCTTCGACCAGGTCGCCGCCTCGCGGCAGGCCTCGCGCAGGATTCGCTCGCCAAGCGTGATAATGAAACTGCTTTGCTCCGCAATCGGAATAAAGGTGTCAGGCGGGACCATACCACGCTTGGCGCAGTCCCAGCGGGCCAATGCTTCAAATCCGACGACTTTACCGAACGCGATTGTTTTTTGCGGCTGGTAGTGCAGCAACAGGTCACCCTGGTCGAGAGCTGTCTGTAGATCTGTCTGCAATTCACGCCGCTCCCGCAAGCGCGAGCCGAGCTTCTCCTCGAAAAATCGCACCGATCCGCGCACTTCCGATTTTGCCTGGTAGAGAGCAGCATCCGCATTGGCAATCAGCGTTTTCACGTCGGCGCCGTCGGCGGGGAACATCGCAATGCCGACACTCAAGCCGACCTGCAGCTGGTGACCGTCGATCTCGAAATTGTCTTTAAACGCTGCGAGCATGCGATCCCCGACCGCTCTCGCTGCCTCCTCCGGATCGTCGCTCGCCAAAACCGCAATAAACTCGTCGCCGCCAATACGTGCGAGATAAGCCCCTGCGGCGGCTATTTTCAGCCGGCGCGCCGCCTCGCGCAGAAGCCCGTCGCCGACCAGATGCCCGTAGACGTCGTTCGCTTCCTTGAACCGGTCGAGGTCAAGGCACATGACGGCGAACTGTTGGTCGTCTTTGGCGGCCTTTTCGAGCGTCACGGCCAGATAGTCGAGAAGCGAGGTCCGGTTGGGGAGGCCGGTCAGGGAATCATTGTGCGCCAGATACCAGATGTCCTGTTCAGCGCGCCGGCGCTCGGTGACGTCGTCAAGAACCGTCAGGATGTATTTCGGTTGGCCATCTTCATTTCTGATGGCCGTCTTTTTTGCCGTCACCCGGCGAGGCCCTTTATAGGCCGTAGGTATTTCATGCTCCGGTGTACAGACAATCCGATTCGATAAAACAGTTTCCTCGTCGGAGCGCACGATCATTTCGGCACGCCACTGCGGAAATATTTCGTGCGCGGTCTTCCCAATGAGGTCCTTGCGGGAAGCGCCGGTCAGTTCCTCGTAAGCCCGGTTGAACAATGTGAATCGGTTTCCGTGCGTGTTCGTTCCCGACCGATCCAGGTCTCTCACCACAATTGGGAGGGGGACATGCTCGATGACGGCATCGAGGAATATCTTGGTTCGGCGCAGTTCGGCTTCGGCAAGTTTGGTTTTTGTGATGTCATGAACAACGGCCAGACGCGCATCGTGCCCTTCATAGGTCAGCGCTTTTGAATGCACCGCGACATCGATCATTGTCCCGTCAGCCTTCAGGTGCTGGCCGATTTTTTCGGTGAATTGATCGTCGGAAAGTCCGTGCAGGAACGTCGCGAAACGCTCGCGGTCCTCGGGAGGCCGCAGCTCAGTCGCCATCATCGACATGAATTTCGCGCGGCTATATCCGTAGTGCGCGACGGCCGCCTCGTTGACGGCCAGAAAACGCAGGCTTTTCCGGTCGGTGACCCACATCGGGACGGGGCTTCCCTCGAAGAGCAGACGGAATGATTCTTCGCGGCGTCTCGCCTCTGTGACGTCTTCGTGAGTCGACACCCATCCGCCGCTCGCTAATGGGCGGTGGACCACCGCGATATAACGTCCATCGCGCAGCCGGTTTATGGTCTGATATGGAGCATTAACAGAGACGTCGTTGATTCGGGCCTTGAGATAGGCCGCACAGTCGTTCGGCGCATTTCGCTTGGCAACGGTATGTTCAAGGATCGTTAGGAACGGCGTACCGGGCTTTGTCAGCTCGTCGTCCAGTTCATAGATTTTGGCATATTGCTTGTTGCAGATGATCAAGCGCTGCGAAGCATCGAACATGCAAAGGCCCTGTGAAATATTTTCCAGGGCCGCGTGGAGCTGCAGATCCTGTTTACGTATCGCCGTTTCCGCCTCGACCTTCTCGGTAATATCCTCGTGAGTCGCAACCCAGCCGCCATCCGGCATGGGCTGATTGACGATCTGGATGATGCGCCCGGACGGGGTCGGTACGTTCTGTTTCGTGAGTTTCCGCTTGGCGATCTGATTCAGCAATTTGCCATGGTATTCGTCCGGATCACCGCTGAACGACCCGCATTCTTTCCTGTGCTTGAGCAGGTCCAGAAGCGGCAATCCCGGTTTTATGACCTCTCGTGATACCCCGTAGATTTCAATGAATCGCGAATTACAGACGACAAGCTTCGATGATGCGTCGAACATCACCAGGCCTTGCGACATGTTATTCAAGGCCACGTCGAACCGCAGGCTTTGCTGGCGGAGCTCTTCGGCCCTTTTCCGCTCGGCGCGCGCCTGCACGAGCGCCTGGTAGTTTCGAAGCAAGTGCGTGAAGAGCAGGGCGAAGGCGTTGATCAGGACGATGATCAAAGCTGACGCGCCGGCGATATAGAATGAGGTCTTTCTCCAGCCGGCGAGGACCGCACCTGCGGTCTTTGTTGCGGTGACCACAATCGGGAAATTATTGACCCGGCGAGCGGCAACCATGCGGACGCTGCCGTCGATCACGCCCTCGCTCATGCCGACCCCGTGGTCGGAGTTGGCCGTAAGCTTCAAGGCAACAGCCGTCGGAAACCGGCGGCCGAGGTCTACGTCATTTTGCGGAAAACGAGCGAGCAATGTGCCGTCGTTTCGAAACAGGGCGAAGCTGCTATCTGCGTCGGAACTGATTTCGCTGAAATAATTCTGCAGATATTGGAGTTCAAATGAGGTCGAGATGACTCCGAGAAATTCCCCGCTCGGGCCGGAAATTCTGCGGACGAGATTCATCACCCAGCTTCCGGTGGCGCGATTGCGAACGGGCGCACTCAGGATAGGAGTCGAGGCCTGATCAAGTTTGGCGGCAATGAAGTAGTCGCGGTCCGCGATGTTAATGTTGTCGGGGAGGGGCCATTGGCGCGAATAATTGATCAATTTGCCGTTGGCATTGTAGATGATGAGGGCGCCAACGTAGGGGATGCCGCCCGCTTTGTCGCGCAATTTCAAATGAACATCGTAGCGGCTGAGCTGGCTGTCGAGCGTTTTCTTGCTGATACCCGGCGCGCGCGAAATTTCTTCGCTGAATTCCTTTTGCAGGGCCTCCATCGCCGTAAAAGTCTGTTCGATTTGCTTTGCGATGATGAGCGCGGAATTCGTCAACGCCCTTTCGTTTTCGGTAACAACCCGATTGCGCAGATTGTAAACGATCAGACCGGCGCTGCTCACGGTGATGATCGCGAGCGTGACGGCGCAGACGATGATGAATCGTCCTGGGCTGAAAAATTTCGACGACGCTGACGTGTCGGTCGCACGAGCGAATTTCGCAGACAATAATTTGGCGAGCCGTCCTGGCATGAGGCCGTGTCTTGCTTATGAGATTTCCGCGCAATACATCCGGCCTGTTGTACTGGATAAAATTTAATCATCGCCTCTTGTTGATGGTTAATAGCCACCTTCGAGACATCGGAAAGGATTTGTTATTTCAATCGCGGGCGACGCATCTTCGTCCGCCCCTGCTAGCCCGCCTTATCCAGGGCCCAAGTCAGTTTCCTGGAGTTCGCATCCGAAAGAAATTTTCGCTCAAATTCTGTAACAGGCATAGGGCGGCCAAAAAAGTAACCTTGCCCCTGCTTGCAGCCCATTTTTGCCAACAAATTGGCGGTGCCGCGGTCTTCAATGCCTTCAGCGATAACCGACAAGCCGAGCAACGTGCTCAGACCGATGGTGGAGCTGACGATGGCGGCATCGTCGATTTCGACCCGCAGCTGACACACAAAAGACTTGTCGATCTTCAATCCGCTGATCGGGAACTTCTTCAGGTAGGTCAGACTTGCATAACCGGTTCCGAAATCGTCGAGCAGGATACGGACGCCGAGGTCCCTTATCTCGCGAAAAACTTCGATGGCATTCTGATCGTCGACGAGGATGTCCTCGGTGACTTCGACCTCGAGACGCGAGGGCGAACAGCCCGTATCTTTGAGGACTCTCGCGATTGTCGTGGCGAGGTCGTTGGATCGGACTTGCGATGGCGCGAGATTGATCGCCATGGAAAGGTCAAAGCCATTCTTCTGCCAAATGCGGGCCTGGTTGCATGCAGTCCGCATCACCCACAACGCCAGCGGCTCAGAGACGGGCGAGTTCTTTGCAACGTGCATGAAGTCTGCGGGGGAAATAAGCCCGCGGTAGGGATGTCGCCAGCGAATGAGCGCTTCTACGCCGACCAGCGTATCGTCTTCCAGGCTGACTTTTGGTTGGTAATAGAGCTCGAATTCGTTTCGTTCGAGGGCGCGGACGAGTTCGGCCTCGAGCCTTGCTCTCATCTCGAGCTCGATTCGGATGCTGCGTTCGAAGACAAAGTGTTGGCCACGCCTGCCTGACTTGGCGCGGTACAGGGCAAGATGGGCGTTGCCAATGAGATCGTCCGCCGTTCTGCAATCCTTTGGGAAAGCGGCAAGCCCGATGCTCACCGTAACCGATTGCTCGCGCGCGTCGACGGCGAGCGGGCTTTCGCTGAACGCCTGGCAAATCTGCTTCGACAGGTCTTCCGCCTTTGCCGCTGCGTTAAGGCCCTCGACGACCATCGCGAATTCATCGCCGTCCAGGCGCGCCACAAGGGTTGCGCCGTCAAAGAAATTTGTAAATCGTTCGGCGACCGCGCAAAGAACCTGATCGCCATAGGCATGGCCAAGCATATCGATGATGAACTCAAAACCGTCGAGACCGATAACCAGGAGGGCGATTTCGTCCGAACCGGGCTTTGCTGCGGAAATTTTTTCACGCAGGTGCGTAACAAGGCTGTGCCGATTCGCAAGGCCGGTAAGATCGTCATACTCCGCAAGATAACGAATACGTGCCGCCTCGCGCTGGCGAATTGTAATGTCCCGGAAGATCGCGCCGTAGTTAAGCCCATCCGTGCCGGGCCAGCACGAAAAGCAGGCCTCGAGCGGGAAGAGCTCGTCATTTTTTCGCCGCCCGTACATTTCCATCAGTTTGCCACCAGGCGCCTGCAATTGGTCTTGCGGCAAACCGCAGATTGAAAATGAATTCGGTGCTGACGGGTCGTCGGTGAGCGCACAGATCTTGTTGAGGGGGCGACCAATAATTTCGTCGGCTTCAAGACCGAACATCGCTCTTGCGGTTGGATTCCATACCGTGACCATGCCGTTGTTGTCAGTGCATACCAAACCGTCACCGAGCGACATTGCGATACGCTGGAAACGCCGTTCGGCGATGAGTCCGAGCAAATCTCGAAAATCGATTTCATCGAGAGCGATGGCGGCAAGGTACGCAGCAGCGGCGGTGTGAAGAAGCGACGTGTCGGACATGATCGCGAGTTTTGCCTGCAAGAACATTGCGCCAACCTCGGCCGCAATTGCCAGCCCGACAAGGACGGTCACTCGCGTGGACGCCGAAAAGCGCCACAACAAAAGCATGAGAAGGACTACGAAAGCAGGGCCGGTGAACCTTGCGATCAGGGAGGTGGATCGCAGCAGGCGATCCTGGAGGATCGTTTCCGCGGCGAGTGCCTGCACCAGCGCGCCAGAAACAATGCGGCCGTTCGGGATGCTGAATCGATCACCAAGCTCCAGAGCTGTTCCGCCCACGAGCACTTTCTTGTCTCTGAGCCGGGCCAGGACACCCGGCTCGCCCGACAAGACATCTTTGTAGGAGATTGTGGGGACCGATGCCGGTTCGATGCTAAAATCAATCCATAGTGGCCGTCTACCGTTTCCATAACGGCCCGCCAGCACACTGCCCATCGAAGGCAGAAACTTTCCCTCGACCATTTCTCCGAATGGGTAGCGCCGCACCACGCCGTCGGCGTCGGCCGAGACGTTCACGATTGCGGGCCAGGCGTGCTCGGCAAAATTCCGCAAAGGGCGATTCAGATAGATGGTTTTTCGATTATCGGAATTCACCATCTGTTGAAAAGACGGCAGGATGACCGACCCGCCGGCACGCTTAAGCGCTTCAGCAAAGGCTCGATCGAATTCGGGGGTCGACGGCGTACTGAAGTCAACATCGAAGGCGATGCCGGTGACGCCGGCATACAGCAGCTTATCGATCAGTTCGGCGTGAACACGTCGCGGCCACGGCCAGACGCCGATTGCTTCAATGGATGGAGAATCAATCGCTAGGATAACAACGTCGCCACTCGCCTGGCGCGGGAATGAATTGAATCGTAGATCGACCAGAAAATTCTTCAATGCGACCGGCGCTCCGGTCAGCAGGATTGCGACCAGAGAGAACACGACAAAAAGATGCGGCCGAATCCTCTTCACTCCCCCTCACCGCGTAACCCTCGCCGCGCAAGGGCAATCCTGCGCCGAATGTCCTAGTCCTTGCCTTTCGCTTTGCCCTTGGCGAGTGCAGCTCCGATCGCATTACCATTGACCGCCCCGTTGCCAGCGCCGAGCGCAAGGCCGTTGCCAGCACCGAGGGCAAGGCCATTGCCAGCACCGAGGGCAAGGCCGGTACCGACGTTGCCAACACCGAGCGCAAGGCCGTTGCCGGTGCTGCTGCTGTCCTGAGCATTCGCGCTCAAAGCGGAACTACCGAAGGACAGATCTCCAGTGTTTGAGATCTGCGCGGCGCTTTGCCGCTCTGCGGGCGAAATGATGGCACCGTGCGCGAGGCCATCGGTCGCCTTCACAAAATTAAGCGTAACCTCGCCGAGCGGCGCAGTGATGCGTAGCGCATTGCCCGCGCCGGCTGAAGCGAAGCTATCGTTGGCCGCGCCGATGGGCCCGAGGGCGTGAACGGTCTCTCCGCTGCCCGCATCGGCAGGCATGGCGAGACCACCCTTCGGCACAGGCACGCGGTCGAATGGTGATGTGCGTGGCGTTCCCTTCTCGATTGGGCTGAGTTTGCCCGAGCCGCTCAACGAGAGAC
>DAHUXA010000081.1 GCA_027307405.1 Hyphomicrobiales bacterium | reverse complement strand
TTAACGAAGGGTGGATCGCGCACTGCCGCAGTGCCGATGATGACGCGGGTAACGCCTTTCTCCAGCCAGCTTTCGACAGTTGCCGTGTCGCGTACCCCACCACCAAGCTGCACGGGCACGTGCACCGTTTCAAGAACCCGATCGACGGCTGCCGCATTCATGGGCTTGCCGGCAAAGGCACCGTCGAGATCAACAATATGGAGGTATTCGAAGCCCTGTTGCTCGAAGGCAAGTGCTTGCGCAGCCGGATCGCGATGGAAAACGGTCGCACGCGCCATGTCGCCCTGCTCTAGTCGCACGGCGAGACCTTCCTTGAGGTCTATTGCTGGAAACAGGATCACGGTGTCCACTTCAAAAAATTCGCAATCAGCGCGAGGCCGAGCCGTTGACTCTTCTCCGGGTGGAACTGCGTGCCGATCATGTTGTCACGACCGACGATGGCGGTGATCGGGCCGCCATAATCTGCTTGCGCCACCAGATCATCGCGCTGCGCAGGTCTCAGCTCGTAAGAATGCACGAAATAGGCATGCAGGCCGTCCGGCCCGAGCGGAATGTCCTCAAGCAATGGGTGGGTTTTCAGCATATTGAGCGTGTTCCAACCCATGTGCGGAATTTTCAGACCGGGATCGGACGGCGTAATGCGATCGACTTCTCCAGCAATCCAGCCGAGACCGGGAGTCACTCGGTATTCACGCCCACGCTCTGCCATCAATTGCATGCCGACGCAGATGCCGAAAAACGGCCTGCCCTTCTTGCGGACACTCTGCCTGAGCGCATCGACCATGCCAGGAATCTCATCGAGCCCGCGCCGGCAATCGGCGAATGCGCCGACACCGGGCAGCACGATACGGTCAGCGCGCGCGACCGAATCGGGATCGCTCGTCACCGTAATTGGCTGCTGATGTCCACTCTCACGGGCAGCGCGCTCGAATGCCTTGGCCGCAGAGTGCAGATTGCCGGAGCCATAATCGACAATGGCGACGCTCACCGTTGAGCTCCCGGCTCGGGGAACAAGCCGATAACATCGGATGCCGATGGTGGACCACGCCGCACCGGCGTTGAATATTTTGGTTCAGGCGAAGCCGGCGGAGGAGCCGAAGCATTTTCATCGCGCCTGCTCCATTCAGCGAAAAAGCGGCGTTCGGCCATTTCGGCGTCCTCACCAACGACAAAGCCAAGCATAGTCCAGCCGCGGCGTGACAGGGTCCAGCGCCAGATGCTGGACGCCTCGAAACCAATCAACAAGGCGATGAGCAACCCGACCAGAAACTGTGCGTTGGCCGACGCTCGCAATAGAGTAAGCCCGGCACCGATCAACCCATAGCCGACGATATAGATCACAGTGGCCAGCCACAGCCGGTGCAGCAGCAACCATAGCGGCGCCAGCACGAAGGCCCAAAAATAAAACCCGTCGCGCACGAAGAGGAAGCGCTCAGGAGGGCTTGTTGTCTCGCCTTGGCGTGGTGGCGGTGCGTGCACAGTGTAAGTGGGCATTTTGTTACTCTACCAGCGTCATCCATTTACATCGCTCGGGATGACGGCAACAATTCGGTTACCCACCAAGCGAGCCCTTCGTGGAAGGCACCTCATCCTTGGCGCGCGGATCAATCGCCACGGCTGCCCGCAACGCACGCGCTAGCCCTTTAAAGCACGACTCGGCGATATGATGATCATTGCTGCCGTATAGAGTTTCGGCGTGCAATGTAATGCCGGCATTCATGGCAAAGGCCTGAAACCATTCTTGCACCAGCTCGGTATCAAACTCGCCGACCTTGTCGCGCACGAATTCAGCCTTGAACACCAGAAATGGGCGCCCGGAAATATCGATGGCGACGCGCGTCAATGCCTCGTCCATAGGCACATGGACATCGGCGTAACGCGTGATGCCTTTCATGTCGCCGAGCGCCTGTTTCACAGCCTGACCGAGCGCAATGCCGACATCCTCGGTGGTGTGATGGTGATCAATATGAAGATCGCCCTTGGCCCTGACGGTAATATCAATGCGCGAATGACGCGCGAGCAGATCAAGCATGTGGTCGAGAAAGCCGATACCGGACGAGACCGATGCACGGCCTGATCCGTCGAGATCGACTTCAACCTCGACGTCGGTTTCTTTGGTCTTGCGCTTTACGGCGCCCTTGCGCATGCAAATATCCTTTATTCGCGCGCCTTTTATCAGGGGTTTGGCGGATTCGCCACATCCGTTGCGACTGGTTTGCAAATACACTGCATCATGCCTAGATGACGCAGGTTGCGGGGTCTAAAGCGTATGTCACCGAACGAATTTCCCTCCTGGCACGGCACAACTATCCTCACTGTCCGCAAGGGCCCCAATGTGGTTATCGGCGGCGACGGCCAGGTGACGATTGGCCAGACCATCGTAAAATCCAACGCCAAGAAGGTACGCCGCCTGGGCAAAGGCGATGTGATCGGCGGTTTCGCCGGCGCCACCGCCGACGCGTTGACCCTATTTGAGCGGCTAGAAGCCAAGCTCGAGCAGTATCCGGGCCAACTCACCCGCGCCGCGGTCGAGCTTGCCAAGGACTGGCGCACTGACCGCTATCTCCGCCGTCTCGAAGCGATGATGATCGTCGCCGACGCCAATGTCTCATTGGTCCTCACCGGCACGGGAGATGTATTGGAGCCTGAAAACGGCGTCATGGGTATTGGCTCCGGCGGGAACTATGCGCTCGCCTCAGCCCGCGCACTGCTTGACGGGTCACTCGACGCCGAGGCCATCGTTCGCAAGTCGCTCGATATCGCTGCCGAGATTTGCGTATTCACCAACCGCAATGTCACCATTGAGTCCCTAAAGACGTAACCCGAGTATCCGCGTTGACCGACTTCTCTCCCCGCGAAATCGTTTCCGAACTCGATCGCTACATCGTCGGCCAGGGCGATGCCAAACGTGCAGTCGCCATCGCGCTGCGCAACCGCTGGCGCCGATTGCAGCTCGACGACAAGCTGCGCGAGGAAGTTCTGCCAAAAAATATCCTGATGATTGGCCCAACGGGCGTCGGCAAGACTGAGATTTCCCGGCGCCTGGCCAGGCTTGCCGGCGCGCCGTTTCTCAAAGTCGAGGCAACCAAATTTACGGAAGTTGGCTATGTTGGGCGTGATGTCGAACAGATCGTTCGAGACTTGGTCGAGATTGGCATTGCACTTATCCGCGAGAGGAAGCGAAAGGATGTTCAGGCGCGCGCCGAGCAATCGGCAGAAGAACGCGTACTTAACGCCCTCGTCGGTCCCGGGGCAAGCCCAGCGACGCGGGACAGCTTCCGCAAGAAACTTCGCGATGGCGAACTCAACGGCAAAGAAATCGAAATCGAGGTGCAGGCTGGCGGCGCTAGCATGCCGATGTTCGAAATTCCCGGTATGCCAGGTGCGCAGATGGGTGCCATTAACATCGGCGACATTTTCGGAAAGCTCGGCGGCGGCCGTACCAAGACGCGCCGTGTTACGGTCGAGGAATCGCACAAAATTTTAGTCAACGAAGAGTCCGACAAGCTTCTCGACAATGAGCAGTTGGTGCAGGAGTCGATACGCGCGGTTGAACAGAATGGTATTGTTTTCCTTGACGAGATCGACAAGATCGCCGGCCGCGAAGGCCTGCGTGGCGCCGATGTGTCGCGCGAAGGTGTACAGCGCGACCTGCTGCCGTTGATTGAGGGTACTACCGTCAACACCAAGCACGGACCGGTAAAAACCGACCACATATTGTTCATCGCCTCCGGTGCGTTTCACATTTCCAAGCCATCGGACTTGTTGCCCGAATTGCAAGGCCGCCTGCCGATTCGCGTCGAGCTCAAGGCGCTCACGCGCGACGATTTCCGGCGCATTCTCACCGAACCGGAGGCCTCGTTGATCAAGCAATATGTGGCGCTCATGGGGACCGAAGGGGTCGTCCTTGAATTCACCGAGGACGCGATCGACGCTATCGCCGATATCGCGGTGGCAGTGAATTCCAGCGTCGAGAACATCGGTGCCCGGCGTCTTCAAACGGTGATGGAGCGGGTCCTCGATGAGATCTCCTTCGCCGCACCCGACCGCTCAGGTGAGAACGTAAAAATCGATGCCGCCTATGTTGAGAAGCACATCGGCGACCTTGCCAGGAATGCGGACTTGAGCCGCTTTATTCTATGAGCGCCGGCGCCGTGTTTTCTGCCGGCCCTTCGGCAGATCGACAACCGGATCGGTAATCGCAACCGGATCGGAGCCCGGAAAGGTTTCCTCTAGCCCTTCCTCGAGATCGCGCTCAAGCTCCTGCTGGTGCGCGGACTTGCCGCCTTTTTTTGGCGGACTTCGGCTTATGGGACTTCGGTGTTTTTTTGACACGCCTGCGATACTCCAAAAAAGACAATGGTTATGTTCGCTTGCTTCGTCGCACGCGCACATAAAGTGCCCCCTCGCCGCCATGGACGACATGGGCGTCCTCAAAGCCGACGACCAACGCCCGGAATTCCGGCAAGCCCAGCCACTGGGGCACCTGCCGTTTCAAAACACCGCGCGCGTCTCCACTCGCGCGCGCACCTTTCCCGGTAATTACCAATACCAGCCGCGCGCCGCGCGAACTTGCCGCAAGCAGAAAACGCAGCAAAGTCGCATGAGCCTCCGCTTGCGTCAGTCCGTGCAAATCGAGGCGGCCGTCAATCATGTCTTTGCCGCGCGCAACGCGCTGTTTCATGCGGCGGCCGAGGGATGCCAGTGGTGGCGGTGCCTTCTTTCCCGTCAGTGACGAGGCGATTGGAGCTGACTTCCCAACGGATACCGCTGGGGCGGGCATGTCCGCGCTATCGTTCGCGTTAGTTGCAGTGGCTTCCTGCAGGGGCGCAACCGACTTGGTCACAGTCGTCCATAACATCCGTTCTTCCGGAGAAAGAACGCGACGTCGCTTGCCGTCGCCGGATTTCATGGGTCAGGGACGCGGCTTGGGCTTCGGCGCCCGTATGCTTGCCGTTGTTTCGGTGGATGACCGGGCAGCCGCAGTGACGGTCATTTGCGGGCGCGGTCTTGGAAGCGGAACATTTGTGGCGTCCGCGACCGCTGCACCGCTGACAGTCATGCTCTGCGGGACCAGCATTACGAATTGCCCATATTGCTTGATGCGGCCGGCAACGTGGCTGATTTCCTCACCGTGCCCGAAATAAATATCGGCACGCGCCGGTCCGACAATTGCCGAACCGGTATCCTGTGCAAACAGGAGGCGGCGGAATTTCGTTTCTGGCTTTTCGCTGTCGATCGGTAACTCAGCCTCTATCCAGATCGGCGTTCCATAAACGTGGATGCGTTTATCCACTGCAAGGGAGCGGCCGGGCGTTAAAGGCACACCTTGCGCGCCAATGCATTCATCATGCGTGCTCAACGCGGTTTCCTGGAAGAACACAAATGAACGATTCTCGCGACGCAATTCCTTACCTTCTTCAGGGTTCGCCTCCATGAAGTCGCGGATCTTGTCCATCGACATTTCTTCTTTGGAGACGATGCCACGATCGATGAGGAATTTTCCGACCGGCGTGTAGGGCATGCCATTACTTGCGATATAGTTGAGGCGCAACAGCTTGCCGTTATCCAGCTTCACCCGGGTTGAACCCTGGATCTGCGCGAAAAATGCATCGATTGGATTCTTGACGTAACAAATCTCCAACTCTTTGCCGGCCAATGCACCATCTTCAATCTTGGTCCGATCGAGATCGGAAAACACTTTGCTTTGGCGTTTCTTCACCGTCTCTGCCGGCGCGGCATAGATAGGGATTGTGTATTCGTCGCTCGGAAAGCGCGAACCGTCCACTTCGGTTTCGTAGTAACCGGTAAAAAAGCCTTCGGTCTGGCCGGCGGGCATTACCCGAACTGGTTTGAAAGTTTTCTCGAAAAAGGCTCGCGCGTGATCGCGGTCGAGTTTGCCAGCCGTCGCAGCTCGCTCGCACACTTTAAACAGCGCACTATAGAACGGCCGCGAAGACCGCATCGCTTTCGTGCCATTGAGAATCGCACCACAGCTTTTCAGGAACGCATCAAAAGCAGCGGCGTGGTCATCGTCTTTCCAGCCGTCGAGCGCAGAAAAGCTGAGCGGCTCAACCTGTGCATTGCGAAGATTCAAGGGTGCACTCGCCAGTGCCGGCACGGTCGCGGCTGAAATCAGCCAGAGGCAAAAACCAAATATGCAGCAGGAGCGAATAGCGATCCCTGGCATGCGTTCATTGTCCGGCTTCGGTGGCGAGAAGCTTCCAGTTCGGATCACGCGAAGTGACATCGCGAGCGAATGTCCAGACATCGGTAATATCGGTTACACGCTCAGCATTGCCGTCGATCACATTACCATCCTTGTCGCGCGTCACTGAGACGAGCTTTGACTGGAATCGCACGGTCACCTGCGCGTTGCGGCCGCGTAGTTCGGCAGCAGTGATGTCTGCATTGTCGATCGACACAAAGCGGCTCTCCACCGTTTCGCCACGTTTCTCGCGTTCGGCGATAGCACTCTCGAAGCCATCATAGACTTCGCGCGCGAGCAGGTTCTTCAGCGTGCGCCGATCGCCCTCGGCGTAGGCGTTGACAATCATTTCATAAGCGGCCCGCGCGCCGGTCAGGAAATGTTTGGCATCAAAATTGGTGTCGGCATTCGCAATGGCATCAAGACCGACTGCGATCGCCGAACCGGGTTCGGCAACGCCCTTCCAGCGCTCGGGCGAGACTTCCACCGTTTCGGCCGGTTTAGGCACAGCCGTTTCGGCTGTACGATTGGGCAGCGTGACAATTTTGTCCGTTGCAGGCCGCACTGGTTCGCGGGCCGAATATGGATCGTAAGGCGGACGCTCCCGGCCAGTACGCTGGCCAAGCACGCTTCGCAATCGCAGGAAGATGAAGACCGCGAGTGCCAAGAAAATGATGGTGTAGATGTCGAACACGTCTCGCATGCTTTCGGCTACCGTAGCGGCACATCGGCCAGATCAGCGTTTCGGCCCGTTACCGACATTGCCGCTATTGCATCTGCCGGGTAGCCACGCCAATCCTAAAGGCCGGGCCTCGCGCCAGCATCTCGGCTCGGCGCAATTCAGGTCTCTCGATCGAACCTTAGACGATCAGGGCGCCCAGGCCAACATCGGCTAAGCAGAGAAAACAGTGATGAATGTGGCAAAATGGGCGCTGTTGGCAGTCGTTATACTGCCATTTCTGGAACTTGCAGCATTCATCATAGTAGCCGCTACCGTCGGGTTTGGCTGGGCATTGAGCTTATTGTTGGCCGGCTCACTGACGGGCCTGCTGGTATTGCGGCACGCCGGCGGTAATCATATTGCACGAATGCGTGTTGTAATGGAGCAAGGTAGCTTCACCGCCTTGCGGGCGGATGGGTCTAGCGGCGTGCTCCTACTGCCCGGGATTCTTCTGTTAATTCCAGGATTTATCTCCGATCTCCTGGCCTTTTTTCTGCTTGTAGGGCCGGTCCGGCGTGCCGCCGGCGCGGCATCTGGCGAGCGCACGGCGCACGACGACGGCGTGGTCGATCTCGCCCCCGAACAATGGCATCAGGTGCCTGATCCCTCGCTGCCTGATCGGCGCAGAGACGACCGGAAACCTCGATCGGCACATGATTCCGAAAAGTCCGCCGTTGATCGGGAATGCTTGACCGGTTTTTGAAAGAGGCCATCGCGTGCAGATGCAAACCGATACCAATCCTTGTTCCATTCTTGACCCTATGTTAGCCAACCGCCGCGCAAGCAAGCACGGTGCGAGGGAGTATTCATGACGACAACTAACGGGGGCCCAATGCAGGCCGCGGCGCAGGACACGCAGCCGCAACTCACCGTGGTGTCCCAATATATAAAAGATTTTTCGTTCGAGAATCCGAACGCACCGCAATCGCTCACTAACCGTCAGGAACAGCCGCAGATCGGTATCCAGATTAATGTAGGAGCCAACCCGCTTTCCGATACCGATATCGAGGTGGTGATCAAACTCGAAGGCAAGGCAGAAACCGGCAGTAATTTATTATTTCGCTTCGAGTTGGAATTTGCGGGCGTGTTCCGCATCCGCAATGTTCCGCAAGAAAGCCTGAACCCTGTGGTGTTGATCGAATGCCCTCGCCTGCTCTTCCCGTTCGCCCGCGAGATCATCGCGACTGCTGTCCGGAATGGCGGCTTTCCACCGCTCCTGCTCGATCCGGTAGATTTCGTCGGCCTCTATCGGCAGAAGATGGCGCAGCAGCAGCCAGCGGCGACGCCGACAGCGCGCGGTTGATGCTTCAACCGACAGAATTATAGTCTCGCCACAAAGCGTTCTCGCCAAGGCTGGCCACAAAGTCGCGGTGTGCGGCAACATCGGCGTCACTTAGCCGTAGCGCCAGTTGCTCGGGCCGCTCTCGCACAATGATAATACCATCGGCTCCAGTTGGCCGCTCTCCGCCATCGGCAAGCCCGAGTTGCGCCTGGCGTGCCCCGATCAATTCGACATAGACCTCGGCCAGAATTTCGGCATCGAGCAGCGCGCCGTGTTTGGTACGGCGCGAGTTGTCGATGCCATAACGTGCGCACAGGTCGTCGAGGCGATTGGGCCCCGCTGGATGCTTACGACGCGCCAATAACAGCGTGTCGATCAGCCGCTCACGTGCGATCGACATTCGCTCGGCACGTTTAAGCTCGGCGCAGAGAAAGGTGTGATCGAACCCGGCATTGTGAATCACAAGCGGTGCGTCACCAATGAAGGCGAGAAATTCATCGGCGATCTCGATAAACCGCTTGTGTTCTTTCAAAAACTCGGTGGAAAGTCCGTGGATTGCGAAAGCCTCGGCCGGCACGTCGCGTTCGGGATTAAGATAGACATGGAAGGTCAATCCGGTCGGTATCCGATTGAGCAACTCAACGCACCCGAGCTCGACGAGACGATGCCCTTGGGCAGGATCGAGGCCGGTGGTTTCAGTATCGAGAACAATTTCGCGCATATTTCTTTTCTAAAGGCAGAATCACCGCCGTCGTTTCGGCATTATAGCAACACGAGCAAGAATATCACGCACCTGGGCACGCGCGGCATCAAAACCTTTCGACGTATCCACCACGAAATCAGCGCGCTTTCGTTTCTCCGCATCCGACATCTGCTTGGCGAGAATCGCGGCGAATTTCTGTTCAGTCATGCCGGAGCGCTCGAAGACTCGGGCATGCTGGACATCGGAAGGCGCTGAAACGACAATCACTGCGTCACACCGGTTGTCACCGCCGGTCTCAAATAGTAGCGGAATATCCAGCACAGCTACCGCCGCGCCCTTGCGCTCCGCCTCGACGAGAAATTTCTCTTCGGAGTTACGCACCAATGGATGCACTATTGTCTCAAGTTTCTTGATCGCAGCGGCATCGCCAAGTACGCGTTGGGCGAGTTTGTCACGGTCTACCTTGCCGCCGCCAGTGGTGCCTGGGAAAGCCGCTTCAATTAGCGGCGTCGCCTCGGCCTCATACAGCCGATGCACGGCCGCATCCGCATCGTGCACCGGCACACCCTCCTCGGCGAACATTTTCGCCGTGGCGGATTTTCCCATACCAAGCGAACCAGTGAGACCGAGAACGAACATTGGCTAGCCGTCGACCAACTTGCTTTGCCGCATGAAGTTAAGCAGCGGCAAGAGCGGCAGGCCAAGAATAGTGAAATAGTCGCCCTCGACGCGCTCAAATAAGTGGATGCCGATGCCTTCAAGCTGGTAGCTGCCGACGCTATTCATCGCGGCGTCTCCTGCCATATCGAGGTAATCATTGAGGAAACGGTCGGAAAAATCGCGCATGGTCAACCGGGCTGTGTCCACACAGGTAAACACGGCCTCTTTGTCGCGAACCAGAGCAAGCGCGGAATGAAGCTCATGCGTGCGGCCACGCAAAGCCCTCAGCTGATTGGCGGCTTCAGCGCGATCGGCGGGCTTGCCAAAGCGTTTTGCGCCGCGTGCCAGCGTTTGGTCGGCGCCCAGTACCAGACGTCCCGGCAACGAGGCCGCCACCACGTCGGCCTTCGCGCGCGCCAAATGGCGGGCAACAGCGGCTGAATCGGCAGCACCGGATTTGGCCTCAACCGCTCGCTCGTCGATTTGTGACGGCCTAATTTCGAAGCGCAGGCCGGCAGCCGCGAGAATCTTGCCGCGGATATCGCTTCTGGATGCAAGCACGAGCGGTTGGGGAGCAAGCCAAAGCACCATGGGTCACGCTACCGGATGCCGGCGTCGCTCACTCAAGAGCCGCATGACCGCTGCGGCAGTCTCTTCGATCGAGCGGCGTGTCACGTCTATTGTCGGCCAATTGTGCTTGGCGCATAGCCGGCGCGAAAAGGAAACTTCCTCAGCCACCGCCGTCTTGTCGATATATTGATCGTCGTCACGATGGGCTTTCAAGCCGAGCAAGCGGTTCTCGCGAATCTGCACGATACGCTCAGGACTGGCATAAAGTCCGACCACCAATGGTCGGGTGAGCTGCTCGACAGCCGGCGCCAATAGCACGCCGGGCACGAGAGGTACGTTGCCTGTCTTGACGCCTCGATTGGCGAGATAAATCGATGTTGGTGTCTTTGAGGTTCGCGACACCCCTACCAGCACCACATCCGCATCTTCAAGACCTTCTGCATGTTGGCCATCGTCATGCAGCATGGTGAAATTGAGTGCATCGATGCGCTGGAAATATTCTGCATTGAGGACATGTTGCGCCCCAGCCCGATGGATCGTTTCAGCGCCGAGATAAGACTGAAACAAGCGTAAGACTGGGCCCAGTACCGACATGCAAGGCAAGCCAAGCTCACGACACTTTTTCTCCAAGGATTGGATCAGATCCTCCTCGAGCAAAGTATAGAGGACCAGACCAGGAGACTCGGCAATTTCCGTCAGTGCATGGTCGAGCTGCTTTTTTGAGCGCACCATCGGATAAAGGTGCTCGACCGGCGAAACATTGGCGTACTGCGCCGCGGCCGCCCGCGCCACTGTAATCAGAGTTTCACCGGTAGCATCTGATACCAAGTGAAGATGGAAATAACCGGTCTCGGGCATGTATAGCGACCGAACAACGTGTGGATACGGCGGGAGGAGGCCACGGCTTGACCCCACACGCAAGCCATCATCGCCTATGAGAGCAATATCCATCCACACAGCTGCCAACGGGATGACCACCGGTCATCAATGAATGTGTCTCGTTAGAATGTGGATACCCCGTGGGGGATGCACGGGATAAGCTCATAAAAGCCTGCAAAACCGACACTATCGCTGTGGATAGCGAAATACCGAATTAGATGAGATTCTGAATGAGCCCTGGCGATCCGGTGGACAGAGTGTTGACCGGCAGGCATGAGTCCAATCAACGCTCCAATAGACACTACAACAGACTCTAAGAAAGATTCTTGATGGATAACACCGTGACCGGCCGTGCTCTGGGGAAAAAGCTTCTGCGCGTGTTGGAGGGCAAGTGCGAAACGATCCCCCCGGTGTGGCTGATGCGGCAAGCCGGTCGTTATCTGCCGGAATACCGCTCAACGCGCGAAGAAGCAGGAGGTTTCCTCAAACTTTGTTTTAACCCCGAGCTGGCGGCGGAAGTCACATTGCAGCCGGTACGGCGCTTTGGTTTTGATGCTGCGATTTTATTTTCGGATATCTTGGTCGTGCCGTTGGCGCTTGGACGAAAGGTTGAGTTTTTGGTTGGCGAGGGGCCGAAGCTCGAACCGCTTGGTGATGCTGCTGGAATTGCAGCACTGCGGAAGACGATTGACGTGAACGTGCTGGCACCGATCTACGAGACGGTTGGGCGGGTAAAAAGTGAGTTGGATAATAAAACTACACTTATCGGATTTTGCGGGGCACCGTGGACTGTTGCGACCTACATGGTGGCGGGTGAAGCGACGCCAGATCAAGCACCAGCACGTTTACTGGCCTATCGCGATCCAGAGTCCTTTGAACGGTTGATTGACCGGATAGTGCAAGCATCAATCGAATATTTGATCGGCCAGTTTAAGGCTGGGGCTGAAGTTGTGCAAATCTTCGATACTTGGGCTGGCGTGTTGGGGCCTGAGCAGTTCGAGCGTTGGTGTGTCGCTCCGACGCAAAAAATAGTCGAAGGTGTGCGCCGGCAACTGCCAACTGCGAAAATTATTGGCTTTCCACGTGGCGCAGGTGCAATGGCACTGCCTTATGTGGAGATGACAGGCGTGAGTGCCGTCGGGATCGACTGGACATTTGAGCGATCGATTGCGCGTGACACGCTGCAGCCGCGTGTGCCTGTGCAGGGGAATATCGACCCACTCGCGCTGCTGGCAGGTGGTGCAGCGCTTGACCGCGAGGTGGATGATGTCATGAAGGAACTTGGCGGCGGGCCGCTGATCTTCAATCTCGGCCATGGCATCCTGCCAGCGACGCCAATTGCCAATGTCGAGCGCATGCTCAAACGCGTGCGTGGATGACGGCAATGTATTTGTGGTTCAAGGCCTTGCACATCATCGGAGTAATCGCCTGGATGGCCGGTATGCTCTACCTGCCACGGCTGTTCGTCTATCACGCGGCCGCAAAGCCTGGATCCGAACTGTCAGAAACGTTCAAGACGATGGAACGCCGGCTGCTTAATTTCATCATGGTGCCGGCGATGATGGTGACCTGGATCGTCGGTATTGTGCTCCTGCTGCAAGGCCAATGGATCGGGGCAGGCTGGTTGCATGCCAAGCTTGTCGCGGTAGTCGCCATGACGGTCTTGCACGGCCTATTTGCACATTGGGTAAATGAATTCCGTTTCGACCGGAATCGGCATAACCAAAAATTCTATCGTATTATCAACGAGGTACCGACCGCTCTGCTGATTGTCATAGTTGTGTTGGCGGCTGTGAAGCCGCTCTAGCAAGGCTCATAATTCCACAGACGTGCCGCGCCTCTTGCGCGAATGGCCCGCTCAACTTATCTTGCTGGCATCCCACCGAACGCAGGCGGATGCAGTCGCGTTCCGGCTCCCAAAGTTTGGGCCGGTCGCAGCATCGGGTTCCGGGCCCCTTTCTCAACCTCCTCGTCACCCTAGACCTGCGATCTCTCTCCTAAGTCACGCGGCGTAAGTCTTTCCATTTTTCAGGACTTCGCCGGAAATCTCCCAAGGACGTAAACCTCCAATGCGGGAAATGAAACTCCAGGACCTTAAGTCCAAGACACCTGCCGAACTCGTCGCTTTTGCCGAAGAGCATCAAGTCGAAAACGCCAGCACCATGCGCAAGCAGGAGCTGATGTTTGCGATCCTCAAACAGCTTGCGACTCAGGAAGTCGACATCATCGGCGAGGGTGTCGTCGAAGTGCTGTCTGATGGTTTCGGCTTCTTACGGTCGCCGGAATCGAACTACTTATCCGGTCCCGATGATATCTATGTCTCGCCTAGTCAGATCCGCCGTTTCGGTCTTCGCACCGGCGACACCGTCGAGGGCCACATCCGCTCTCCGAAAGAAGGCGAGCGCTACTTCGCGCTGCTCAAAGTCAACACGATCAATTTCGAAGATCCCGAGAAAGCGCGCCACAAGGTCAATTTCGACAACCTGACGCCGCTCTATCCGCAGGAGCGGTGCAAAGTGGAAACGGTGCGCGAGAACGTCAGCGCCCGCGTGATGGACCTGCTGACGCCGATCGGCAAAGGGCAACGCGGATTGATCGTCTCGCCGCCCCGCACCGGCAAAACCGTGCTGCTACAGAATATCGCGCACTCGATCACAGCCAATCACCCCGAGACTTACCTGATCGTGCTGCTGATCGACGAACGGCCCGAGGAAGTCACCGACATGCAGCGCTCTGTAAAGGGCGAAGTGATCTCCTCGACTTTCGACGAACCCGCCTCCCGCCACGTACAGGTCGCGGAAATGGTGATCGAAAAGGCCAAGCGCTTGGTCGAGCATCAACGCGATGTGGTGATTTTGCTGGACTCGATCACTCGGCTTGGCCGCGCCTACAACACAGTCGTCCCCTCGTCCGGCAAAGTGCTGACGGGCGGCGTCGACGCCAATGCGCTTCAGCGGCCAAAACGATTCTTCGGCGCCGCACGCAATATCGAGGAAGGCGGTTCGCTCACCATCATCGCCACCGCTTTGATCGATACCGGCAGCCGCATGGACGAAGTCATTTTCGAAGAATTCAAGGGCACCGGTAACTCCGAACTCATCCTCGACCGTAAGGTGGCCGACAAGCGCACCTTCCCGGCCATAGACATCACACGCTCTGGAACACGCAAGGAAGAACTGCTTACCGATGCGGGAATTCTCAAGAAGATGTACGTCCTGCGCCGCATCCTCAATCCGATGGGCACGATGGATGCCATCGACTTCCTGCTCGACAAGCTGCGCAATACGGAGACCAACGCGGAGTTCTTCGAGTCGATGAATACCTAGTGGTTCGACGCGGCTAAATAAAATGGCCGAGCAAAAAGCCCGGCCATTTCTTTTTTTGATGGACGAGTCTCGTCAGAGCGTGTTCAGGAAATTGACGAGATCGGTTTTCTGTTTGTGGGTAAAGCCGATATTGAAGCGCTGGTCATAGAAGTCGACTACGTCGCGCAAGGTGGCGGCTGAGCCATTGTGGAAGTAGGGAGCGCGCGCAGCGAGTCCGCGCAGGATCGGTCCCTTGAATCGACCGATGTCCTTGCATTTGCCGGTAATCATGGCGCGGCCAGGATCCGTCACTTTGTAGACCTGACCAGCGAGCAGACCTTGCGTGCATGTCAGGGTGAACACGGGCAGCCCGGCAATGTCGAGCACCGGCGGTTTTTTCTCGCCCGCATCGGGGACTCCGATGTCGAGCGGTGCCTTGACCGAATGGTGGCCGATATTCGGCGAATCGTGGCAGGTGCCGCAGAAACCGTCGATGCGGTCGACTTTAAGGTCGTCGTTGAGGCCGGCAACGCCGGTGATGGCGATCTTGGTATTGTTGAACAGCTCCTCTCCGCTCGCTACCGAGCGGCGATGCTCGCTCACCATATCGCGCTCGCGGTCATTGAAGCGCCAGCCGTCGGTGATGTTGATGCGCTTGAGCAGATCCTCGGTTGCCATCGGCGTGCCATGGCCGTCATGATCGTTATGACCGCCGGCGCTGAGCCACGGCCGGTACAGATCAAAGATTTGCGAGGTAAACTGAATCTCCTTGGGATTGAGCCCCAGCGGATCGTTTATGCCGATAAAAAACTCTTGCGACGCGAGGGCAATCGGGCCGCCTGTGGCATTGTTGCCGGTGAGGAACTTGGCTTTGTTGTCGAAGATCTGGGCGGTGAATATTCCCGTCTGGAAGGCGACGATCTCGGCCAACTCGGCGTCCGTGGGTGATGTGGCGGCCTGAGCATGGGTGAGGGTAGCATCGCGTGCCTGAGTTCTAAGATCAGACTCCAGGCCACCATTCGGCGTGGACTCCCGGCCGTCCCACATGACCGTGCTCAGGTACTTGATATTGGCGACCGGCAACGGTCGACGGTACATCGAGAGAATGCCCGAGCCGGTCTCAGGTTTAGTGGTGCAACTATAGGGATCGTCTACTGCCGTAAGCGCGAATTCTGCTGTTGCCGGAATGGCCAGGCCGACGCGGATCAAGCCTTTCTCGGTCAGCAATTTGTAGGCGCGTTTTTTTGCGCGAAGGGTCGAGACATCGTCGCTCGGGCACGTAGCACCGTCGACCAGTCGGAAGATCGGATCGTTGCCGGCGCTTTTCTCGAAGCGCTCGGCGATGTCGCGCGCACTCACGCCCCAGCCGTTCTGCGGCTGATGGCAGGTGAAGCAAGTTCTGCCATTCGTTCCCATATCCTTGAAGAATGCGTTGTTCGATGTGACAGTCGCG
>DAHUXA010000080.1 GCA_027307405.1 Hyphomicrobiales bacterium | reverse complement strand
GCCGACGCCCCATCCCAAAACCCCCAACCCATTAATCATTGTTGTGTGGCTGTCGGTGCCTACTAACGTGTCGGGATAGGCTACGCGCTTGCCGGGGGACTCGTGGACGAAGACTACGCGCGCTAAATATTCGAGATTGACCTGATGGCAGATGCCGGTGCCGGGCGGCACGACGGAAAAATTCGAAAACGCCTTCTGACCCCACTTCAGGAATTCGTAGCGCTCCTGATTCTGCTTGTATTCCTCTTCGACGTTGCGCTTGAACGAGTCGCGGTGGGCAAAAAAGTTGACCGCGACCGAGTGATCGATCACCAGATCGACCGGCACCAAGGGGTTGATTTTGGTCGGATCGCCGCCGAGATGCTCCATCGCGTCGCGCATGGCGGCGAGGTCGACCACGGCGGGAACGCCGGTAAAATCCTGCATCAGCACGCGCGCCGGACGGAACGCGATCTCGCGATCGGACGTCTTCGTCTTGAGCCATTCGGCAACCGCCTTGATGTCATCCTTGGTCACCGTGCGCCCGTCTTCGTTGCGCAGGAGATTCTCGAGCAGCACTTTCATGGAGAAGGGCAATCGAGAAATGCCCTTGAGGCCGTTTCGCTCGGCGGTAGGAAGACTGAAATAGGCGTAACTCTTGCTACCAACCTGCAGGGTCTTGCAGCATCTGAAGCTGTCGAGCGAAGTCATGTCGGCTGTTTCCATTCCCGGCCGTTGACCGGCGCTGGCTCGCACTAAGTGATTGGCAAGTTGATGTTTTTCTCGCTGGCGAGACTTGCGTCCGATTTCGGATTACGTAACGTCGCAAGTCGGGGCTTATAAGGTCTTTTGACGCCCGACGCTACATTGACCGGGGAACTTCGCCAAAAATGCTCGAAATATTGGGGTTTTCCAGGCCTGGTGCAGTCCTGCCGCCTCCCCCGAACGGGCCACGGCAGCTGTGATGCGACTCAACGCCGAGGAACTGGCCTGCAACCGTGGCGGGCGCGAGGTATTTCGAGGCCTGAGTTTTGCGCTATCGAGCGGCGAGGCCATGGTCATTTCCGGGCGTAATGGCGCCGGAAAATCCTCCCTCTTACGCATGATCGCCGGCCTGGTCCGCTGTGCCGCCGGACAGCTGACGCTCGACGGCGGAGAGCGCGATACGCCACTCGCCGAACAGTGCCATTACCTTGGCCATCAGGACGCGATGAAACCGTCACTCACTGTCAGCGAAAATCTGCAATTCTGGACCGAGTTTTTCGGTGCGCGCACGCACACCATAGAGTCCGCGCTGCAAGCTGTCGGTCTTGCAGCCCTCACCGATCTGCCAGCCGCTTACTTGTCGGCCGGCCAACGCCGTCGCCTGTCGATCGCCCGTCTGGTTTCCGTACAACGGCCGATCTGGTTGCTCGACGAGCCCACCTCAGCCCTCGATTCACCTTCGCAAAAAAGACTCGCTGAACTCATGCAGGGTCATCTGGCCGGTGGCGGAATGATCGTCGCCGCGGCGCACGGACCGATCGGACTCGAACGCGCCCGCGAGTTGAAATTGGACCCAGCATGATCGCATTCAACGCCCTCCTGGTTCGCGACATGCGGCTGGCCATTCGCGTTGGCGGCGGCGCATTGATGGGCGCGCTGTTCTTCCTGATCGTGGTCACCATGATGCCGTTCGCTATCGGCCCGGACCTCGCGCTGCTCGCGCGCATAGGACCGGCAATTCTTTGGCTTGGGGCGTTGCTGGCGAGCCTGCTTGCACTCGACCGGCTGTTTGCGACCGACCACGAAGATGGTTCGCTCGATCTCTTGATGATGGGCGCCTTGCCACTTGAGCTTTCGGTCGCCACGAAAGCGATTGCGCATTGGCTGACAACGGGCCTGCCGCTTGTCGTGATCGCGCCGCTGCTTGGGCTGATGCTCAATGTCGAATTGCATGCAATGGGCTGGCTCGCCCTGACGCTCCTGGTCGGCACCCCCGCGCTCACCTTTATCGGACTCGTCGGTGCCGCACTGGCCGTGGCGCTCAGACGTGGCGGATTGTTGCTCGCAGTATTGGTGCTACCACTCACCGTTCCGGTCCTGATTTTCGGCGTCGCCGCGGCCAATGCCGCGCTATTCGGAGCCACGCCGTTTGGCCCACCTTTCACCATTCTTTGTGCGCTAACCTTGGCGAGCCTGGTTCTCGGCCCGATTGCTGCGGCGGCGGCCCTGCGCCACGGACTGGAGTGAAATGATGAGAGACTGCAAATGCCAATAATCGATTTCGCCAACCCGACGCGCTTCTTGACCATCGCCAACCGCGCGTTGCCATGGCTGATCGCGGTGACCGTTATTGTGTTCGCGATCGGTCTTTTTTACGTGATGAATGCGCCCGACGACTATCAGCAGGGCGCCACCGTCAAGATCATGTTCCTGCACGTGCCCGCAGCCTGGCTTGGCATGCTTGGCTGGGGGTTGATGAGCGTCGCCGCACTCGGCACGCTGGTTTGGCGCCATCCGCTGGCGGACGTCGCCGGCAAAGCGGCGGCACCCATCGGGGCAGCTTTCACATTCATCTGTCTCGTCACGGGCTCGCTCTGGGGCCGCCCGACGTGGGGCACTTATTGGGTCTGGGACGCGCGGTTGACTTCGATGCTGGTATTGCTGCTTCTTTATTTCGGCGTGCTCGCTCTTTACTGGACTGCCGAAGAGCCCAGTCGCGGTGCGCGCGCCGCTGCGATCTTGTCTCTGGTCGGCGCGGTCAATCTTCCAATCATCAAGTTTTCGGTCGACTGGTGGAATACACTGCATCAGCCCGCTTCGGTCTTCCGAATGGGTGGATCGACGATCGATCCGGCACTGTTGACCCCGTTGCTGATCATGGCGTTGGCCTTCACGTTGCTGTTCGCGACGCTGCATCTCGCCGTCATGCGCAACGAGATTTTACGCCGACGTGTGCGCAGCATGCGGCTCATGCAAGCGCAAGAATTGGCGGAAGCGACATGAACCTTGGGCCGCATGCCGATTTCATCGTCGCCGCTTATGCGGTAACCTTGTTCGTGGTGGCCGCGCTTGCCGGCTGGGTCGTGCTCGACTATTCGGCGCAATGCCGCACTCTCGGTGACCTCGAAGCGCGCGGCGTGACGAGACGATCGCAGCGCAAAGGCTAGGGTGATGAGTACCGCAAGCGAAGAGTCCGGAAAGAAGCGGCCCAACGTTCTGATATTGTTGCCGCTCATTGTATTCTTGGCGTTGGCGGCGCTGTTCTTTTACCGGCTCGGTGCCGGTGATCCGTCGCATCTTCCTTCCGCGCTAATCGGACGCCCGGTACCGACGGCCGAGCTGCCGCCGCTGGCGGGGCTTGAACGTGACGGCAAGGCGGTGCCGGGCCTCACCAACGCGACATTTCAGGGTGCCGTGACTCTGGTGAACGTGTGGGCATCATGGTGCGTACCATGCCACGACGAAGTGCCGTTCCTCGAGCAATTGTCGAAGGACAAGCGCATCCAGCTCGTGGGTATCAACTACAAGGATGCGCCGGACAACGCACGGCGATTCCTCAATCGTTACGGCAATCCTTTTGTGGCAACAGGCCGCGACGAAGCCGGGCGCGCCTCGATCGACTGGGGCGTCTATGGGGTGCCGGAAACTTTTCTCGTCGGCCGCGACGGCAAGATCGCCTACAAGCTGGTGGGGCCGATTACCGCCGACAATCTCACCCGCACGCTCGAACCGGAAATCGAAAAGGCGGTGGCGCGCTAACGACCGCGCGTCTGTGAAGTGAGCACTGAATAAGCAACGCCGAGCGTAACGCTATAGGTAAGCACCATCGCGAGCGTGAAAAGCGTTGGTGCGATGCCAAGCCCCGTTTGCGCCGCGAACCAGCCTTTCCCAATAGCAGGGAAGAAAATCAGGCCCATCGCGACCCAGACGGCGAAACCAAAAACCAATCCTTTCGAAACTCCGGTGCGGCCGGGCAGGCGTTGATAGGAATGGCCGAATATGAATCCAAGCACTACCGAACCGTTGAAATACGACAACGCCCACGGAACCACGGGATTTACCGAATTGCCAACAAGGGCTGTCAGCAATGCTTGTAAATCAGCGTAGGGCTGAAAGCTCGGCAGTATTCCGGCCGAAGATTTCAGTGCCATGAGCACGGAATGCGCGGCGCTGCCACAGAGACCGGCCGCAATTGATTTCCAGGTGCGGTCGAAATTCAAAGCTCACGTCAATGTTTATTGTCCACGCTGTACTTCGTCAGCAATGGAACCTGCAGCGCCGCGAACAAGAATGTCAGCGGCACCACGCCGAACAATTTGAAACTGACCCAGAAATCCGTCGTCTGCGTGCGCCAGACAATCTCGTTCAGGATCGCAAGCGCAAAGAAAAACAAGGCCCAACGCCACGTGAGCTTGCGCCAGCCTTCCTCCCGCAAATGGAAGACCGAGTCGAAGACCATCCCGAGCAACGGCTTGCCAAATGCGAGCCCTCCGACCAACGTGCCGCCGAACAGGACATAGATGATGGTCGGTTTGAGTTTGATAAACAGCTCATCGTGCAGGACCAGCGTCAGCCCGCCGAACAGGAGCACGATCACGGCGGTGACCAGCGGCATCACCGCCAGATGTCGTGTGAATGCGAAGGAAACGGCGAGTGCAATCAGGATTGCCGCCATGAATGCGCCGGTCGCGACATAGATGCCGAACTTTGCGTTGGCGGCGAAAAACAGCACCAATGGCCCGATGTCGAGCACCAGCTTGAAGACGGAATTGAGTTGCTTCTTCTTGGCCATGCGGTTCCTCGACTACGATTCCAACCCGACGACCGCGCGCGCAAAATCACGTGCGGTGAATGGCGCCAAATCATCAACGCCCTCACCAACGCCGATGAAATGCACCGGCAAACCGAATTTGTCGGCGATGGCGACCAGAATGCCGCCACGCGCGGTGCCGTCGAGCTTGGTCAGCGCCACCCCGGTGATGTCGACGACGTCGGCGAAGACGCGCGCCTGCGCCAGCCCGTTCTGCCCGATCGTCGCGTCGAGCACCAGCAGCACATGCGGCGGCAGGCCTGCGCGCAGCCGCTTGACCTCGTCGAATGGAACGTAAGTTCCCGTGGGATTATTCGGGTTGGCCAAGAATACGACTTTCGTTTTTGGTGTCACCGCCTTAAGGATCGCGACCACGTTCGCCGTAAAATGTTTTTCCGACACGGCGATTGCCTTCGCTCCGGTGCCCATGGTCGCAATCGGATAAACCAGAAAACCATGCGTCGTATAGATCGCCTCGTCGCCATCTTTGAGAAAGGCGCGCGCGAGCAGATTGAGCAGGTCGTCGGAGCCGGCGCCGCAGACGATCCGATCGGGATCGAGGCCGAAGGAGGCGCCGATCGCATCACGTAGGGCCGAAGCCGAGCCGTCCGGATAGTCCTCAAGGTGGTCGCCGGCCGCGCGATAAGCGGCGATAGCGTTCGCGCTCGGTCCCAACGGCGTCTCGTTGGAGGAGAGCTTGAAAACTTTGGTGGCACCGGGCGCGCTGCTCTTGCCCGGAACGTACGGGTCAATATCGAGCACGCCGGGGCGCGGTTGCGGGCGGTTCGCAGTCATCACCATTTTCCGAACGATCAGGTCTTATCGGCGGCAACCGTATAGCGGGTTGCGTGGCTCCCGACGAGGGCTGCCGAACGAACTGTGGCCCCGGTCTTAACCAAGGCGGCACTGATCGACTCAAGGCTCGTGTCTTTGGGCAATGTTACCAATAGGGCTGCGCCATCGAAGGCGCGATCCGGCACTGCGATGAAATCGGCGAGTGCAGACAGCGCCTTTGCGGGGCCCGCGCCCCAGCCAGAAACCCGCACACTCCATACCGCTGCTTCCGTTGCCATGGCGTCGGCCGCCACCCGGGAGAGCACAAACACTGGCAAGGCGGCGGGGTGGTCGGGACGTTCGACGAACGGGAGACGCGCGATGATCTTGGGTGCGGCATCGAATTCGAGCGCGCTCCACCATGCACCCGCTGAGGCAATATCAAAGGCAGGTACGAGACCTAGATCGCCTTTTGAGGCTGACACCGCGGCTACCACTCCGGCGGCCCCCATGTGTGGGACAAACGGCACGGTGAAGCCGAAATGAAAGCGGGCGGAATCACGCATCAGTGCGTCGCCTGCTGACAGGTCGGCGTGCACGGAGAATGGTGCCTGTGCGTAGGTAAAGGTCGCGATGATGACCCGCCAGATGCTCTCGACGGTATCAAGCGGCAATATCCCTTTGTGGCGTTTGACCAGCCGGCGCATCATCTCGGCTTCGCGCGCAGGACGGAACGCCGACGTACCAGTGTCTTGGCTGCGCTTGACCGCAATCAGGCGGTCGATGATCTCGCCGCGTTCCATCAGAAGCTGATGCATCGCTTCATCGATGCGGTCGATCTCCTTGCGCAGATCGCCTAGCGAGGGTGGTTCGGGAGCCTTTGCCATGACGGCATTGATAGGAGGGCGGCGCCTCGAAATCAAAGAAAACGTTGACTGGAGCCTGCTAGGTTGACACTAAACCTCTCCTAAATCGGCCCGCGATACAGGTGGCGCGCCGGGAGCGCACGAGTGATATGGGCGACATGGGCAAAACCAATCTGAACAGCACGCGCGAGGCGGCGGATTCACCGCGCGAAGCGGATCAGCCGCACGAGTCGCTGATCGCTCATTTTGGGGCCGATCGACCATTGAAGCTCGATGCCGGCGTGGAGCTGACCCCGTTCCAGATTGCGTACAAGACCTACGGGACGCTCAACTCTGCGCGTTCCAACGCTGTTCTGATTTGTCACGCACTCACCGGGGATCAGCACGTTGCGAGCGTGCACCCGGTTACCAAGAAGTCCGGTTGGTGGGAGACCATGGTCGGCCCCGGCAAGCCAATCGACACTGAGCGCTATTTCGTTATCTGCCCGAACGTGATTGGTGCCTGCATGGGTACGACGGGTCCATCGTCGACTGATCCAACGACGGGCAAACCGTGGGGTCTCGACTTCCCCGTCATTACAATCCGCGACATGGTGCGCGCACAAGCCATGCTGCTCGATCATCTTGGTATCGAGTCGCTGTTTGCGGTTGCAGGCGGCTCGATGGGCGGCATGCAGGTCTTGCAATGGGCGGCGAGTTATCCGCAACGCGTGTTCTGCGCGCTGCCAATCGCGTGCGCCACCCGTCATTCGGCGCAAAACATTGCGTTCCACGAGGTGGGGCGTCAGGCGATCATGGCGGATCCGGAATGGCGCGGTGGTCGCTATCTTTTGGAAGATACCAACCCGCGCCGTGGCCTCGCGGTCGCTCGCATGGGCGCGCATATTACGTATTTGTCCGACGCTGCCCTTCACCGGAAGTTCGGCCGCAAATTCCAGGATCGGACAAATCCGACCTTTTCATTCGACGCAGATTTCGAGGTGGAATCCTATCTGCGTCACCAGGGCATATCGTTCGTCGAACGTTTCGACGCCAATTCATATCTATATCTCACGCGTGCCATGGATTATTTCGACCTCGCAGCCGACTACAACGGCGTGCTGGCCAGGGCCTTCAAAGATACGCCCACGCGTTTCTGCGTGATTTCTTTCACGAGCGATTGGCTATTCCCGACGTCGGACTCACGGGCGATCGTGCATGCGCTCAATGCGGCAAGCGCCCGGGTGTCATTCGCCGAGATCGTTACAGACAAAGGGCATGACGCATTTTTGCTCGAAGAGCCCGAGCTGTTTGCGATCGTGCGTGGCTTTCTCGATGGTGCCGGCAAAGCGCGCGGCCTGAGTCCCAAGAGCTAAGCCATGACGAGGCCGTCGCCCACCGATGCCAATCTCACCGTCGCCAACATCGCGCATACGCCCGGAGGGGCGCGCGTCGACTTGGTTCTGGTCGCCGAGATGGTCGAGCGGCGCGAAGGTGCTCGACGTCGGCTGCGGCGATGGCGAATTGCTGCGACTGCTGAGCGAAAGCCGCGGCGTCGATGGCCGGGGCATTGAGTTGTCGCGGGAGGGCGTCAACGAATGCGTCGCCAAGGGGTTGGCCGTTATCCAAGGCGATGCTGATACCGATCTCGGCGACTACCCGGACGACGCTTTCGACTATGTGATCCTGTCGCAGACCTTGCAGGCGACTCGGCACCCGCGTGTGGTGCTTGAGCACATGCTTCGTATCGGAAGTCATGCAATCGTGTCGTTCCCGAACTTCGGCCACTGGCAGGTAAGGCTCCAGCTCCTGTTTGCCGGTCACATGCCGCGCACCGATATCCTTCCGTTCAGCTGGTACGACACGCCCAATATCCACCATTGCACCATCAAGGATTTCCGCCAGCTTTGTACGGAAATCGGGGTCAGGATGGAGAAGGCCGTGGCGCTCAATGCGTGGGGTTCGCCCCTCAGGCTCAATGCGCCCTGGTGGTTCTGGAACCTGTTCGGAGAACAGGCCGTATTTCTTCTCAGCCGGAAGAGCTGAGCAGAGCCATTTTCCGGCTTAAATTTGGATCGGATTTGCTGCACTGCACGCTTTAACTGTGCGACGGCGGCCCGATTTCTTCGCTCGCTAGTATAAATTACCGTAAAAACAGTAATTAGGTATCACGTTAAGTAAAAGAGATATTAAACATCGTATAATTTAAATGACCGACGTATTCCATGCGAATAGCCGCTATGCGTTCCATGAAATGACCTTCCAATAATCACGAAATTGCCATACGGGGGCGGCGTTTGGACACCGGGGCCGACGCTGAGTCTATCCAGTTAGGCCAAATCTTCTTGTGTAGCTTTAAGGGGACTATTCTGATGACAGTTAAAACAAGACGGGCGACAGTTTTGTTGTGTTCGGTGGCGGTTGCGGTTCTTGCAACATCCGCCCTCGCAAGACCCGTCCACCATCGGCAGCATGCGGCGCAGGCCACGCAAGTAGTGGCGCAACCGCTCGGGGCTGACCGCGACGTGCGTTATTCATTGAATGGAGCCCAGGCGGGCCCGGCCACTAGTACGGCTGACGACACCGTAGTCCGGAGCCGCCGCCATGGCCGGCTGTCTTTGGCTGAGGCGCGCGCTCAGGCACAGTCCCATTCGAACTCGGCCTACGGCGGCGCCACCAGCAATTCGCTGGTCTCCGAGGCGCGCAAATACATTGGCACAAATCCGACGGGGCGCGGCAGCCTGTGGTGCGGCGCTTTCATGGACATGGTGCTTAAGCGCACCGGTCATGCTGGCGGCGGCAATCTCGCCAGCGCCTATGCGCGTTACGGCACGCACGTAAGCGGGCCACAAGTTGGTGCTATCGCCGTGATGGGCCGCCATGGCGGCGGCCACGTCGGCGTGGTGAGCGGCGTCGATCCGAATGGCAACCCGATTATCGTTTCTGGCAACCACAACCACACGGTTGCCGAGTCGGTCTATCCAGCCGGCCGCATCAGCGCTTATGTGTTGCCCGGCGGCTGACCTCAGTCGCGGCGGAGAAGAAGCAATTGCGCCCCGCTCCAACGAGCGGGGCGTTTTTATGAGATGGCAACATTAACGCCATTACCGACGGCAATATCGCCGGCCGCAGTCACCTCGGCGTAGACGCCACAATCAGTGTGGCCGAAATTGTCCATCAACGCGCGAGGAATGCTCAGGTCACGGATTCCGATGTCAGGATCAACATCGGTCGCTGCGCAGCGCTGGATGCGCTTGACGACTTGCAGCCGCGCCTTGTCGTCGATCACGATTGTGCGGCCGATAAGGTCGAATTCGTGCCAGGCCGGCCAGCCGGTGACGTACAGGTTACCGCGGAAGCGCAGTGGATTGACCGGCGCGCCTACGGCATCTTCGGTTGCCGCCACAGACGCCAGATTGATGATGGATATTACCTTCCTGGCGACGTCCGAGAAGCTGTGGCCTGCGCCATATAGGACTCGTGGCGGCCCACGCAGCTCGTTGGCGCAGAATGCGGCAAAGAAGGTCTCGATCGCTGCACGACCTTTGGGTGTGCGCAGGTCGCCACGCGCTGCCTCGCGACCTTTCGCGTGAATAACCAAGGTATGGCTAGGATCATCATAGTGGGTTCCTAGCGAAGCCAGGCGCTCGTTGCGCATCAGCATCAGAAAGCGCTGCTTGGGGAAATAGACGGGCGCCGCCGGGTCGAAGCCGCAGGGTCCATTCTCGATCGCATAGAGCCGGTCGGCTGGGATAGTCTGGCCGATGGACAGGCGGGTTCGCTCGAGTGGCTGCGGCGAAAGCCCTTTGACGGGGTACCGGTAAATGGCACGGATCGTAACAGGCTCAGATGTCATTGATTCCCGGCCACTTAAAGCCCTCCCGGAAAACCATTAACGCTGAGCTATATCAAGCAATCGGGCCCTTCAAACTGCAATAATGGCACCCACATAATGTTTAAGGCGGGCCGCCGAAAAGGGACCCGTCATATTTCTGGTGCCGTCATGGGCCGAGGGAGCTAAGAAATGAATTTCGAGAAGTTCACTGACCGCGCCCGCGGGTTCGTGCAGTCCGCCCAATCGTTGGCCTTGCGTGAGGGCCACCAGCAATTCGCGCCCGAACACCTCCTCAAAGTCCTGCTCGACGATCCGGAAGGACTGGCGGCCGGTCTGATCGACCGTTCCGGCGGCCAATCCCGTCAGGCGTTGCAAGCAGTGGAAGCATCTCTTGCGAAACGGCCCAAGATCAGTGGCGGCGGCGCAGGACAGGTCTATCTCGATCCAGCACTGGCGCGTGTGTTCGACGCGGCGGAGAAGGCCGGTGAGAAGGCTGGAGACAGTTTTGTCACCGTTGAGCGCTTGTTGCTCGCGCTCGCGTTGGAGAAGGACAGTGAAGCCGGAAAAATCCTCGTCAAAGCCGGAGTAACGCCGCAAAACCTCAACGCGGCCATCAATGCGTTGCGCAAAGGGCGCACCGCCGACTCCGCATCCGCCGAAAATGCTTATGATGCACTGAAGAAATATGCCCGCGATCTCACGCAGGTCGCACGCGACGGCAAACTTGATCCAGTGATCGGCCGCGATGAGGAAATCCGCCGGACAATTCAGGTGCTATCGCGCCGGACCAAAAACAATCCGGTGTTGATCGGCGAGCCGGGGGTCGGCAAGACCGCGATCGTCGAAGGCCTTGCCTTGCGTATCGTCAATGGCGACGTGCCGGAAAGCCTTCACGACAAGCGCCTGCTCGCGCTGGATCTCGGGGCCATGATTGCCGGCGCTAAATATCGCGGCGAATTCGAAGAACGGCTCAAGGCGGTGCTTCAGGAGGTCACATCCTCCGATGGTGGCATTATCCTGTTCATCGACGAGATGCATACGCTGGTCGGCGCCGGCAAGGCCGACGGTGCGATGGACGCTTCCAATTTGCTCAAGCCGGCTTTGGCGCGTGGCGAACTACACTGTATCGGGGCCACTACGCTCGACGAGTATAAAAAACACGTCGAGAAGGACGCCGCGCTCGCTCGGCGATTCCAGCCAGTTTACGTGTCCGAGCCCAGCGTCGAGGACACGATTTCAATCTTGCGCGGCTTGAAGGACAAATACGAACAGCATCATGGTGTGCGTATTTCCGATTCGGCCATTGTGGCCGCCGCAACGCTTTCTCATCGATATATCACCGACCGGTTCTTGCCCGACAAGGCAATCGACCTGATCGATGAGGCTGCGGCGCGGCTGAAGATGCAGGTCGATTCGAAACCCGAGGAACTCGACACCATCGACCGCGAAATCGTGCGTTTGAAGATTGAACAGGAAGCGCTGAAAAAAGAAACAGACCGCGGCTCAAAAGATCGTCTCAAGCGTTTGGAAGGTGAACTGAAAGAGTTGGAAAAACGCTCGGCCGACCTCACCAGCCGATGGAAGGCGGAAAAGGAAAAGCTCTCCGACGCGCAGAAACTCAAGACCGAGCTCGATCAGCTACGTGCTGAACTTGCCAACGCGCAACGTCGCGGGGAATTCCAGCGCGCCGGTGAGCTGGCCTACGGCCAAATTCCGGAGCTGGAGAAAAAACTGAAGGCGATCGAAGCGGCCGAAGCCAAGGGCGCAATGGTCGAGGAGACCGTCACTGCCGATCACGTTGCACAGGTTGTCTCCCGTTGGACCGGCGTGCCGGTCGACAGGATGCTCGAGGGCGAGAAAGAAAAGCTCCTGCGCATGGAAGATGAGCTTGCGAAGCGCGTCATCGGCCAACAGGACGCAGTTCATGCGGTGTCGACCGCTGTGCGGCGCGCGCGCGCTGGCTTGCAGGACCCGCATCGGCCGATCGGCTCATTCATGTTCCTCGGACCCACAGGTGTCGGCAAGACTGAATTGACCAAAGCATTGGCGAATTACCTGTTCGACGACGAAAATGCGCTGATCCGCATCGACATGTCCGAATACATGGAGAAGCACTCGGTCGCCCGCCTGATCGGCGCACCTCCGGGCTATGTCGGCTATGAGGAGGGCGGTGCTCTTACCGAAGCGGTGCGGCGTCGACCTTATCAGGTCATCTTGTTTGACGAGATCGAGAAGGCGCATCCTGACGTCTTCAATGTGCTCTTGCAGGTCCTCGATGATGGCCGCCTGACGGATGGGCAGGGCCACACAGTCGATTTCCGCAACACGCTCATTGTGATGACGTCAAATCTTGGTGCCGACTTCCTTGTCAACCAGCCGGAGGGCGAGGACACCGATGCGGTCAAGGATCAGGTAATGGCGGTGGTACGTGCAGCCTTCCGCCCCGAATTCCTCAATCGCGTCGACGAAATCATTTTGTTTCACCGCCTCAAGAAAACGGAGATGGGCCGAATCGTCGACATCCAGATCGCGCGTGTGCAGAAACTGCTCGATGATCGCAAGATCGTCATCAAGCTCGAGCCTAGCGCACGCGATTGGCTGGCCGACAAAGGCTGGGATCCCGCCTATGGCGCCCGACCGCTGAAGCGCGTGATCCAAAAATCGGTGCAGGATCCGCTTGCCGAAATGATACTCGCCGGCACCATCAAGGACGGCGAAAAGGTCACGATTTCCACCGACAAGCTGGGGCTGACGTTTAACGGCAAGCTCGCTCAGGCGGCGTAAGCGCTACACCACCGTGTCATGGCCGGGCTTGTCCCGGCCATCCACGTCTTTGACGTCGACGGCACAAGGCCGGGTATGACGAATCGGGAAGCTTTACGAGAACGAACTATCGCGCCGACGATGCACTTGATGCGACACGCGCAGGCTTGCGCGCCATGATGCCATCAAGGCGCTCGCGCTCCTGTTCGAAGCCGGCGAGCAGTGGGCCTTCCAGAACGCGGCCGCGCGGCAGCTTGATCCGCATCGGATCAACGAAGCGTCCGTTGACCAATATTTCGTAGTGGAGGTGCGAGCCGGTCGAGAGGCCGGTCGAGCCAACGAAGCCGATCACCTGGCCCTGTCGTACGCGCGTGCCTTCATCGATGCCGCGCGCGAATGCAGTCATGTGGCCGTATGCGGTTTCATAGCCATTGTTGTGGCGAATGCGAATGTATTTGCCATAACCCGACTCTAAGCCTGCTTTCTCGACGACACCATTGCCGGAGGCGTAGATCGCAGTGCCGCTCGGTGCCGCCCAATCCACGCCGGTGTGCATTTTGGTGTAGCCAAGGATCGGATGGCGGCGCAGGCCGAAACCCGAGCGCATGATACCGGCGAGCACCGGCTTGCGGACCAGGAACTTTTTCGCGCTTTTGCCCGTCTCGTCATAGTAGTCGACGACCCCGTCATCGGGGGATTGGAAGCGATAGAACTTCTTTGTCTCGCCGCCGACGGTAAGCGTGGCAAACAGCACATCGTTTCGGCTATCGGCGACCGGTGCTTCATCCTCGCCGGCGTAGAGCACCTCAAAAGAATCGCCCAGCTGCACCTTGCGTTGGAAATCGACGTCGTAGGAGTAGATGCGGATGAGGTCTTCGATGATTGGGCGCGGTATCCGGTTGCGTAGCGCAGTCTCATAGACGCTTTGATAGAGACGCACGCCGGAGGTGTCGTTTTCGTCGTTGTCTTCCGAGTTTTCGGCAACGTCGGTGTCGATATTTTTTACATCGACGGAAACATATTTTCCGGTATCTGCCAGCGCCACCACTGCATCTATTCCGGATTCACCGGCGATGATCACACGGATTGGCTGCAGGCGCTGTTCCGCGGGAATTGGGGCCATCAAGATGCGCAGCTTCTGACCTTCCTTGATGCCGCCATCGAAGCCTCGGGGTCCAAGCACGCGCGCGATGGCGCTCAGGTCGGCGGGCGCGGCACCGAGGTCGCGCAGGATGCTGACGACGCTATCCCCCTTCTTGGCGACGATCAGTTTCTCGTTGAGGCCATTGCCGCCGGTCGTCTGCGTCGTGGTCTTTGGCAACAACGTTATGTTCTCGGGGATGATACGCGCTTCGAACCCTGCATAGGGATCGACACTGCCATCGCCCGCGTACGCGAGCTTGATCCCGGTGATGTTGGCCGCAACAGGCAGATGATTGGCGGCCTTGTCGCTCCATTCGGCGGCTTCGCGCACACGTGCCATGACTTCGTCGGCCGGCGTGAGCAGCGCAATCTTGAGTTTCGGCATAATCGGCGCCATGTCGCGCATTACGAATGCGACTTCGGCGTCAGGCTCCGCGGCCGGTGCATCGTCCGACGTGGAATTGCCGCCGGGCGCAGACTCAGCGAGCAGCCGCTGCGGATTGAAAGGCGGGATATTCGCGGAGAGGTCGGAGACGGTCAGCGAGAGGTTACCGGCGATGCGCACAAAGGGACGCACGCGCACAACCTCGTGGTTGCCGACGCGGTTGATCGTGGAGACGCGGATCACCTGACGGGCGAAGGTCGGCTCCTCAGCGGTTGGGAGGCGGTCGCTCTTGTGTGCGCCCTTTTCGCCGCCGCCGAGCGCGCCGCGCAGCGCCACTTCGACTCGTTCAGGCAAAGATGCAAAATTGGTCTCGCCGTCGAGTGACGTGAAAACGGCGCCGCCCATGAGAGCAGCGCCGCAGAGTGCGGTCAGGATCGTGCCGGCAAACCATTGCACCGATACGCGACGGCGATCGACGAAGCCGCTCGAACCGCCATCGACCGACAGCGGCGGCTCATTGCCGAGCTCAATGGCTTCGGCCTGCCGTGAGCGATTTATGCCGCGCGACCGTGTTTGGTCCAAGCTCGCCGTCCCCTGCGCCTCGGATCGAAGGCGTGCCGCAATGCCCCAAACGCTGTCGGCAGGCCGCGTGAATCAATGGCCGGCACGATGCCGGTTGGTCTGTGAACCGTCAATGACGGCACTCAAACCCGACTAACTGGCCTGAAGACGGCGGCTGAAGGCCCCCGTTGCGACTCCGTCCCTCGAAGTACCCCAAGGACGACGCAGGAATATGGCCTCAGTACGGCGCGATATGAATTAAGGCATTGTTTATCTGTCGAGTCCGGAAGTCGTCGGTCGCGCGCTGCGTAATACCATTATGGACCAATAAAATGGGCGTTTTTGGTTGACATTGCGCGGGGCTGGAGCCTATATACAGCCATCGGCGCGCCGTCCGCTTACGGCGCGATTGCGCGCCTCTGAAGCTCCTCACTGGAACAGTGAAACGGCATCCGATCGTTCTCGGATGCGCGGGCTTCGACGGCTCTTCGGTTCACCGAGGGGTGGGGACTGCCATAGTCCCCGGGCTGTTTGAAAAGTGAATCGGAAGAAAGAGAAACGTGGACGGCGGGGTCCTTGCGGGCCGCTTTCTTGCGGGAAGCAATTCTTTGCGGATGGCGGCTTTGGAAGAGACTTCGGCGGTACACGTTTAAGGTACATCGCTGACCGATTGCTGTCGGGCTCACGCCCGATTTGTGATCGATCAGTGGGTGGACCT
>DAHUXA010000007.1 GCA_027307405.1 Hyphomicrobiales bacterium | reverse complement strand
GTACTGAGCATCGTAGCGGCGGTCGGTTTCGTGCGCGTAAAGGTCGACGATTCGCTGAGTCAATTATTCCGATCCGATACCGCCGAATTCCGGACCTACGAAGAGGTCACGCACCGTTTCCCCTCAAACGAATTCGACGTTCTTATCGTGATTGAAGGCGATCAGCTGCTGGCGCGACCGTCCCTGGAAAAGCTCCGCGAGCTTGCAATCAACCTTCAACTCATCGACGGCACCAGGGGTCTGATCTCGATATTTTCCGCACGCGAGCCGCCGAGTAATGGACAAATTCCGCCTCCCCTATTTCCCAACCCGCTGCCACAGGGCGCCGAATATCAAGCGCTTATCGAGCGGGTCATGGCGAACGAAATCATCAAGGACAAGATGCTGTCCCCCGACGGCAAGTTGACATTGATGGTGCTTGCCCTGGAGCCTGATGCGACCGGGCCGGGCAGGCTCAATAAAATTGTCGATGAAATCCGCGAGGAAGTTAAAACCCAGTTGGCAGGCACCGGACTGAGAGGCGAGCTTTCCGGTGTCCCGGTAATGCAGCATGAAATTCGTAACGCCATTCAAAGCGATCGCCTGGTCTACAACTCGCTCGGTTTCGTGGTCGGCTGTCTGATCGCGATCATGTTCTTCCGCCGCTTTTCGTTCATGGTCATTGCCGCCGGCCCCCCTCTTGTTGCCATCCTTCTCGCACTCGGCGCGCTTGGGTGGTTCGGATTCAGTCTGAACATGTTTCTGAACGTGATGACACCGCTCATCATGGTCATCAGCTTTTCCGACAGCATGCAAATCACCTTTGCTGCGCGTGACCGCCTACTGGCCGGCGATGACAAGGTCACCGCTTTTCGCAACGCTCTTCTCATCGTCGGACCGGCCTGCGTGCTGACACATGCAACGGCCGGCGTGTCGTTTATTGCCTTGCAGTTTTCGTCATCGGACCTCATTCGAACCTTCGGTGAAGCGGGGCTGGTCGCAGTCACGGTCGCTCTGGTCGCAGTGTTGATGGGTGTTCCGTTGCTCGGCGTACTGCTCATTCGCAACGAGGCCGAATTCGTTGCAGCTGTCAGAAACATGGACACTGCGCTCAACGCACTGCGTCGGTTTTGCGGCTGGATCGCAGTTCAGATGGTGGCGCGGCCCGGGCTCTATTCTTTGATGAGCTTGCTGGTCGTCGCTGTGCTATCGCTCGGCTACGCGCAACTTCAGGCGCGGTATCGGCTCGCAGATCAGGTGCCCGACCGCGAGCAGGCCGTTAAGGCCAGCAGCCGCCTTGATGCCAAGCTGACCGGGGCAAATCCTTTCGATGTCTATATTCAGTTCCCGAAAGGCGCATCTCTGTATGCACCCGAGACGCTGGCGGTGATTGCCGACGTCCACACGTTGCTTGAGCATCAGCCGGGCGTCGGCAACGTCTGGTCACTGGACACCCTGCGGCGATGGCTGGCTGAGAAGTTGCATAAGTCCGACGTCGAAACGCTCAAAGAATACGTCGACCTGCTACCGCCTTATCTCACGCGCCGATTTGTTTCAGCCGAGCAGGATGCCGTCATCGTCAGCGGGCGCGTCCCGGATTCGGACGCCAGCCAATTGCTGCCGATTGTCGACCGCGCGGACCAACAATTGAACAGTATTCGGGCGAAATATCCGGGATACAAGATTTCCGTGACCGGCCTTTCGGTGATCTCGGCGCGTAATAGCGCCCTGATGATCGACAAATTGAGCAGAGGGCTCACGATTGAGATTGTTTTCGTGGCCGCATTCATCGGTCTCGCGTTCTGGTCGCCCGTCGTGATGCTCATCAGTATATTGCCGGGGCTTTTTCCGATCGTTCTCGCCGGCAGCTTGCTGCTCGTGACGGGTCAGGGACTGCAATTCGCCAGCGTGATCGCTCTGACCGTATCGTTCGGCCTCGGGCTGAGCGCGACGATTCACTTCCTCAACCGCTTGCAGATCGAAGATATCGATCCCGACCCTGCCGTCGGGGTCGAACGAGCCACTATTTTGGTCGGCCCGCCGCTAATCCTGACGTCGGCAGTGCTGGCTTGCGGGTTGGCAATGACCGTTCTCTCAAGTCTGCCCTCGCTTCGGCTCTTCGGCTGGCTGAGCGCCTTTGCGATGGTCGCCGCGCTGCTCGCGGACCTGTTCATGTTGCGGCCGATTGCCATGTTCCTCAGCAAAATCGTGCGCCGGATGTCAAGGCGCTCGCTGCTGCGATCTTCAGCCGAATAGGTGCTTAACGGTCAGCTGCGCTTGAGGTTGATCGAGGCGCCTCGCACGCTCGCCTGGCTATCCTGCGATCTGATGATGACCGACTGTCGTCCACCATGGGTGACGACGGTCAGACTTGCGGCAAAAGACGACGACCTGGCCACGACCTGGAAACGATCACCTTCGGCCTTGCCAGAAATCGTGCCGCCGACGTTGCGGGTCGACTCGCTCCAGTTGCCACTAATCGCGCCGCCGGAATAGTGAGCGCTGGCGCGCAGGTCAAAATTGAAACTCTCGCTGGCGCAGCGAATGTTGAGCTGAAGTTTGCGTTGATCGTGGAGGGCATCGTAAGCTGCACGGCACCTGATAAACTCGTGTGTGCCATTGGACAGTTCGATTGTGCCGGAGCCAGACCATTGTCCCGCCAGCCGGTCAAATGGCGCAATACTTTGCGCGTAGCCTGTTGCGATAACGGAAAGCGTAAAAGCCAGGGCCAAGCTGGCTTTGCGTAAGACAGTCATCGTCCACAATGAGGCCACTGACATGTCTGAACTTGGCATTCCGTAGTTCCTGATGGAACGTGGAAACGCTGCCGCGGTTGTCATGAAACAATGCACGAAATCAAGGCGTATGACAATGTATCTTAAAATCTGCGCTGCTCTCGCCCTCATTCAAATTGCCAGCGGCACAGCGTTGGCCGTTGACGATAAAAAGACGACAACGCCGCCGTCTGGTGGTCCGCCGTGCATCAGTTCTGCAAGGTCGGAGCGCATGCCTTCATCGCCGCCGTCTGGTGGGTTTTTGCAAGGGACTCCCGAGGAGCAAGCTGCTTGCGCTCCCGACTCGACCAAATTCTGTCGCGACTTCATTCCCGACTCATTGCGCGTTCTGGCGTGCCTTCAAGAGCATCGCAAGAGTCTGAGGAGAGTCTGCCTGAAAGTTCTGGAGGATCACGGCCAATAGGTTCGCAAGCCTATTGATGGCCATGAAGACTAAAAAGCCTGCGTAACAAACCGAGACGCTGCGGAATTGCCGGCAGGTGCTCGCAGTCATTTTGGGCATCCCCACCCAAATATCCGCGGAGCTTTATGGCCGACCAGAAAAGTGGATTCCATGTCGACCAAACTTTTTCGGCTTCTCGACGCAACAGCCCCGCAATCACTTCGGGTACGGATCCAAAGACTTCCGGCAATGCGTGCGAAAGCTCGGCATCCCGCAACACATTCCATTTGGACAGTCCGCCCATGATCGGCGAGTTGATGGAATATACGACGCGGCTTATCCGCGTCTCCCGAATGGCATAGGAGCACATCGCGCAAGGTTCGACGGTCGTATAGAGCGTGCAGTCGGCGAGACCCCTGCGTTTCAGAATCTTTTGGGTTTCCGAGAGGGCAACCAGCTCGGCGTGACGCGTCACGTCCCCGTGATGCACGACCTGATTTGTCGCCTCCGCCACAACGTCATGGCCTCTGCAAACAAGCGCTGCAAAAGGCAATTCGCCGCGTTGTGTGGCCGTCCCCGAAAGGCGGATGCAACGTGCCATCATTTCGGCATCGATGACGGAATGGTCCGTGTCCTGGCCGTCTGTCTTGGCAACCATCCAATCTCTTTAGCGGCGCCGTACGATCATCGGCAAGCCGCTTTTTGGCCGCAGCGTCACTTTCTGCACCGGCCATGGCGTGAAGCCTGGCACTAGTTCGAGGGTAAAATGGCGCATGATTGTGCCGATGATGATCGAAGCTTCCTGAAGCGCAAAGGTCGCCCCAATGCAGATCCGCGGGCCAACCCCGAAAGGCAGATAGGCAAAGCGGTCAATCGTCTCGCGCGCATCGCCGAGAAACCGGTTCGGATCGAAATTGTCTGGCTTTTCCCACAGCGCGCGGTGCCGGTGGAGCACATAGGGTGCGATGACGATCATGGTGCCGGGCTTGATCGGCTCGCCGGCCAGCTCATCGCGACCGAGAGCCACGCGGCTAATAGCGGTGATGGGAGGATAGAGGCGGTTTGCCTCGTCGATCACCGCGCGGGTTTCAACAATGCGATCGGCAAGACCGTCGGGGGCGCCGCCAAACTCGCGGTCGACCTCAGCCTGAACACGCTCCCGCCATTCACCGGATTGCGACAGCAAAAAAAGTGACCAGCTAATACAATTGGCGGTCGTCTCGTGACCCGCGGCAATAAATGTCAGGATATTCGCGCGAATTTCCGCTTCAGAAAGCGCTTCACCGGTTTCCGGGTCTGCTGCATTGAGCAGAAATGTTAGGATGTCGCGCGGTGCCCCGTCCGGATCGGCGGCAATTCGCTCGCGACGCGTCGAAATAATCGAATCGACCGCCGATTCGAAAACGCGAAGCATTGGCCGCAGCTTCCGGCGCCCGGGGCGCGGGACAAAGTCCGGCACGCCCAGCATGTCGAACGGGTCGATCCGTCCAATCGTTTCAAAGTAGCCTTTCATTGCCAGGCGGATATCTTCCGGTGCGCGCCCGAGCCCGTCGGAAAAGATGGTCCGCTCCAGCACTTCCAGTGTGACGCGTGTCGCCTCGACCGCGACATCCACGACTTCATCTTCGCGTTGGGCAAGCCGCTCGGCCAATCCATTGGCCGCGTCGAGCATCGCGGTGGAAAAATTCATGACCGCCTTGCGCGCAAACAGCGGTGCGAGTGCCCGCCGTTGCGTGCGCCAGTTCTGACCTTCAGCGGTCAACAGGCCCCCTATCAACCCCGCCGACAAGACGCGCCGCTGTAGCCAGTCCTTCTGATAGTTTTCGCAATTGTCAAAAAGGACACGGCGGATTGCGGCTGGCTCGCTCACGACCGCGACACGTCCAATCGATAAACCGCTGATCACAATCGGTTGTTCGAAGTGGGCGGTGGTCCATGCTTCGAGAGGATTATCGGCGAGTACGCGCAGCAGCGAGACCGGCCCTAAAGCCCGCGCCCGCGGAATCGGCGCCGGCGGGCTAAGCTCCGTCGGAAAATCAAGCAAGACAAACTCCGTTCAATACCGGGGGCGTCAGAGAGCCCCAATTAAGCCCTCTCGCCCAACGGCGAGCCTGTCCCGGAGTTCCATTTTAGGACAATTTGGGCGGTTAAGTGGAGGAACTGGCCGCGACTTTGGCTATTTCAGATGGTAGATGTCCCCCGTCCGCACCTATTGGAGTTCAGGGTTTTGCACGTGCCATACCGAACCAAGACAAATCCTTGCAACACGCGACGGCTTTACACCGCATTTGCGGCCTGGCTGATCGTGAGCAGCGCCGCCTTAGCCCAGCCGTCCAATGTCCCTGCGCCACCAGAACCAACCGGGGAATGGCTGGTGGGCAAGCAAGTCGCGCGAATCAAGATTGCCGATTGTGACGGACGGATGTGGGGCGTCGTCTCCTGGGAAACCCAACCGGGGATAGACCGTAAAAATCCGGACCCGAACCTTCGATCCCGACCGACGCTCGGGATGCCGATCCTGCTCGGTATGGCACCAAGCAAGCCGAACAAGTGGGAGGGCGAGATTTATAATTCGGAAGACGGTCACACTTACTCGGCCAGCATCAGCCTGGTCGATCCGAATACCCTCCGCGTGCAGGGCTGCTTCCTGGGATTTTTGTGCGGCGGTGAAAACTGGACCCGCGTCGAGCCGTCGGATCCGCCGACCACTGCTTCGACGACGCCGCGCGCAACGACAAAAGGCCAGGCCGCGCGCAAGACAACTGGTAGCCAACCCGAACCGAGCGACGATGTATGCTCAAGAGCGCTTGGCTCTGCGGGGCTTTCCCATGAGCGCGGGCTGAAATAGCACCGCCGCTGCCAGAGTGCAGACTAACGACAACGCCAGCAGCTTGCCCATGCTCGACGTGCCCGGGTGCTGGGACAGCCACAAACTTCCGAAGGCGGTTGCCGTGGTTAAGGCACTCCAAATTACCGCGCGCGTCAGGCTCGACTGCAACAGGTCCGTGCGGCCGGATCGCCAGGCCATTATGTAATAGATCTTGAAGGCAACGCCGACGCCCAGCAGCAAAGGCAGCGCAATGATGTTGGCGAAGTTCAGCGGCATTCCAATCAAGACACAGATTTCAAGCGTCACGACGCCTGCCAAAAGAAGGGGGACAAGAGTGAGCAGCACATCCCCAAACCGCCGCAAGACAATCCATAGCAGGATGGCAATTGAAACGAGCGCATAAAGTCCCGCTTCGAAGAATGCCCGGACAATGGTGCGACTCGACTCAAGGATTGAAATCGGACCGCCGGTGGCATTCGGGTACACGGCAATAACCGCGCGAGCAAATGATCGCAGAACTTCGGTGTCGTCGGTGTCCCCTTTAGGCGCGACCTCAATGCGAGCGCGCCCATCTGGTGCTAGCCATTGCCGTTTAAGTGCCGGAGGCAAATTGTCCTTGCTGATCCTTTCGGCGCCCAGGAAACCGCGTAATTGGGCAGTGTCGGTTTCGTGCGGTACGATAAATGCGGCCTGCGCCCGTGCCCGCGTCTCCTCACTTGCCTGCGCCAACTTTACCGCGTTAGCAGCCATCCGCCTGGCTGCGTCGGCGCCCGGCCCTTGCGAGTTCCCGGCCATTTTATTGAGCTGATCGGCAATGCCATTGAGAGCTGCGATGTTTTCACTGTCGGTCGGCGGCTTGCTCGATCCCGGTTTTTGCAGCGCCGGACCAAGCTGCCGACCCAGTTCCTGGATCAGTCCCAACTTTTTTTCCTGATCCTGCGGCACAAAGCTAAGCATCGTTGTCGCCTGCAAGACTTGCGGTAGCTTTTGCAGTTTCTCACTGGCCGCAGAAACTTCATCCAGCGACGAAGTCACCACATTGACCGAATTGATTCCCGCGCGTGGGTCACCGCCAAGTTCGAGCAAGGTCGAGATGGACTCTGTTTTCGTGCTGCGCAGGTGAATAGGATCGAAGTCGAACGTGAGAAAATAAAGCAATGGCGAGCCCAACAAGGCGACTGCCAGCGTCCCCACGATGACGGGGACGCGATAGTCTTGAAGAAATCGGTCCACCGGTGCGAGCGCGCTGTATCCGATAGGTTCGGGTTCTCCCGTCGGATTGAACACAGTGATGAGTGCCGGCAGGAGCGTGATGCTCGTTAAATAAGCGATCAGCATGCCCACGCCGGCAATTTCACCCAGTTCCGACACACCCCGATAGGCTGTCGGCAGGAAGGACAGAAAACCGGCGGCCACTGCTGCCGCTGCGAGTGTCAACGGAACGCCTATTTTTTCCGCCGCCTGAACTATTGCCGGACGAAGCGTTGAAACATCGTGACGCTCGGCGCGGTAGCGTACCGAAAACTGAATGGCGAAATCGACGCCGAGGCCGACGAACAGAACGGCAAATGCCACCGATATCATGTTCAGAGCGCCAACCATCATCAGTCCCAGTGCGGCGGTGATTGCCAACCCCACAAAAAGACTGATGAACACTGCCACAATAATGCGCGCCGACTTGAGCGCCAGCCAAAGGATCGTAAGTACAATCACGATGGTGGCGATCGCATTCGTCAGAGCGCCTTCCTGCACTGTTGCGAATTCCTCATCCGCCATTGGCACCGAACCAGTCAGCCGCACCCGCGCCTGGTATTTTTTTTCCAACTGTAGGTCGGCTGCGATCTGCCGGATGGCATTGCTCGAAGCTTGCCCAGGCTGAAGTGCGGAAAAATCAAGCACGGGATGGACTTCGATGAGCCGCCGGAGGTCTGCGGACTCGGGCTGCTGGCCGTTCAACATTGCCTGCCAGGAAAACGAGGCTGGGCGCCCTGCCAAGGCGTCCTCGAAAGTCGCCGACGCCATCGACAAAGGTCGAGCCAAGGCATCGAGCGCGATCATTTTATTTTGTACGCCGATCAAGCCTAGCGAGAGGGTGCGCGTAAGGCCGCGAAGGCTGGGATCACCGACAAGCGTCCCGACAAGGGGAGCCGCCTGCCCAAGGCCCTTGACGAAGCCCGCGACGTCGTCGGTCGGCCTATACAACAATCCGTTGCGCGCAAAGAACTCACTACCACCGATATCATCGACCGAGCGGAAAAGCTGCGGCTGCGCCGTCAGCCGAGCCGCCAGTTCCGCCGCGGCGCGCGCCGTGTACTCCATCGTGGGTGCGTTGATCACAATCAAGGTAGATCCGAAATGGCCAGGGAACGCCTTTTCGAACTCCGCCTCCCGTTTTCGCCAATCAAGTTCCCGCGAGATGAGCTTGTTGACGTCGGTATTGATCGCGAAATGGCGAGCCGAATAGCCTGCTGAACCCGCCGCCGCGATCAGGGCTAAGGCAATGATTGGCCAAGGGAATCGAGTACAAAATTCGACTATTCGGGTAACGAGTGACCCTAACATCACAGATGCTGCCTTCCTGGCACCGACAACTCATCCCCACTTGCACTTGGATGCAATATTATCAATGCTTTCCGCGTGGAACCTTTACTGGCGTCATTGATTGACGCTGATTGAGAGTTGTCTAGCCAGAGCCGCCAAAGCTCGTATTCGACGACCGAAAATATTCCGAGAGGTTTTGCCAAGGGCAAGAGCGCCTCCGAGTTGAGTGGGGAAGGTAATTATGACGGCGCCCAATGATGACTGCCTAACAAAACCAACGCCAAACATCCTCGATTCGATCAACAGTCCTGCAGATTTACGCCGTGTTAATGCGCGGAACCTGCGGCAGGTTGCCGACGAACTGCGCGCTGAGACCATAAATGCAGTCGCCGTGACCGGTGGTCATTTAGGGGCCAGCCTTGGCGTGATCGAACTGACCGTTGCTTTGCACTACATCTTCGATACCCCCAATGACAAATTGATTTGGGACGTCGGTCATCAGGCTTATCCGCACAAGATTCTCACCGGCCGCAGAAACCGCATCCGGACGTTGCGGACGGGTGGCGGTTTGTCCGGATTTACCAAGCGTTCGGAAAGCGAATACGACTGTTTTGGCGCGGCACACTCCTCAACGTCGATCTCCGCCGGATTGGGTATGGCGGTCGCTCGCGACCTCGCTGGTCAGAAGCACAATGTGATCTGTGTCATCGGCGACGGCGCAATTTCAGCGGGTATGGCTTACGAGGCCATGAACAATGCTGGCGCAATGAACCGGCGTCTCGTCGTTATTCTGAATGACAATGAGATGTCGATCGCACCGCCCGTCGGAGCTATGTCCAACTATCTTACGCGTTTGCTGTCGAGCCCGATGTACATGTCGTTGCGTGACATCGGCAAACAAGTCGCCGATCGCTTGCCAAAATTCTTCAAGGAGAAAGCTTACCTTGCCGAAGAATTGGCGCGCGGCTTCGTCACGGGTGGGACGCTGTTCGAGGAGCTTGGATTCTACTACGTGGGTATTGTCGACGGACACGACCTCAATCAGCTCTTGCCGGTGCTCGAAAATGTTCGCAACGCGGACAATGGACCGTTTCTCGTGCACGTGCGCACGCAAAAGGGCAAAGGCTACGCGCCAGCTGAAGCCTCGAAGGACAAATATCATGGCGTGGTCAAATTCGACGTATCCACCGGCAAGCAGCAGAAAGCGACCTCAAACGCGCCGTCATACACAAAAGTATTCGGCGAAAGTCTCGTGAAAGAGGCTGAGAAGGATGATCGGATTGTCGCCATCACAGCTGCGATGCCGGGCGGCACTGGCGTCGACATTTTTGCCAAGGCATTTCCAGATCGCGCCTTCGACGTGGGAATTGCGGAGCAGCATGGTGTGACGTTTGCTGCTGGCCTGGCGACGCAGGGATATAAGCCGTTCGTCGCCATATATTCGACGTTTCTCCAGCGCGCCTATGACCAGGTCGTCCACGATGTGGCGATCCAGAAATTGCCCGTACGGTTCATTCTGGATCGTGCAGGCCTGGTTGGCGCGGATGGGCCGACCCACGCAGGGTCCTTCGATCTGGCTTATCTTGGCTGTCTTCCTCATTTCGTAATCATGGCGGCCGCTGACGAAGCCGAACTTGTCCACATGGTCGCTACGGCTGCTGCGATCGATGATCGGCCCTGCGCTGTGCGCTATCCACGCGGCGACGGTGTGGGTGTCGAGCGCCCAGCGGTCGGCGTACCCTTAGAAATAGGGCGCGGGCGCATCATCACCGAAGGCAGCACAGTCGCCCTGTTGTCGCTCGGAACGCGACTAGCCGAATGCACCAAGGCTGCGGAGATGCTCGCGGCGCACGGCATTTCGACCACCGTCGCTGATGCACGCTTTGCAAAGCCGCTCGATCGCGAGCTCGTCCTGCAGTTGGCGCGCGAACATGAATTGCTCATCACGATCGAGGAAGGTGCCATCGGCGGCTTCAGTGCGCACGTAATGCAATTGCTCAGCGATACTGGTGCGCTCGAACGCGTCGGCTTCAAGGTCCGCAGCATGGTATTGCCGGATATCTTCATCGATCATGACAGCCCGCCCGCCATGTATGCCAAGGCTGGGCTTGACGCGAACGGAATTGTCAACAAGGTCTTTGATGTGTTCGGGGCGCGTCACGCGCCGGAATTGCAGCCGACCGAGATCGCGTTCCTTGCCGAACGTGCGCGACGCCGCCGGCAGGGTAAGGGGATGAATGGACATGCCAAGGGGGCAGCAGGATGAAGGTTATTCTGGCAAAACCGCGCGGTTTCTGCGCGGGTGTCGTGCGCGCGATCGAGATTGTCGAGCGCGCGCTCGACAAATACGGCCCGCCAGTCTACGTGCGCCACGAGATCGTGCACAACAAATGGGTGGTCGACGCGCTCAAAGCGCGGGGTGCCCGCTTCGTCGAAGAACTGTCCGAGGTGCCGCCCGACGCGATCACGATCTTCAGCGCCCATGGCGTGGCGAGAAAGGTTCAGGATGAAGCCGCTGAGCGCGGTCTGCGTGTGCTCAACGCCACCTGCCCACTCGTGTCGAAAGTGCACGCCCAAGGCCGCCACTACCTGCGCAACGGGCGCACGGTGATCCTGATCGGCCATGCAGGTCACCCGGAGGTGGAAGGCACGTTGGGGCAGATTCCCGGCCCCGTGATACTCGTGCAGACTGAAGCGGACGTGAACGGCCTCGATCTTGCCGTTGACACGCCCATCGCCTACGTGACGCAAACCACGCTGAGCGTGGATGACACCAAAGGGATCATTGCGGCGTTATTCCGGCGCTTCAAGGACGTGGTCGGGCCGGGCACACAGGATATCTGTTACGCGACACAGAACCGTCAAACTGCGCTGCTCGAACTGACCAAGCTCGTTGATGTGATTTTTGTGGTCGGGGCAAAGAACAGCTCGAACTCGAATCGCCTGTGCGAGATCGGTACCGAAGCCGGCGTTCCTACCCACCTCATCGCCAACGGCAGTGAAATAAAGACAGAGTGGTTGCATAACGTCGAAGTTGTTGGCATTACGGCGGGGGCCTCAGCGCCGGAAGTCATGGTACGTGACGTGATCAATGCGTTGCGTGCTGTCGAGCCGGTGGAAGTCTGCACCCTGCCCGGTCAGGATGAACACATTGAATTCAGGGTACCCGTCGAGTTGCTCGATGTGACCAGTTCCCAGCAAATCAGCAAGGATAGTGATCTTGGGCATTCCCCTTCTTCAGAAGTTGTTTGTCGGTAGCTATGTCATCCGTCAGCGTCTGACCGGCCAAAAGCGTTATCCGCTGGTGCTGATGCTTGAGCCGTTGTTCCGGTGCAACCTGGCTTGCGCCGGCTGCGGAAAGATCGACTATCCCGACAAAATTCTGCATCAGAACATGTCTGTCGCGGACGCGCTCGATGCTGTCGATGAGTGCGGTGCGCCGGTTGTATCAATCGCCGGCGGTGAACCATTGTTGCACAAACAACTGCCGGAAATCGTGCGCGGCATCGTCGCGCGCAAGAAGTTCGTTTATCTGTGCACCAACGCACTGCTGATGGACAAGAAGCTATCGCAGTACGAGCCGAGCACTTTCTTCACCTGGTCGGTGCATCTCGACGGCGACAAGGAGATGCACGATCACTCCGTTTGCCAGCCGGGAACCTACGACCGCGCTGTGACGGCGATCAAGCACGCCAAGGAACGCGGCTTCCGCGTGAACATTAACTGCACATTGTTCAACACGGCACAGGCCGACCGCGTTGCCGCATTCTTCGACACAGTCACGGAGTTGGGTGTCGACGGCATCACGGTCTCACCGGGTTACGCCTACGAACGCGCGCCCGACCAGCAACACTTCCTCAACCGCGGCAAGACCAAGCAGCTGTTCCGCGATGTGTTCAAGCGTGGGGCGAGCAAGGCAAAATGGTCGTTCAGCCAATCAAGCCTGTTTCTGGACTTCCTCGCAGGTAACCAGAGCTACCACTGCACGCCTTGGGGCAATCCGACCCGCACCATCTTTGGATGGCAGAAGCCCTGCTATCTGCTTGGCGAGGGCTACACACGGACCTTCGACGAACTGATGAACCAGACCGATTGGGATGCCTACGGCACCGGCAATTACGAGAAGTGCGCCGACTGCATGGTGCATTCCGGCTACGAAGCGTCCGCCGTGAATGATGCGATCGCTCATCCTCTCAAGGCCCTGGCCGTCAGCCTGAAGGGCCCCCGTACCGATGGCGCCATGAGCCCTGAAATTTCACTCGACCACCAAAGGCCCGCGCAATACGTTTTTTCAAAGCACGTCGAGAAAAAACTCGACGAAATTCGGCAAAGCGAGGAAAAGACGCGAGCGGCCTGAAGCGGGCTGAGGGGACACGCCCCGTTTCGCATCGGCGGTATGGAACTTGCGGGCCCAGTGGCCCGTTATGTACGAACACCGTTCGAATTGTGACAACCGCCGTCGGGACTCTGCCATGCGCGGGCGCACCATTCTTTTCATCGCGATGCTGGGGGCGACGATCCCGCTTCCCGAAGCCGGCCACGCCCAATTGTCACCACAGGGCGTTATCGGCGGTATTACACGCCCCTTCCGGCACATGCTCGGCCATTATCCGCGCGCCCGTCATCATCGCGCGCGAGGCGCCGGGGCCGTGGCCGCCGCAACGCCGGCAGAACCGCCCGCCATTGCGGGGTCTCGTCTGGGATGGGTTGGCCCCCCAGCCTGGCCCAATGCCTACGAGGACGTGCTCGGGTTTACCTTCTGGCCCGATGACTACACCTCGCGGCTTCGCAGCCGCGGGTTCGACGTAATCGCGGATACCATCACCGGGCGTTTCGATGTACCGCGGACATCGGCTCGCGTCGCCACCACAGGTGCCGCGGTTAAAAATGACGCCACCGGTGAGAATTCTGTGGAGCGATGCGGCGATACTTCGAACACGGAGAGCAATTGGCCGGCGGCGCGTATCGAGCGGACATTGGAGCTATCCGACGCCCAACATGCGTCGCTTGGTAAACTGCAATTGGCGGCGGCCCAATCGGTCAAGAAGATCAGAGCTGATTGCGTCGCGCCTGGCGCGCTCGCGCCGCCCGATCGATTGCGAGCCTTGGTGCAAACGCTTTGGACCGTACGCGACGCCGGCATATCCATGCGCGCGCCGCTCAAGAACTTTTACGATACCCTTACACAGCCAAAAAAGAACAGTTTTGCCAGCCAAAAGCCACAAGGCAATTCGCCGCCCGATGCAAGAACTGCCAACATTGGCATGAATAAGCAGTATCAGGCCTGCGCGACGCAAAATGTCGAAAAGGCAGAGCGCATGATCAAAGAAATTGAGATGAGAATTCGGCCAGACAAGAACCAGGCGCAGAGCTTGGAAAATTTTCACAAGGCGTCAGCAGACATGGCCAAGCTCCTGATCGCTTCATGTGTGCAGCCAGTTCCCGTCGACCCCATGGCGCGGCTGGATGCAGCCAGCGACCAACTGACCGCCATTAATTATGCAGCGACGACCGTGCAAATTGCGTTCGATGATTTTTATCTCAAGCTCGGCAACGAGCAAAAGGCGCGGTTTGACGCTCTGGCTCGCTAGCTCTCACATACCAAAAGCCACGCGAGGCGTGTTGCTCGCCTTCAAATTGCGATAACGCGCGAGCGCCCACAACGGAAAAAATTTCCGATATCCGTGATACCGCAGGTAAAAAACGCGGGGAAAACCGGTCGCGGTAAATCGTTCTTCGGCCCAGAATCCATCCTCGGCCTGCGTCTGCAACAGATGGTGCACACCGCGCCCCACGGCCGGGTGGTCGATCTCACCACAGGCCATGAGCCCGAGGAGCGCCCAGGCCGTCTGGGATGACGTGCTGGAGGCCGGTTCGTGTCCGCGATAGTCGAGCTTATAGCTCGTGCCATCTTCACCCCAACCGCCGTCGGGATTCTGAATCGAGATAAGCCAATTCACGGCCTTGCGGATTTCAGAAGAGTCATGATCGATGCCGCAGGCGTTGAGGGCGCAAAGCGTGGACCAGGTCCCATAGATGTAGTTAAGGCCCCACCGCCCATACCAACTTCCGTCCCGCGTTTGTGTGCGCATCAGGTACTCAACGCCACGTGACAATGAACTGCTTCGATCCGACGTCTCCCCCAGCTGCGCCAGCATCGAGACACAACGCGCCGTGACATCCTCCGTCGGCGGATCGATCAGCGCGCCATGGTCGGCGAAAGGAATGTTGTTGAGGTAGTCATGGACATTGTCGACGTCGAACGCCGCCCAGCCGCCATTGCGGCTTTGCAGACCCTTTACCCATTCGACAGCGCGCGCGATGGCCTGATCGTAACCGGCACCGGCTCCAGACCGGCGCGCCCGGTCCATCGCCATGACGACCACGGCGGTATCGTCGAGATCGGGATAGTGCGGGTTGGCATATTGAAAGGCCCATCCGCCGGGCCGCACCTGTGGACGCCGGTTGGTCCAATCCCCCGCAACATCAAGTACTTGGCGAGGCAGCAGCCAATCAAGCCCACGGATAGCACCGGCGCGCGCGTTGTCGTCTCCGATTTCCAGCAATGCGTGAGACGCAAGCCCAGTGTCCCATACCGGCGAGACGCAAGGCTGGCAGTAGGCTTCCTTGTCGCCGACAACGAGTAACTTCTCGATCGAGTGCCGGGCGATCTCGGCGTTTGCCTTGTTGCCGAGCACGTCGAACATCATCGTCGCATTGGCCATCGCCGGAAAAATAGCGCCGAGGCCGTCGTCGCCGTTCAGCCGCTCGGTGACAAAAGCCACGGCGCGATCGATGGCACGCTGCCGCATGCGTTTTGGAAAGAACCTGACGCCAGGCCGAAGTACGAAGTCGATGCCGCGAAATAGCGCAAACCAGATCCACCGCTGATGGGGAGCTTTCGCTGCGGGTCCGACAGAGACCGGCGGTTCGACAAACAGTTCGTCGATGGTGACACCGAGTGGATTTTTGGCGCGCGGGCGCAATGCCTGCAAAACAAGGAGTGGCACCAGCACGGTGCGCGCCCAGTACGATACTTTCGACAGATGAAACGGAAACCACCGTGGCAACAGCGTGATCTCGACCGGCATTTCCGGAACGCTGCGCCAACCTAAAATGCCGTAGAGCGACAGCAACACCCGGGTGAACACATTGCAATTGACCGCACCGCCGCGCGCCAAGATTGCTTCGCGTGCCCGCCGCATGTGCGCGGCATCAGGAGTATCGCCGATCATCTTGAGCGCAAAATACGCCTTTATGCTTGCGCTCATGTCAAACTCGCCCTGATGGTACAGTGGCCAGCCACCATGCTTGCCCTGCACGCGACGCAGATAGCTGGCGATCTTTTGCTCCACATCTGCGTTTCGCGGCTCACCGCGATAGTGTCGCAGCAACACATATTCGGCGGGTATTGTCGCATCGGCCTCAAGTTCAAAAACCCAATGCCCATCGTCCTGCTGACATCCAAGCAGCGCACGCATCGCGCCTTCGATTGCCGGCGCCATATCGAGCGCCCGCACCGACAAACGCGAATCCTCCGCGACCACGGTCGTCATGCAGCTACCCGTAAACGATGTTTAACGAGGTCGGCAGCCCGGTAGCCCGAGCGAACCGCGCTTTCAATCGTCGCCGGCAAACCGGTCTGCGTCCAATCGCCAGCCAGAAATAAATTATCCCATGATGTTTCGGCTGATGGACGCCGCGCATTTTGCTCGGGCGTTGCGGCGAAAGTCGCGCGCCGCTCGCGAACGATCTGCCAGGGCGGAATATCGCGCGCAAGACCGGCGACCTTCGCAATATCGTTCCACATCGTCTGCGCCAACTCCGTTCGTGGCATGTCGAACAGACGCCCGGCATCGCTGATTGTGGCCGAGATCCGCCCGGGAAGAGGAAATATCCATTCGCAAGTGCCATTGATAACGCCCAGCATCGGCGGCAAATGAACAGGCGGATCCACACGGAAATGCGCGTTCACGATCCCACGAAACAACGATGGCGCCACCACGCCAGGGACGAGATTCGTCGCGACATATGGTGGGACTGCAAGGATGACAGCATCATTTTTGTTCAAGTCGATAGTCTGCTTGGCAAATTTGAGCCGGGATACGCGTCCGTTCGCAAACAGCAGCTCTACCAGCTCGTCCTCAAATGCAATCGAAACGCCACGTCCGCGCAAATGGGCGATCGCAGGCTCGACGAATACGCTTCCCAATCCCTCACGGGCCAATAACGGCCGGCAGGCTTGGCCGCCGAGTGCCAGGGTTTCGCGGATAAGCGCACCGGCAAGTTTCGCCGACCCTTCTCGCGGCGTGATATTGAGTGCGGCAAGTAATAAAGGTTCGAGAAACCGGTCGTAAATCGCGCCCGCGCAATTCATGACCTCGCCGATTGGCTTGTCAGCCGACGTCCAGGCCAGACGCGCGAGCGGTAGGTAGTCGACGACAGCCGTTTGCGGGACGCGCCGATCCTTGTGGAACACCCACCAGGGAAATCGGCTATCGCCGAACCGTAAAGTCCATTGTTCGCCGCTTGCGATATCTATGAATGGGAATTGCGCTTCGTCCGGCCCACGCAGGCCGGCGCGCGACCCGATCGCTTCAGTGAACGACAGTGCGGCATGATTTCCTGAGAGCAAAAGGTGGGTACCATTGTCGATCAACATGCCCGTCGTTTGATCATGATATGAGCGACACCGTCCACCGGCGTAGGCTGTCGCCTCGTGGATCACCACGGCCCGGTGCGACTGGGTCAGGCGCTCGGCGGCAGCAAGCCCCGCCAAACCCGCTCCAATAATGTGGACTGTACCTGCGTCAGACGAATGCATGCCGCAAAGCGATCCACAATAAATAGGATTTGTTGACGTGGACACGGTTCCGTGGCGGGGCCCAGCCGCGCGATACCATGTCTTCGAGCATCTGGCGATACACCGCGCCCATTATTTTCGGCGCCCGCACGACCTGACGTGGAGAGGCGGACATGATCTCATTGGCTTTGGTGAAATGCTCGCGCGCGCGCTCAACGATAAAAGCGCAGGCTGCACCGATTTGTGGACTCGACGCGACCGCTGTTGGATCGGTGGTCTCGATATTTGCGAGCGCCAATGCCTCTTTCGGGAGGTAAAGGCGCCCCACTGCCGCGTCTTCGTCAATGTCGCGCAGGATATTTGTAAGCTGAAGAGCGCGGCCGAGATGGTGAGCGAGTGCCTTTCCGTCAGCGTCGTTCATGCCGAAAATGCGCACGCACAATCGGCCGACGGCACAGGCAACCCGGTCGCAATAAAGTTCAAGCTCCTTCAGACTGGGACCCCGGATATCGGCGCGCGCGTCCATTTCCACGCCGTCGATAACGGCAAGGAAATCGTCCTTGTGCAAGCCAAACCGAGCAATGACTTTCGCGAGGCGTTCAAGACCGTCAGGAACACCCCCGGAATAGAGCGCATCGATGTTTTTTCGCCATTCTGACAGAAGTGCGAGCCGCTGCGGACGTGGCCTATCTTCGTCCGCAATGTCATCGACGTCACGGCAGAAGGAATACACCTCAAACATTGCCTCCCTTTTCTCGCGACTCAAGATGCGCATCGCAAGATAAAATGAGCTGCCGCCTGCCCGGCGCGAGGCTGGCGGATGGTCTGTTGCCAGATTTGGAGCCTGGATGTTCATGGGGTCTGATATCGGTGCGCTGGCGCCATCGTTCGTAACAACCGGCGAAGTATAGCGCGCGCACTGCCGTTTGCAGCCGTTGTCAGCGCTTCGGCTTTGGTGAGATGGACACGCTCCGACAATGGATCGCGGACCATCAGAATCGTCAACAATTGGCTCGCCAGGGATTGGATGACCGAGATTTCAAGCGCAAGCCGCGTGTCGCTCACCTTTGCCTCAAGCCCGTGGCTTTCGCCCAGCAAAGCCGAAGTCCGTCCCACTAGTCCACGCAGACAATTGAGCAAGGCAGGACTTGCCCGTGCGTCATCGAGCGCTTCAACGCTGACGCCACTCGCGGCCAGCGCATCAAGCGGAATGTAGACGCGGTCAAGCTCGTGATAATCCTTCGCGCAATCCTGCAAATGGTTGATGATTTGCAACGCCGCGCAGAGCGCATCCGACGCAGGCCAAGTATCTCTTGCTTCGCCGTGCACGTCGAGCACAAAGCGGCCGACCGGCATGGCCGAACGCGAGCAATAGTCGATCAGATCCTCCCAATTCGCGTAGCGGAGTTTGGTCGCATCTTGCCGAAATGCGCTGAGCAAATCCTGCGCGTGACGTGTGGATAGCCCTCGGCTGTTCAGAACCGCATGCAATCTTAGTCCTTCCGGCTCATCGCCATTGCCGAGCAAACTGGCCTCAAGGCGATCGAGCCGGGCGATTTTTTCCGCACCGGCAAGCGCGGGATGATCCGCAATGTCGTCAGCGACGCGAACGAATTCGTAGAACGCCAGGATGACTGGCCGGTGCCGCCGCTTGATCAGGCGTGATGCGACCGGGAAATTTTCATCATGCGCACCCTTGCCGGACCGCAGTTCACCGCTTTGGATCATTGCAGACTCGGCGCATCGGCGTGAGCGCGCCCCTTCCACTGACCGCCCCGCCCCGCATATACTGATACGCGGAATTGAGCGTGTAATACAGGTAAAGCAACGCAATTCCAGGAAGAGCAAGGCTCCAGAGCAGTGATTGGCGATAGAATTGTAATGTCGGTACGAATGACAATGCCATTGCGAGCCAAGCAGCTATTCCCAAAGACCGCGGCAAACCTGTGGCAAAAATCGCGAGCAGCGGCGGAAGAATAAACGTTAACACCATACTCGCGGTCGTTGCTGCCAAAAGCAAAGGCGAGTAATGCAATTGTGCGTAGGCCGACCGCGAAATCATCTGCTTGACATCGGACAGCGTTTCGTATCGCCGGATGCTGTGCACGCGATCGGTCAGGCCAAGCCAGATCGGGCCTATCGCTTTCAACTTTGCCGCCAAAGAGCAATCGTCGATCAATGCGTTGCGAATACTCGCAACACCGCCAGCGCGCGCAAGAGCGTCCGCGCGGATGAACATGCACCCGCCGGCTGCCCCTGCAACGTTTGAGTTGGGCCGGCACACCCACGAAAATGGAAAAAGCATTTGAAAGAAATAAATGAAAGCCGGTACGTGACTGCGTTCGGCCAGGCTCACACACCGCAGCTTTGCCATCAGTGAGGTCAGCACAAATCGCCCGGCAGAAGATTGCTTGACGAGCCAGGCAAGCGTATCGGGCGCATGCACAATGTCGGCATCGGTGAGCAAGAGATAGTCCGGCTGTAGCAATTCGGCGGCAGCAATACCTTGTTTGAGAGCCCACAGCTTGCCGGTCCACCCTGCGGGAGGCCCTTTACTATTCACCACCGTCAGCTGGCGATGGCTGACCGCTTCCGCCGCATGCGTTGCCGCCGCCCCTGTTCCATCGCTGCTGTCGTCATCGACTACAACGATGCTAAACGACCCGCTATACTCCTGCCGCAAGAGGGACGTGACACTTGCTACGATGGTGTCCGATTCATTGCGAGCCGGGATGACGGCGACCACGGCAGGCCATTGTTGCAGTTCGGGGAGCTCTCGGCCGGTGTCGCGGACACGGCCAAGCCAAAAAGCGCCCCGGCCAACGATCAGGTAGAGCCACACCAGAACACAGATGACTGCCAGCACATCGCTCATCGAAGGAAAGGTTTCTGATTGCATTCAACCCCTACTTTTAACATCGGAAAGAGCTTATTGGTTCGGCCGATTTGACGGTTTTGACGAACGGCGAATTTGACGGTAACTGTCCGATCCCTCTGAAAATCGCCTGTAAAATACATGGCTTTGCTATCAGAAAGCACGATTCAAGCTGTCTTAGCCAGGAAACCAGCCAAACGTCACTAGTCTCGACGCACGTAACACGGATTGAAAGTCATGCTGCCTTCCTCAAGTGATGTTGTCATAGTCGGCGCCGGCAATGCGGCCTTTTGCGCCGCTCACGCGGCTGCCGAACACGGCGTCTCCGTCCTGGTTCTCGAACGAGCGCCCGAAGAGGAATCTGGCGGCAACAGTCGCTTCACAGCCGGCGCGTTTCGTTGCGTCTATGACGGCGTCGATGATTTGCGCGCGCTGATGCCCGACCTGACCGATGAAGAAGTCGCCAATACCGATTTTGGCACTTACACCCAGGATAAATTCTTCGACGACATGGGCCGCGTTACCGAATATCGGACCGATCCCGACCTGTGCGAACTTCTGATTACACGCAGCAAGGATACGATGCGTTGGATGCAGAAGAAGGGCATCCGGTTTATCCCGATCTACGGCCGGCAGGCGTACAAGATCGACGGAAAATTCAAATTCTGGGGTGGTCTGACGGTCGAAGCCTGGGGCGGTGGTCCTGGTCTCGTCGAAGCTCATACCAAGATTGCCAAGAAGAACGGGGTTACGGTCGCCTACAACGCGCGCGCGTTGTCGCTGCTCGCCGACGATGACGGCGTCCACGGCGTGCGCGTGAAGCACGATGGCCGCACTGTCGAAGTCAAGGCGAAATGTGTCGTGCTTGCAGCCGGCGGATTTCAGGCCAACACCGAGATGCGTACGCGATACCTTGGCCCCACATGGGAACTCGCCAAGATCCGCGGCACGCGATTCAACACCGGCGACGCCATTCGCATGGCACTCGATATCGGGGCCATGCCGACGGGTAACTGGTCGGGCTGTCACGCCGTCGGTTGGGATCGCAACGCACCCGAGTTCGGCGATCTCGCCGTCGGCGACAACTTCCAGAAGCACTCCTACCCGTGGGGCATCATGATCAACGCCAACGGCGAGCGCTTCGTCGACGAAGGGGCGGATTTTCGCAATTACACCTATGCCAAATATGGCCGCGTGATTTTGATGCAGCCGGGCCAGTTCGCCTGGCAGGTCTTCGACAAAAAGATAATCCCGATGCTGCGTGACGAATACCGCATCAAGCAGGTCACCAAGGTTCGTGCCGATACGCTCGAGGAGCTGGTGGAGAAGCTCGACGACGTGAATGCTGTCCGCGCGCTGGAAACGATCAAGGCATACAACAAGGCGGTGCGCACCGACATCAAGTTCAATCCCAACGTCAAGGACGGGCGCCGGACTGAAGGTCTCGCCATCAATAAATCGAACTGGGCGAACACGGTCGACGAACCGCCGTTCGAGGCCTATGCGGTGACTTGCGGTATTACCTTTACCTTCGGCGGACTGAAGATCGATACGTCGGGCCGCGTGATCGACACCGATGGCCAGGTCATCGCGGGCCTGCACGCGGCCGGCGAACTGGTCGGTGGGTTGTTCTATTTCAATTACCCGGGTGGCACCGGCCTCATGGCAGGCTCGGTCTTCGGCAAAATCGCGGGCACCACCGCAGGGCAGCGGGCCGCGCAGGCACCATCATAAGCGCCTCGTCCGCGGCGGCGCGCCCGCATATCCGTCTGTGCACCAACGTGGGACGCCTCCCACCCGGCACGTAAATCCGTCTCACGGCATCCTCGTCGTGATAGTTTTCGCGGGCAAGCCGCTCATCGATGCGGCGTTAAGGGAGGCACCTGATGAACCTCGAAAAACATAGCGATCACGCCGCACTTGTCGGCCGTCTTTTCTATTCGTCGCTATTTGTGTTGTACGGGTATTTCAAGCTGATGGGTTTAGCGGGGACGACGGCCTATATGACCAAGCAGGGCCTGCCGGCGCCGGCGGCCAGTGCCGTGTTGGCGGGCGTTATAGAACTGGGCGGCGGCCTGCTGATGTTGGTCGGCTATCAGACCCGGCTCGTCGCTCTCGGACTTGGCATTTACGTCCTCATCGCTGCCCTGATCGCCCACACAAATTTTGCCGACGGCAATCAGCTTTCTCATTTCATGAAGAACATGGCGATCGTCGGCGGATCGCTGGCCTTTGTTGCGTCCGGTGCCGGCGCCTATTCACTCGAGGGACGGCGGACGTAAGCCGACGGCCCACTGCTTACCCGGCCCTTGCCTTCTTGGGTAAGGGTCGGGAGCATGCATGACGCAATTTCCGGGTTGATTGAACGCCTACCGACTATTTTGCTTTGCTTTGGTCGCACGTTCTCGCAGTCGATAGAATTGAATAGCGGATTTGGCAGTCTCCAGCCTGAGCCTGTTAAATCGATCAAGATATTCCTCGGAGTTGGCTCCGCTCAGCACCAGAATGGCTTTGGTCGACTTCCAGGAGAGATCGATCGATTTCGCCACAACCAGAATTTGGTCACCTGTATCGTGAACCAACGCGCGCTCGACCGCGCCAACCGGCAAATCGGCCAGCAATGACAGCGCCGCCACAGTCTCATCGAATTTTCGAAGCTCCGCGAACTTGCAAAGCTGAGCTTCGGTAAGCTCGCCCTTCTTGTGCATCTGTTCGACATGTGCCCGGGCGGCCGCAAAATCTGACGTGTATTCTCGCAGTTTTGTCTGAATCTGGTCCGCTGCTTGTTTGATCATCTCGCGGACGAGATCTGCCTTGCCGCGATCCGAAGTTTCAAACTTAAGCCGTACTGTTTCCGACGCTGTCTCGAATAGCGTCAATAGATATTCGCGCGGAATCTCCGGGCGCGCCCATACCAACAGCGCAAGTTCGCTGTCGTACTCAGACCGCGTGACCAGCTTGGAATAGCCAAAGTCAGAAAAGCGCGCACCGGTGTTCGCAGCTGTGCTGATGACGACTTCCTGATTCCCACGCTCAACCAGGACGTCGGTAACGTGCTCGCTGAGACGTTTGCGCTGCGAGATTGCGAGCAGGTGATCCTGGCCTTTGGTTTTCGCGCCGACAATCAGGGTCTCGTCGTCAAGGCATTCCGACCGGCGAAGCACGGGCCCAGCGACATCAATTGAATCGTCGAGCGCGAGCGTTCGCGTCACTTTGGGTGGTGAATTTGCAGTCGTCGCAAGCGTTTCCCCGAACGTCACGCGCGCCGAATGGTCAATCTCGTTCACGAGACGGCTCATGACATCGTCAAACAGCGTCATTTGCTCGCCGTCAAAGTATTCAGAGCCGGCTACAAATAAATCCGTTATCTGCCGCAGGATTTCAGCTTTTGAGCCAATATTTCTTTGCGAAATTGAAGCTTCCAGCTCGTCAATCAACGAGCGGCCGGCCGCGCCTTTTTGCTCGCCAGACGCTCGGTTCCGTCGATCTTCTTTGATGTCTGGATCCGGCAGGGCGCTACGCGGCATCTTCGATCTCAGGAAAATTGTAGGCCCGATCGAAGTCCAGCTGGGCCGACAGGCAAGGCTGCTGGAACAGATACCCCTGCAGCGACGTCACCCCTGCCAGACGCAGGAGGCGATATTGTTCAACGGTCTCCACCCCCTCGGCAGTGGTCGCGATGTCGAGGCTGCGGGCCAGAGTCAGGGTTGCTGCAATGATAGCGGCGCATTCCGTCCGCTTTGTCAGGTTCTGGGTGAATGATCTGTCGACTTTGATCTTGTCGAAAGGAAACATCATCAGCTGGCTTAGTGAAGAATACCCCGTCCCGAAATCGTCAAGGGCAATCGCGATACCGAGATTTTTGAACTGGCGCAAAACGGGCAGACACTCTGTTGCAGACTCGATGAGGGCCGTCTCGGTGATTTCAAGTTCCAGGCGCTCGGGCGGCAGTCCCGATTGCGCAAGCGCACATATAACAACGTCGATCAGGTTATTTTTCCGGAACTGAACTGCTGAAAGATTGACAGCAACTTTAATCCCGTCAGGCCATCCGGCGGCTTCCGTGCATGCGGTTTGCAGTAACCACTCACCGATCTGGGTGATCATGCCGGTTTCTTCGGCAAGCGGTATGAACTGATCGGGAAGAATCATGCCTTTCGCTGGGTGTCTCCACCGAATGAGCGCCTCGGCCCCACAAACCGAAAGGGTCTTTGTGTCGACGATCGGTTGGTAGTGAAGTTCGAGTTCTTCTTTTTGAATCGCGCGGCGCAGTTCGCTCTCGAGCTCATGGCGCGCGCTCGCAGCCATGCTCATTTCCGGGTCAAACACACGATACCTGTTTCGTCCGTCCGACTTTGCGCGATAGAGAGCCAGATCGGCCATTTTCATCAGGCTATCAGAACTGGTCGCATGTTCGGGCGCCAAGGCAACGCCAATGCTCGTGGCAATATTGACCTCATTGCCGTCTATATTGAACGGCTTGGAGATGATGTCGATAATCCGGTCCGCGAGCGTAAAGGTACTGTTGCGCTGACCATTCTCTCTGTCCTGCACGATGGCGAATTCATCGCCGCCCAGCCGCGCCAATACGTCGGTCTCGCGGAGCGAACCCTTAAGGCGCACTGCGGTTTCCCGCAACAGCGCATCGCCAACGGCGTGTCCCAGCGTGTCATTGACGTGCTTGAAGCGGTCGAGGTCCAGCAGCAACACGGCAAACGAATCGCCGCGTCTGCGGTGCCGCGCAATCGCTTCTTCTATTTTTTCCATAATGGCCAAGCGATTTGGCAAGCCCGTCAGGACGTCATGGTGGGCCATGAATGCAATCCGCTGCTCGGACTTTTTCCTCTCGGTAATGTCGTCAATAACGACGATGAGATGCCTCGCCAAGCCATGGCTGTCACGGACGACGATCCGGTTCGTGGCGAGAACACGCGATTCGCCGTCAGGCATCTCGGCCTCATAGTCGTTTGCACGCGCCCCGAATTCTCCCGCAAGCGCCTCGCTATCGGATGCGTCGATCCGTTCCGCATCCTTTGTCCGATAAATATCGAACACCGTCTTTCCGAGCACCTCATTCCTCGACACCTTGAGCATTGCCTCAAACGCTCGATTGACGAGGACAAACTTGCGCGTGGTCACATCCTTCACGACGACCGCGATTGGGATGTTCTCAATAATGGAATTGAGAAATTGCTTCGCCTCTTCCAGCTGTTTTTCCGCGTGTAAATGCGCGGTAATATCCTGATGAACCGCAACGGATCCGCCACCCGGCATCGTCCGTCGGCTGACGGCAAAGGTCCGGCCATCCTTTAGTTCATCAATCAAGTAGCCCGGATCAGGAAGAAATGCTTCGTCGATACGGCCTGTGACATATTTTTGGGTGTCTTTCGGACAGCAACCGGCCGCTACCCGTGCTGCGAGAATTTGCGGCAATGTCGTTCCTGGCCTTATTTGCGCGGGATCCAGACCATACATTGTGCTGTAAAGGTCGTTGGCCAGAACAAGCCTTCTGTCCGGCCCAAACATGCAAATTCCGTGTGGCATGTTCGCCAGCGTCGCGTTCAAAAACATATTGGCGTGTTCAAGACGCGTTCTTGCGCTCTCACGCGACAATTGACCTCTAACACTGAAAGCGGTGACGGCCAGTATCAGCAGGGTCAGAATTGCTGCGAGTATGTAGCCCAACTTCCTTTGGGCCTCGAGCCGCGCGAAGATTTCAGGCACCGCGAGACCGACCGTAATGACGATCGGATAACCGTCGACAGACCTATACGCAATGAGACGTTGAACGTTGTCGCTGAGACCGCTGCCTGTATAGTACCACCCGCTTAATGCAACGGGTATTCTTTTGAACAAATCAGCCCCCGAAAAATCTTTTCCGAGAACCGAAAGCCCACGACCGCTTGTTGCACGGACGATGCCGTCGAAACCGATAACCCGTATATAGCCTTCGTCGCCAATATTTACGGAATTATAGATGCGCGTCAGATAGGCGGGATCGAGTGTAGCAACCACTACACCATCGAAGGATCCAGCTCTAGTCTCAATGCGACGCGAGATCTGGAGCGACCAGTTTCCAGTATCGGGATCAATTCTCGGCTTGCCGATGACGAGCTCATCGCTTTGCGCATTCGTCTGGGTGCGGAAGTATTCTGTATCTCGCGCGTCTGACGCGCGACGGGATACTGGTCCGCCACTGCTGAGACGCACCCGTCCATCACGGTCAACAATACTGATCTGCAGAATATCATCGTTTGGACTTCGGCCCGTTTTTAGCCAATCCACCAGATCAAACTTGGCAGCATCCCGCACGTACAACGTTCGAATGATCTTCAGCGAGCGGTCAATTTCACTGAGCGACCGAGAAAGGTGCTCTTCTAGGGCTCCCGCCAGATTTCTAGAATTTTGAATCGCGGCGAGTTCAGCGCTGTCATGTTCGTTCTTCAAGAAAAAAAACAGAGTCATCCAGACAAGGCCGACAAGGATTGCTGCCAGCAGCACCGAGCGATGCCTGATGAGTCCCTGACAAATTTTTTTAAAATTCGCCATCTGATGAGCGCCACGCAGCCTCAAGGCCGTCGTTATTTTTCATCGCAAATAATTAGCGAAAAGCCATTGATTTTCCGTTATTTGGGCTGGCACCGTTGTTCTCGATCTCGGACTAAAAAGGGTGCTCCGCCCGTTAATCATTTATTTTGCGTTACGCCATTCTTGCTCAGGTACGAGCACTCTCGAGCGCTCAAACTGTCCGAACGAAGTTAATCGGGCGAACGCCTTGATGATGGTTTTGGAGGTCACGCCGTTTGCGGTGCCGACGCTGTTGTTCGGCCGCTAACATTCATTGCAGTGCGCCGGCATAAACGCAGCGGCGCAATACCAAATCAAAGCGATCACGCCATGGTTTTGGATACGAGGTCGCGCAGCGCCTGGGGAGCAAAAATCACCAATCCACCGCGCTCCAGTTTCAGCCACTTTTTACGTTGCCAATCCTGCAGTTGCTTGTTCGCGCTTTCACGCGAAACCCCGATCATCTGACTGATTTCACGTTGAGTGACGTGAATTTTTTTGGAAGGCAAATCTGCGAGCGAAGGTTGATACAGGTGCAACAGAACCTTGGCGAGGCGGTTTGGCAAGCCGAGAAAGACGATATCTTCGACTTGCTCGCTCGTTTTTCGAATACGCGCACATAATATCTTGATCAATCTTATTGCAACTTCGGGGTTATCTTGAATCAAAGGAATGAAATCACGACGCTCAATGACCATCAACTCGCAGTTCTCTATTGCAACGGCATCTGCCGTCCGTTGCCCTCCATCAAGGAAAGCAATTTCTCCAAAAAGTTGGCCAGGCACGACCAAATTAAATATCGCGTCTTTTCCTTCTTCGGACGGAGCGCTGATCCTCACCGCGCCCGCGCGAACGGCGTAGAGCTTCGAGCCGACATCCCCTTTCCGAAATATAACGGCGGCTTTTTTCACTTTGGTCGTTATGACACGAGGTGCCAAGCGGTCTATGACCGCATCACCCAGATCCCTAAAAAATGGATGGGTGCGAAGCAGCGCGTGCTTGTCGAAGGATTGAGTCTTAGGAGTTGCTCCCATAGCCATGCCACAGTTCACCGAAACAAGTTTCAACAAAACGTATCATACGACAAATCGAACGACACAGCAGCATATTGCCCGCGAGCGCTGAAAACATAGCGCTAAAAACCCCTTTCCCCGCACGCTTTATCCGGCTTGAGCCCGAATCGACCGCCACCATCAGGTAGGCGTGTTCAAAAAGTGCCCGGCACAATGTGAGCTACTTCACCGTCACAGGGAGCAAACCCATGCTAGCGGATTCGGGCACGGAGATCGCCCATGCGTATATTCATCAACGCGGATCGGAAAAGCTCACGTACAGAGCCCCCCGAAAACCAAAATCGCGCCGACAGCGCCGTCGCGACTATCTGGCTTGTCTTCTACATCCTGGCACTGGGTGTTGCGATCGCCTCACCCATTGTCTTTGACACGTTAACGGTTGCCGCTCGATAAGTGCACAGTGACGGCGAATGCGCGCACACAATCGGGTCGCTGACCCACTTTGTGCTCCCGTTTCGGCCGGGACTTGAACAAATAGCCTTAGAAATCAGCCTGTTTGCTCATGAATGAATTCTTAAACTTCCTATTTTAATTTATTGGGACTATGCCGGCGAAACTGAGCATAGGCCCCTGCGGACCATTGGCGTAACGACCCATGTCTCTTTCTAATTCAGTCGATGCCGATGCAATCTGTCCGCAGTGTCGAACGGTTATGGTCCATGTTGCCGTGACGCCCCATCCGGTCGTGCGCAACATGCAGCGAAATACCTACGTCTGCTACTCCTGCAAGCGAACACGAACATACATGTTGCCCGGCAAACCGGACGTCGTTGTGCACGAAACTGATACGGCGCAACGCGCCTCGTAACGTGCTGAATAAGATCTGTCTCGACAATGACTGATCGTAGACAAGACACTCGCATCCCCACGCACAGACGCGGAATCATCAGGTTCGGTCCGGCCGGACAGGAACTTCCCTGCACCGTAGACGATCTGACGCTGGCCGGCGCAGGTATTCAAGTTGGAACCACTTTCGGATTGCCGAAGGTCTTTCGGCTCACCGTTGATGGCGAAATAGAAACTAGACATTGCAGAGTGGTCTGGACCGACGGCAAAAAGGTCGGTGTTTCATTTGAATAATTGACTGTAAAGGGCGTCGTGCAGGCAGCCGCAGCCTAATCGAACGTAATACCTATTTTCGTATCCGTTCTCCAAATCGACCGACAAGAGCGTCGTTCCCCCTCAATAACGACGTCAAAACTTGCGGGAATGCCATACGTCGTTGACACCTGAAGGCATGCACCCGTGTCCGAGAGATTCCGGACCGCGCAGTCAAGTTTGGGCGCCCTGTCGCTCAGAATGATGTGCGCAGTTTTGAGTACGCGTTTACGAAAGATGTTTCGTTTGTCGTCCACGGCCCCACGCCCAGAATCGTCGTCGGATTAAGTGACAATCGCCTTAGTCAATGTCAACTATCGAAGTAGCACGCCAACCCCGGAAATTCATCTGAAATCCGTGTAAAATGCGTTTTACAATTTTATGGTGTGAAAGCACGGGATAAAGGTCGGCTGAGAGCGGTGGAACTCCTGAAAATCCAACTTCACGCCGGCGTTTGACCGAGCTGCGCTAGCGCTTCATTCTTGCGCGCGAGTTCCTGTTCAAGTCTGGCAATGTTTTCGAAGAGGCGCTCGCTCGTCAGCCGTAAAAAGTAAAATCCAAATTGTGGATTCTGGAAATATAGCTCTTTGACCTGCTGATAACTCGCCGTAAGTGCCTCACCGTCTTCTACGCACTCGATTGTCTGGGTACGCTGATTGCCCGGCGCGAGGAGCCCGAGATCGCCGAAGACCTGACCGCTTGGAATTTCAATTCCCATTTCGCAAAGGCGATACCGACCGCTGACGCTGTAATACATTGCATCAGCTACGTCGCCTTTACGAAATACGATGTCGCCCTTGTGAAACTTTAGCCGGGACATGAACGGCTTTAGCCAATCGATCGACGTTTCGCCATAGGATGCCGCGGCTTCAACGTCTTGGATCAGTTTTCGCATTTGTTGCAGGCGTACGGTGTTGAGTGGAAGAAGAATTAAATTCAATACGAGCGTTGGATATATTCCGCCAAAAAATCCATAGACAATGAAAAGCGCGTTGCAGGTCATACTCACGACGCGCAACGGAATCATTGTTTTCATAGCGCATGTGATGACGCTGGACGCTACGGCCGCATATCCAAACCACATGGGCCACTCAGTGTGCCTGAAAAATTCCATATCCTTCCCCTGCCTCGATCGATGCCCGCCCGCCATAATGCTGGCCACATGGACTATGGTGCCAGCGAGACTCTACTAATACAGCGTCGACCGATCAGGATAAATGTCACTCCACACTCCGGCAGAGATTAAAAATTGTTTATTTCTTTATGCCCGCATTCGCAGTAAGCTTTGAAATTGCGTACCTGGGTGGACAATCATGACATCCATAAAGCCTGCACCGGCCAACCCAGTCGGGCCGAGCGCCCCAAGGCTTACCACCAAAGATCTCCTGCACCAGTTTTGGGCCGATGCCTACGGCAAGGAAGTGCAGACGGCTGCGACCTATTCCTACACATGGCTGGCGGATCAGTTTGGCCACATCTGCATCGGCATCATCTTAAATTTCATTGCCACCGCGCTGAGCGGCCTCGTTATGGCGTATTTCGGATGGGCGACCGAATTCAAGTATGACACGGGTCTTTGGCCTGGCTTGATCATCGCTGTCATCATCGCAGCGATTTGGGAATGGTCTGCCTACAACAGTTCAGTGAAACAAGCGACCGGTCGCTTTCCGCTCGATTCCAGATTGCTGCTTTGGAACGCGATCGTGGCTGCAACATACATGGCACTCGGCGCGGTACTTGGATTTGGTTTTCACTTGCCTTTTACGCCAGCGTTACTGGTCGGCGCGTTCGTCGCCGTAGCTGCAGTTCTCCTTGCACCCTGGTGGCTGCGGCAGAAAATAATCTGGCAAAAGGCATCGCTCCCCTATCTGTTCCGCCTTGCTGATGTTGCCGCGCTGACTATCCAAGAGACAGAAGCCAAACTCTTGCAGAAACTCATCGACGACGGCGCCCCGCCGTTCACCCAAGCATGCCAAGTCGTGATTGGTGGCCCGATCGGATCAGGCCGAACGTCCATGGCAGCCGGCATCGGGACCGAATTTGCATTCAAAAAACACAAAGTCCGATATCTCAGCCTTGATTCCCTGCTTGAGTTCGCCGCGAATGTAACGGGCAGCGCCTTCCCCGACGATCCCGGGCCAACGACCATCTCTTATTGGCCGTGGAGCCAGTCCCAGGTCGTGATCATTGACGGCGTCGGTCCTATGGTTGCTACCAACGAACAAGGGCACGAAGCGAACCTCGAACGGTTCAAGGCGATGCTTCAACATGATCTGGGAACTGTCGCCGATGTTCTAAAAAATTGTCACACGATCTGGGTCTTGGGAGATCTTTCCCCGCCGCCACCGCGCAGCCAATTGGAAACACTGCTCGCTCAGTTCGCCAAAGCTCTTGCCGACCACTTCGACAGCAAGCGCGATCCCATCGTCGTCGAACTCAGCTCTCCACCAGCCGTGCAGCCAAAGCGCGGCACGCTGCTTCCGACGACGCGAAGGGCAGCACGGGCCACAGCCGTGCAACGTGTATGTCACGTCGACAGGAAATCCGGGAAACTCTACTGAGTGACGTGCGAAGGACTATTTCTTAGGGTACGCGATGATCATCCGATAGCAGTCAAGGCTCCGGCTGAGGAATTCGTAAGCCGCGCCCCAAAGGTACAATCGGAAGCGCCGGTAGTTGAAGTCACCAAATTTTTCAATGACCAATTCACGGTGCTGATCGAAGTTGGTCGCCCATTGCCGGAACGTGAGAAAGTAGCTGTAACGGTCGTCAAACATTTCCCGTACGCGCAGGGGTGTCCTTGACATCTTGTCGAGGAGATCGTGCAACACAAGAAATGAGTGATTGCCGCCATAGATATATTTGACCATAAACGATGACAGCTCGTATTTTTTCGTGCACGCGCTCCCATCCAGAAAGATGCGCCTGCCCGGCTCAAGCAAGGCCATGAACTTGTCCAGAACCGCAGCGTAATTCGGGAGGTGCTCGATGACACCCATAATGACAATCGCATTGTATTTTCGGTCGGTCTGGTATTGCAGAAAATCGCCCTTGATCAGCTCCCAATCGAACCCCAGCTGTTTCGAGCGTCGACTTAGATAGTCGATTGAGACCTGCGAATTGCTGATCCCGGTGCAGTGGACGCCCCGCTTCGATGCGTATTCAAACCACGCTCCCCAACCCGGACCAATCTCGAGAAGACGATCGCCCGCTTTAAGCTCAAGTTTTTCAAAGCAATATTCAAATTTCCGCAGCGTGGCGGCACTAAGCGTTTCGTTTGGGTTTTCGTAGACCCCTTGAGTATAACAAGGCGTTTCGGGATCCAGGAAACTCAGGAAGAACTCGGGATCAATGTCGTAATGGGCGCTGATCGCGCGCTTGTTGGTATGGACCTGCCCGAACAGTAACGGCTGGATGAAACGCCAGGCGGCCACTACAGGATGAAAGTCTTTCATCGCCCCCCTGAGCTCAAAGGGACTCAGCATATCCCCGTCAATATCAATATCGCCGGCGAGATAAGCATCACCGATCTGACCTTCATCGACGCTTCTAATCGCGCGCAGACCCTGGCGATTTTTGATTGCGACGCGAAAGCCGGGATCGTTGGGTCCAAACCGCTGCACCTGCTTGTCGGGTAGCACGATCTCAAACGAGACCGGTGAGGTTGCAAACTGGCCGGCAAATCGACCCAGCATATCGGCGGCTCCAATGCTCAGACCAGTAAATCAATGCGCCACTGCGCGGACACTATAGCCCCGCGTCTTGATGGCCGCCTCAACACGGCGGTCGAGATTCTGAAAATTCGATAGTTCTTTAATGCGGGATTCGATCTCGATGTTTTTTCGACTGGGGCCGAGAAAATTCCGCAAACTGAGCAGACTACGAAGCTCAAAAATGGGAAATCCTAGATTCTTTGCGCAATCGATCGCCTTACGGAATTTCGCCTCGATCTTTTCTGTATTTGGGGGTTTCTGATCGCTTTCGATCAGAGCATCGACGCGACGTACCTCCGGCTCGATCCAGCGATCTGTCCCGCCGGAAACCAGCGCAAGCGCACGGTCGCACGTCTTCCTCGCCTCTTCGACATGTCCTTGGCGCCGCTGCGCGTCAGCCAGAATTGCAAGATGAGCCGTGTTTGAAAGCCTAAACTTAATCGACTCGAGCCTGTCGACCGCCTCCTTCAGCATGGCAGCGCCATTTTTGAGGTCGCCTTCCTGGCATAAAGCCCACCCCAGGAAGGCTGATCCGAAAAGACGGAATGGGCCAAGTCGGTGTTGATCGGAAACTGCAATCAATTGCTCTGCCTCACGCCTTAACTCATGTGTGGCGCCGCACAGGCCAAACAGCAAACCACCCACGTAGGCTTGTGCCAATGCAGTTGATTGTGGGTGGCGAAGCGAGTCGGCAGCCTCAAGCGCGTCAAGGCCAATTTTTAGAGCTTCATCAACCTGGCCAAGGCAAAAGAGTGCGATGCTCAGCAATGACTGACTATGAACCTGTGTGTTTTGACCGAATATATGGGTTGCCGCCGCGTCACGCTCAGCCGAATACAGCGCAAGCGAAAGCTCGAGCTGCTCTTTGGCCTTTGACGCCGCGCCGGTGTTAATAAGTGTCATCCCCATAAGGCGATGACCGATGACACGGCCGGAGTCATAGGATTTGTCCGTTGCCAAGGAGAGAAAAAGCTTGGCCAAGGGTGCGGCGTCGTCGACTCGGCCACAGCACATGGCGAAGGTGAATTGCCCAAATAGGAACGCAAACACGAGCGGCGTCGCCTCGCCTTGCTTGCAGAGAGCAAGGCCACGCTGACAGCATTCCGACAAGTCGGACGAGGTCGGACCTTGTGTTGCAATAAAGGAGCCGATGAGTGCGGCCTGAAGGCTAATTTCCAGCTGAGTGCGCAGTTCGGGGGACGAAATTTCGTTCAACAGGCTAAGGCCACGCCGCAGATCCTCAATGGCCTCAATATGGGCCGACCGCCGCGCAGCATTCGTACCGGCATCCAGCCACGTTTTGATTGCCTCCTGGAATTGCCCGGACGCGGTCAAATGGTGGGCAATCAGTTCGGGACCAAAGAGCCCGGCGACACCTTCTTGTTGCAATTCCTTGACGATGTTGGCGTGCGTCGCACGCCGCTCGGACTGAACCATCGATTCGTAAGCAGCGCGTTGCAGCAATGCGTGCCTGAACTCGAACCGGACCTCGCGATCTTCGTGGTTCGATCTCAGAATCTCGGCGTCAATAAGCGACTCCAGGGGTTCAATGATCTTCGCGCGGCTTTCTTGTAGAAGCGCCGCCAGAAAATCGGCAGTAAAAGGCCGTCCAATGCAGGCCGCCGCTTGCACAATTCGCCTTCCGTCCGCAACGCGATCGAGCCTTTCGGATATCATTGCAGCCAAGGTCAGCGGCAGATCCCCCCGCCGCCGAGCCGCACCTGATGCTTGCTCCTTTTGATCGACTAAAGACAGGACAAGATATTCGACGAACAGCGGTATGCCATCGGCGGCTTCGACGGCGCGCATCAATTCGTCATCCGAAAGGTTCTGAGCACGCGGAATAGCCCGAGCAAGCTCGTAGCACTCGTCGACATTGAGCTGGCTAAGCTCGATGACATTGTCCGTGTGTGGAAGATTCGGACTTTTTGGAAAGGATCGGCCCGTGAGAAGCATCAGCGCGGGGGTATTCTCCAAGCGCTTGACAAGCTCCTGCAGCAGCTCGGCCGAAGATGGATCAATCCAGTGAACGTCATCGACCCATATTAACGTCGGCTGCCTCCGTGCCATCTGCTCAAACAGCGCGCCCAACAGCGCAAATTGCTTTCGTTTGAAGAGAAACGGTGTCGGTGCACTGGCTTCGGTGGCCGACATCAACGACATCCCAAGCAGACTGGTAATGATGTCCTCGTTTTCCGGACTCCTGAGTCCGAAGTTGTCCAAAAAATTCCTCAGCTTTTGCGCACGAACCGCTTTGTCGTCATCGAGCGTCAGCCCGACTTCTGCCCATATGAACATTGCAATCGAATAAAGAGGCGTGGTCGCAAAAATGTCATGGCAATGAATTTGCAGGACATTCGCGTCGCCCAGATCGGGTTGCTTCATTATTTCGATTGCTAGCCGCGTCTTTCCAACTCCTGCCTCCCCGGTAATAAGAACGGTTTCACATTGCGATTTTTCCTTTGCGTGGTTCCAACATGCTACGACTCGCCCTATCGACTGCGCTCGGCCGACAAACTGAGGTGCTCCGCGACGCCCTCGATTGTAAACCCGCCCTATTCCAACGCGCGGTTTCGTTATCTTGTAGATTGGAATAATGCGCGTGATACCCTTAAACCGTTTGGGCCCGAGTGATTCATAATCGAATAGCCCGGAAATCATCTCGAAGGTTTCGCCACTCACGACAACCGAATTTATGGGGGCCTCAGCCTGAAGCCGCGCTGCCAGATTTGCGGCTTCGCCGACGATGCTGTGATCCTGTGCGCCGCCGCTCGCCAATTCCGATCCAATTACGATGAGGCCGGTGTGGATTCCGATGCGGACAGAAATGTCAGGTAATTGTTGACCGCGAAGGTCCGCGTTGAGCTCCTGAAGGCGATCACCAAGCTCAAGGGCGGCACGTACCGCGCGTTCGGCGTCGTTTTCGTGTGCAGTCGGGTAGCCGAAATATACGAGCACGCCGTCGCCGCTGAACTGAGCGACAAACCCGCCGTAGCGCTCCATTACTGTCAGCGCAAGACGTTGATACTGGAGCTGTAAATCCCTCAAATCCTCGGGATCCAGCTGCTCGGACAACTCGGTGTAGCCCACAAGGTCGCAAAAAAGGATCGTCAAATAGCGACGTTGCGGAGCATTGGACCGACTTGCCACCGTAGATCCAACTGCCATCTTTACGCCTGGTCTTATTCCCCGGTAATTCAATTGCCGACACTAATACAGATTGTAAGCTAGGCTTCGGCATACTGCTAGCTGAGCACGATGTCGCAGCGGCCAACGCTACTCACTAGGCCGTTGTTGTTAATAGATTCTGACGTGAAAGGGGCGATGATGCAGTTCTTGGCATCACTCATGCGACGCCAGCCGTTGCCGATCGATCGCCACCGCCCCGACCGCCCCAAGAAACGAAAGGCTCTTGTCATCTGCACGCACCTTCGGCCGGGCCGCGTCAAGCGCCGTTCGAAATACGTCATGCAGCCTATATCCGGTCTTCATGTCGCGTCCCTGATCGATTCCGAACATTTCGACGTGCGTTTGTACCATGAAGACTGGCATGGCCCGTTCGATCCGCACCACGCGGAGAAATACGACATTGTTTTTCTGACAGGGTTGCAGCCGGATTTCGACCGCATGCGGCAGCTCGCGTATTTTTTCAGAAGCGCCGGAGCAAAGGTCGTAGCGGGCGGCAGCATTTGCACAATGTTCCCTGAGTTCGCCGCACAATTTTTTGACGCCGTATGCGCGGGCGGCGTTGATAGCGTGAGACAGGTCGTTGCCGATTTTGAGCGCAATGCGCTTCAGCGCATCTACCGCTCCCCCATCATGCAAATCTCATCTTACGCAGTTGACTACAGCTTGCTCGCAAAAAGCGGGATCAGTCCAAGTGTCCACCTCATGGAATCATCGCGCGGCTGCAGTTTCCGATGTAGTTTTTGCGTGATACCACAAGAGGTCGGAGGCCACGCCAAATACGACCTTTCACATCTCTCCGCCACAATCGACAACGCACTGAAAACAAGTCCGTTGTTCAGTTTCCGACGCTGGTATCCGACAATTATTTTTCTCGATAACAATTTTTCTGACGACCGGCGGTTCATGCTTCAGGTCTGCAAGTTGATGCGCAATCATCCCAAGATCCGCGGGTGGGCGGCGCTGGTAACACAAAATATCATGCATGACCGTGAGCTGATCAAATACATGGCAGATGCAAAGTGCATCACGCTTTTTTTCGGCCTCGAATCATTTGATCAGGCATTGCTGAAAAAATACAAAAAGAAACAAAACCTGGGTCGCCATAAAATCATCGACGATATTGCATTTGCCGAATCGAATGGCATCGGCATTGGCTACGGCTATCTCTTTGATCCGCGACTGCAGACCGTTCAAGTGATGGAAGATCAAATCCGCATGATCGGGCAACATCCGGCCCTGCCAATGCCAGTTTATCTAAGCGTCGTTGCTCCGCTCGCTGGCACTGAAGGCTTCTGGTCCGATCTTGCTTCGAGGCAATTGCGGCCAAACCTGCGGCTGCGCGACCTTGACGGTGAAACAGTCGCCTACTCGAATCTTGCCGATGACACTGACGCAATTGTCACATTTTTGGAGAAGCTCTTCCGGCGCCCGTGGACGATTGTCAGCCGGCTTTCGATCTTCCTCAAAACGGTGCGGCGGATCATCCGGTCGGGCACATACGATCCGATCCACTGGTACATCATTGCAGCCGCAAACCTGCACTGCTTTGTCTGGTCGAGCACCTCGCCAGCTCAGGCGCGAACCTACCTCGCCGGCAGCGAGCTGCTCGATCCGCAATATGAAGAATTTCCTCCTGATATTTCTCGAGAGGACTACCAACACTATTTCGAACCAATCGCATTGACTGATGACACGGGCGGGCCCGCCGAGTGGCTCAAACCCTACATTCCGCAGATGAAAGAAAAGCGCGTACCACAGGCATTTAAGCAAGCAAACAAGGCCGAATCCGCCGGAGTGGAGGCGAGCACATGACCTACGATCAAGCGAGGGATCGGGAACAACTTGGAACGTTGGAGGCAGCAATCGGTCTATTCATCAATCGCTACCTGTCGAATCCTCCTGACCCAAATCGCCAGACCATCATACTCTTCCCTGGTGGCCTGGGATCACGCCTGGTGCGGGCGGATTCCCCGTATCAGGACGGGGTGCCCGGGCAGGTCTTTCACTACGACACCGTGTGGCTTGATTGTTCGGTCCTCACCGGCGCAGCTCTCGATCTGCAAATGGCAAATGACATTGATACGGAAGAAAAATTTGTCCTTGCAGACGGATACGTCGATTTCCCATTGATGAATATCAGGCCATACAACGGTTTCATCCAATGGTGCGGCCAGCGCAATCTCGATTGGTTCGTTTTTGGCTGGGACTGGCGGCGAAGACCCAAGCACATCGTTGATTTCTTTTTGGGAACATTTTTACCAACTTTTCGGCAACGCGTTCAGGACGCGTGCAGTGCCGACCCCCTCGCGAGATGCACACTCCTTGGACACAGCTTTGGTGGGATGATCGTCAAACTGATTATGAACGAGGCCAATCCCTTAGTTGACCAGATGCACCGAGCTGTAACGGTCGCAACTCCGTTTTACGGTTATGCGGGACAGCTGCACCGTTATTTCGAAGGAGATCCTGAGCTGAATTTCGAAGGCAGGTCGCGCGTTACGCGCGTTGTTTCGTCACTGCCCGGCGGATACGTTTTGCAATTCCTTGATAAGGACACCTATGACCGCGACCGGATTGCGCTCGCGGCAGACGCGAACTATCCATTGCACGAATATCCGAGCATGGATGCAACCAATCCTGCGATTGTCGCGGATGCTTACAACCCGACAACAAAAGGAACAAAGGTTCGCTATCCAAAGAACTATGGCTTCCTACCGAATGAGCTGGTGGTTGCAAAATCCGCGTATCAGAAAGTGGCAGAGCCGCTAACTCCCGCCGCGAATGCCAAATTTTTCAATGTGCGCGGGATCCAGTTTCGGAATGGTGCAGCGATCAACGAGACAATTAACAGCGTGACATGGGATTGGATACCGAAGAACTTCAACCCTGACGCTCTTACGTCGTCGCCCGTCGTGGATGAGGCAGTTTGTCCTGGCGACGGCGTCATCCCAGCTTGGTCGGCGCGACTGGTAAGCACTCCACAGGCCAATGTTCGAACGGTGGAAGGTGATTTCGAACACATGAACATCATGAATGCCGAGGAAATCCAAAATGAACTGGCAAACATATTGGGACTGCCGCAGATGATGGCGATGAGACGAGGAAGACGCAGAACACCGCGAGGTCGGTCCAACAAGGCAATTGCCGACCGCAAAGAAACATTGAAATTTGTCCGCGGACTGCACGCTGTCCGCAGCAGGCATCGCCTGGCTTCCAAGCTTGATCAGGAGCAGGCAACGCGGCGTTATCTCGCGAAGTACGATATTTCGGAGCTCAGACGATTCATGGGGCGAGCTTTTGTCGACGCGCTCAAGAGCCCCAGTCAAAAGCTCGGCACCGCACCTACGAAAACGGCGCCTCGTCCGCCAAGCGGTGGCGACAGAGACGATCGATCACGCAACTCAGCGAAAACGCCAAAGAGAAAACGCAAGAGCTAAGGTCATCGCGAGTGAAGTCGCAGCTCGAAGTTGTAATCGTCGGCGGTGGAATAGGCGGCTTGTTCGCTGCGAATGCTCTGACCGCACATGGTATCCGGGTATTGGTCTACGAGCAGGCCCCTGCTCTCGGCGAGATCGGGGCCGGGGTATTCCTGACGCCTAACAGCGTACGCCAGCTGCAGAGGGTCGGACTGGGTCCAGCCGTCGAAGAATGGGGAGCGAGGGTTGGTCCGGGTTCTCACTATTTCCGCCACGACGGGGCGCCGATTGCACCAGTCCAGGTGACGGACTCTTCCGGTTGGAACGCTACATTCGGAATGCATCGCGCCGATCTTGTCGAGTTCTTGGCCCGTGCACTTCCACCTGACATCGTACACACGGGGCACCGTTGCACGGGCTTCGAGCAGGATCGGGGCAAGGCCCACGTGTCGTTCGCGAATGGAACCATAGTCCAAGCCGACATCGTCGTCGGCGCGGACGGTATCCACTCCGAGCTTCGCCCGTACGTGTTCCCTCCTTCACGTCCGGTATTCTCGGGGTCTGTTGCCTACCGAGGTACCGTGGCACACGAGTCAATTCCGCATTGGCCGACAAACGCGTGGCTTATGTGGCTCGGCAAAGGCAAGCACTTCCTGACCTTCCCCGTACGTGCCGGCAAACTCATCAACTACGTCGGGTTCGTGCCAGCGGATAAGGAGATGAAGGAGTCGTGGTCAGCCCCCGGCGACCCCGATATCCTTCGCCGCGAGTTTGCCGGTTGGGATCCGCGCATCGAGTCGCTGTTGCAGCATGTACAAATGACGTTTCGATGGGCCCTTTTTGATCGCGAGCCGCTGCCGACCTGGACTCGCGGAAGGCTCACCCTTCTCGGCGACGCCGCGCACCCGATGCTGCCGCACCTTGGCCAAGGCGCAAACCAGTCGATTGAAGATGGAATGGCACTCGCGACGATCCTGGCGCGTACGGACCGAGAAACCGCCCCGGCAGCTCTCCTCGCCTATGAGCGCCTGCGCCGTGAGCGTGTAGCGCAAGTCCAGCGTGGCGCACGGGAAAACGGCCTCCGATACGATTCGGCATATGCCGATCTTGGTGTCCGAGACGCTGAGATCACCGCCCATGCCGCCTTCCGCAAGCGGCTATACGATCACGATGTCGTTCCAGAAGCACAAGCCGCCGCGATAACCCAAACACAATAGCTTCTACTGCATTTTCACATTTGCCGTTTTGATCACATCATTCCAACGATCCACTTCCTTGTGCATGAACTTTGCCGCCGTATCGACCGAACCGCCGACGATTTCCGCCGACAATTTCTTTAATCGATCCCGCACCTCGGGATCCCGCAACGATTCGCTAATATCCGCATTCAATTTTTGGACAACCGCTTTTGGCGTTTTCGGCGGCGCAACAACGGCATACCAGGCAGCCGACTCGAAGCCGGGCAGAGTCTCGGCCATCGTCGGTACATCCGGCAGCGATGGAAGACGTTTCTCAGATGCCACCGCAAGCAAACGCAGCTTGCCGCTCTGAATGAGTGGCAGAGATACGCCTAAATTGTCGAACATAAAGTCGACATCGCCCGCAAGTAATCCCTGCAAAGCCGGTGCTGATCCGCGATAGGGAACATGCTGGATTCGTACCTTCGCCATCATCTGGAACATCTCGGACGTGAGATGTGAAGTCGTACCGTTCCCTTGCGTGGCCGAAGTCGCTTTTCCAGGATTCGCTTTTAAATAGGCAATGAATTCCGGGACAGTCTTTGCTGTGACTTTGTCCGCATTCACCATCAATGCATTTGGCACCTGAGCCATGACAATAACCGGCTCAAACTGCATCGGGTCGAAGGCGAGGTTTTGATAGAGATTCTGATTGATTACGAGCGGAGGGGGTGGCGCCGATAACAAAGTGTAGCCGTCGGGTTCGGACTTATAGGCGAGTTCGGCGCCCACGTTTCCGCCGGCGCCACTGCGGTTCTCGATGATGACGGGGTGGCCCCACTTGCGGGACAGCCAATCGCCAATAACGCGCGGGATAGCATCGGCGGTTCCCCCTGCCGGAAATGGCACAATGATTTTAACGGACCGATTTGGATAGCTTTGCGCCAGCGCAGATTTGGATATTGCCAGTGGGATTCCTGCTAACAGAGAAAATGTCAGAATCAGAACAAGTCCGGCCCTCAGAAAACATGCTTTGAGCATGCGGCTCTCCCTAGGCATCCGCGCCCGAACATTTGAATTCTTCTTCAAAGCCTACTAGTTTTTTTTCGACGATTCGACAGATCGCACCGGAGTCTCCGGTATCAAATTTCCATGCCGGCGCTCAAAGGTCGATTTGCCGCTCTCGCGCCAGTTTCCAGCCACAGCGGCATTGGCGAATTCAGTCCACTCCTCGTCCCAGTCACCCAGCTGGTATCCGTGCCACGGTGCCTGCGGCGAGAGATGAGGCAGCTTGAGCTCTTCCCATATTTTTTTCGCGCGTGTCATGAATTCCTCAGTTGGGAGCGCCAAAGGCGGCATGTTGTGCTTGAGGGTTGCATCGATCATCAGCGTTCCCTCCACCGCTGGGCGACCCGACTTCGGCCCGTGGCCGCTCGACCGATAGGGTGCAATGTGCACGTCTTCCATGAAATTTGATCGATAGGCCAAGGACCAGAAGATGGCATCGGCATTGTCCGGCGAAATATCCTCCGATACCGCAATAACAAGCTTGCCGCACTGCGCCTGCAGTGTCGCCGCCCCCTGCATGCCGCGCCACACTTCTGTTTGCGGCGTGCCCCGTTCGAACTGAAGAAAAATAACCTTGCGCAAGTTTGTTAGCGGCTCGTGCATGACTACACGTTTGATGCCGCGGATGCCGAGCGCGTGCCGCAAGTGTTCCAGGAACATCGGCTCGTAGGCGACTTTCTTGAGAACCGACGATTCGCTCGGCGTCACCTGGCTAATGATCGACAGAAACACCGGCTTGCGTTTGCGCGTGATGGCGGTCACCTGCATCGACATATTGAAGTCCTCGAGCGCGACGTGCCCGTGGCTCTCTCCGAACGGCCCTTCTGGTTCGAGAAGATCGGTATCGATAAGGCCTTCAATGACGATTTCCGAATCCGCCGGAACAAGCAGATCGATGGTTTTGCAACGCACGGTCTTGACGGCCTTGCCTATGAGGCCGCCGGCGACGTTCATTTCGTCGAGATCGATTGGAAGTTTTTGAGGCCCTGTAAAGAGAACGGCAGGAGCACAGCCCACAACAATTGCGCATGGCAGAGGCTTCCCGAGCTTCTTGTATTTCTGCCAATGTAGGTATCCGCCCGCGCCGCCGAGACGCGATGCCATACGCACGCCAAGCCGGTCGTTGGCTTTAAGTGCCGCGCGATAGGTGCCCATATTCTGGATGCCGTTTTCCGGATCCTTGGTCACGCAAAGCGTTGCAGTCAGGTACGGCGCAGAATCAAAACCCGGGGTGGAAATCGGAACCGGAAGGCTCGCAAGGCCGCCACGTTCTGCTACCAGCTCCTTTCCAGTCTGCACGACTTCATGGCACGGAGCCGTATCGACCAGAACCGGCGCGATCGGGTTGGCCATGGCCTTCACCCATAAGTCTCCAATTTCATCCACCCGCACCCCTAGTCCAACCGCGTAAATCTCGGGGGAAGCGCCAAGTCCGCCAACAAGCACGGGTATGTCGTAACGCTCTCCGCGCGCACCAACGACATTCGTGAAGAGAAAGGCGCGTCGATCTTCCTCGCGCAAGCCGCCCTGGAATTGCCAGCGCGCGACAGGATGCAACTCTGAATCTTTATCGATTGAGCGGTCGATGCGGGTAACAAGTCCGCGTTCTGTCAGTCGCGCAATGTGTTCCTGCAGATCAGAAGGCGCCTTTTGCGTCACACTCGATTCCATCGCAATCTCCGATAGCGGTACGCAATGGCCGTGAACTCATTCGGTCCAGGCGCTTTTACCTCGTACCATCATATTATATTAGATACAAAACTGATTGGATGTTCTTGAATTTTGTCTGCATCTGATCCGCCGCCTCCTGTGTGTACGGAATCCAAGATGACCCGATTGGTCGCCGCCCTTATCGCCACACTCGCCATTGGCGCACAGCTGCCCTCCCTCGCGGAGGAAAACTATCCCGTGCGCCCAATCCGTTTGATTGTCGGGTTCGCCGCGGGATCAAGCGGCGACGTTGCTGCGCGGATCGTCAGTCACAAGCTCGGCGAGGTGCTCGGTCAAACTGTGATTGTGGAAAACCGCCCCGGCGCCAGCAGCATGGTTGCCACCGACTATGTCGCGCGAAGCGCGAAGGATGGCTACACGCTATTATTTGCGACGATTGCAGCGACTATCAACACGACGTTGTTGCCGGGCAAAGGCCCCAATATTGAAAAGGATATGGCCCCAATTGTTCTTGTTGGCTCGATCCCGAACATCCTCGTTGTAGATCCCAAGCTCGGTGTCAACGACGTGAAAGAGCTCATCGCGCTCGCCAAACAAAAACCGGATGAGCTCCTATACGGCGCATCTGGTCTCGGCAGTGGCCCACACCTGGCGACTGAGCTATTCAAGCAGATGGCGGGAATAAAAATGACTGGCGTCTTGTACCCTGGCAGCGCGCAAACCGTTATGGACCTTATATCGGGCCGAATCCAAGTTATGTTTTCGCCAGCGTCGACTGCGTTAGCTTTCATCAAGGATGGACGTGTCAAGGCGCTGGCGACTAGTGAAGCCAAGCGTACGAGTGTGGCCCCCGAGCTTCCGACAATCTCTGAAGCCGCCCTGCCCGGTTACGACACAGGTGTTTGGTTTGGAATTCTCGCACCGGCCGGCACGCCAAAACCGATCATTGATAAGATTTCCAAAGCAACCAATAGCGCGCTCAAGGATCCGGATGTGCTGAAACAGCTCACGACGCAGGGGCTGGATGCGCGAGGGGGAAGCCCGGAAGAATTTGCCCTGTTCATTAAGAACGAAACAGAGCGATGGGCAC
>DAHUXA010000079.1 GCA_027307405.1 Hyphomicrobiales bacterium | reverse complement strand
CCTTTGCAGTGCTCTAAACGGCAGAAGCATCTTTTGGAAGGTCCCATGAAGCTGCCGCGTCAGTTCTTTGCGTCGCTCGCCATTGGCGCACCGGCGCCTTTGCGCGAGTTGCCAGTGCGGCTCGAGCGCATGATTCATTTCGTTCCGCCGCATAACGAGAAAGTGCGCGCGAAGGTCCCGGAACTGGTGCGGCAGGTGGACGTGGTGCTTGGCAACCTGGAAGACGCCATTCCGGTCGAGGCCAAGCAGGGCGCGCGCAAGGGATTCATCGAGATGGCGAAAGCCGTGGATTTCGGCGCGACCGGACTATGGACGCGCATCAATGCCCTCAATTCGCCCTGGGCACTCGATGATGTCACTGAAATCGTGGGCGCTGTCGGTAACAAACTTGATGTGATCATGCTGCCCAAGGTCGACGGCCCTTGGGATATCCACTACCTCGATCAGTTGCTGGCGCAACTCGAGGCGCGGCACAAATTAAAAAAACCAATCCTGATCCACGCAATTTTGGAGACAGCGCAGGGCGTCAACAATGTCGAAGCGATCGCGACGGCTTCTCCGCGCATGCATGGCATGAGTCTCGGCCCCGCCGATCTCGCCGCATCGCGGGCTATGAAGACAACGCGCGTCGGCGGCGGCCATCCCGACTACAAAGTACTCGCAGATGCGCAAGGCGACGCCCCGCGCGCAGCCTTTCAGCAGGATCTCTGGCACTACACCATCGCAAAAATGGTCGATGCCTGCGCAACCGCCGGCATTAAACCTTTCTACGGACCGTTTGGAGATTTTTCGGATTCAGCAGCCTGCGAAACGCAATTCCGCAATGCCTTTCTGATGGGCTGCCTCGGCGCCTGGTCGCTGCATCCTTCGCAGATCGAGATCGCCAAGAAGGTCTTTTCGCCCGATCCCGGTGAAGTGGCCTTCGCCAAGAAGATTGTCGACGCCATGCCTGACGGTGCCGGCGCGGTCATGATCGACGGCAAGATGCAGGATGATGCCACCTGGAAGCAGGCCAAGGTCGTGCTCGATCTTGCCAAGCTCGTGGCTGCCAAAGATCCGGAAATGGCCGCCCGTTACGCCTTGTAGCGGGATGAGAACTTACCACATGGACAAGATGCGCAACGCCAAATTCAAGATCGGTCAGGTGGTGAAACACCGCCTGTATCCGTTCCGTGGGGTCATCTTCGACATCGATCCGGTGTTCAACAACACCGAAGAATGGTGGCAGGCAATTCCCGTCGAAATTAGGCCGCACAAGGATCAGCCGTTCTATCACCTGTTCGCCGAGAATGCGGAGACTGAGTATGTCGCCTACGTCTCGGAACAGAACCTGTTGCCCGATACGTCAGGCACGCCGATCCGCCATCCGGACGTGGCCGAGGTCTTCGAGCAGGATGAAAGTGGCGGCTACCGGCCCCGCCACAGCCAGATGCACTAGGCGCGCGTTGCGCTTGCCGAAATAAAAAAGGCGCGGCCCGAGACCGCGCCTTTTGCGTTGTCCGGAGTAGTGTTTATTTCTTCTGCGCAGGTGCAGTCGCTGGCGCAGGTGCCTGTGCTGCCGGCGCCTGGCTCTGCTGGCCTTCCAATTTCTTGCGAGCCTCTTCCGCCTTCTTCTGGAGTTCTTCTTGCAGCTTTCGTTGCTGCTCTTCGAAAGCCTTCGGGTCGGTCGGCGGGCCGTCATATGCCTTGGCGAAATCGTTCAACGGCAGCGGCAGACTGATCGGCGTGCCCTGCATATTGATCGCCTGCACGATTATATTCTGCCCCTTCTTCATCTTGGCGATCAGGTCATCGGTCACCTGATAGTCGGCCATGCAGCCGACCGGGAAACAAATATTGTAGGGCGATTGCGTCGGCTGGCCCTGATCGATGAGCAAACGCGTGCCATGCGCGATCTGCATGCCGAGCGGAACAGTGACCCGCAGCACCTTTTGACCGCCTTCGGGCTCGAACAATTGTACGATCGCGACCGGCATGCCGTTTTCCAAACGGCCGTCCTTCGTGATAACGCAAACTTGCTTGTTATTGGTGTCCGGTCCCTTCCCGCAAACTTTCATCCACGGCGAATACATCAACTGCGGCTGATCGCCAGCGGTCTGCTGCTGCCCGGGTTGTGCCGGCGGCTGCGGCGCCGGCTGGGCAGGCTGCGCCGCGGGCGCCTGTTTTTGGGCGGGTGCCTGCTTTTGTGCGGGCGCTGGTTTAGGCGGCTGCTGTGCCAGCACAGGTCCGGCGACGAGCGCCGCACCCAATAAGCCGGCCAAAGTGGCGGTCAGCGCCCGGCCCCGCGGCCAGGCCGATGCGGTCCAATGATTCATTGCGATTATCCCTTGTTCTTCCCGTCCAGGGCCCACGGCTCCCGAACGACGCCTTACGAGCGGCTCTCTCCGTGTGAAATACGGCGGGAGCGTGACCCTCGACCGCTGCCTGATAGCTGAAATCGGCCCTGCAATAAAGCCACGAACGCCCGGAAAATGCGATCCGGGGCGCAACCCGTACCCTATGATAAATTCGAGCAAAACCGGAACGAATCGCATTCGCCCCTCGCCCGCGCCGATTTTGGGTTCCTCCGCCGTGATGCACTGGCGGGCGTCGCGGCGCGCTGTCCTTCTCAGCGCACTGTTTGTCGCATCAGGCATTAGTGCGCGTCGGGCTCGTGCACAAACCGCATCGCACGCCATTGCCATGCATGGCGAGCCTGCTTGGGGGCCAAATTTCAGTCATCCGACTTATGCCAACCCGGCGGCCCCCAAAGGCGGGCAGCTGGTGCATGGTGTGCTCGGCACGTTTGATTGCCTTAACCCGTTTATCGTCAAAGGACTGCCCGCAGCGAATATCCGCGGCTACGTGATCGAAAGTTTGCTTGCGCGCGGCTACGACGAGCCATTCACGCTGTACGGCCTTCTCGCTGACAGCGTTGCCACCGACGCCGCGCGCACTTTCGTTACATTCACCATCAATCCGGCAGCGCGTTTCTCCGACGGCAAGCCCGTGACACCGGAGGACGTGATCTTCTCCTGGGAATTACTGCGCGATAAAGGCCGGCCGAATTTCCGCACCTACTACGCCAAAGCCGTCAAAGCTGAAGCGACCGACAAACGTTCGGTACGGTTCGATCTATCCGGGGCCGACGACCGCGAACTGCCACTGATCATTGGGTTGATGCCGGTGCTGGCAAAGCATGCGATTAACACGGCGACGTTCGAAGATACGAGCTTCGATCCTCTCCTGGGCAGCGGCCCCTACACCGTCAGCGTGGTGAAGCCCGGCGTCAGCGTCACATTCAAACGCGATAGCAACTATTGGGGCCGCGATCTGCCGATCAATCGCGGATTGTGGAATTTCGACAGCATTCGCTTTGACTACTACCGAGACGGCAATACGCATTTCGAGGCCTTCAAGAAAGGCCTGTATGATTTGCGCGTGGAGACCGACCCCGGCCGTTGGCAGACTGCTTACGACTTCCCTGCGTTACGCGAAGGCCGCGTGACCAAGGAGGATCTTCCCTATGGCCTGCCAAAGGGCATGCAAGCTCTGGTGTTCAACACACGTCGACCGGTTTTTGCCGATGTGCGCGTGCGCGAAGCAATCCTGCAATTGTTCGATTTCGAATGGATCAATCACAATTATTTCTTCGATCTCTACAAGCGCACTGCGAGTTATTTCGACGGCTGCGATTTATCTGCGCATGGCGTAGCTGCAAACGAGCGCGAACGCGAGCTACTGGCGCCGTTCCCGGGCGCGGTGCGTGCCGACATTATGGATGGCACCTGGTCGCCACCAGTGACCGATGGCTCTGGCCGCGATCGTACGACGCTGCGGCGCGCCTTCACCCTTTTCAAGACCGCCGGTTATGAACTCAAGGGCACGCAATTAATTCATGGTCCGAGCGGCCGGCCGTTATCGTTTGAAATATTGACGACGACCCGCGACCAGGAACGACTGGCGCTCGTTTTTGTACGTAATCTGAAACGTGCCGGGATCGAAGCGCGGGTACGGACAGTCGACGCGACTCAATACGAACGCCGCCGCATCGGCTTCGATTTCGACATGATGGAATATCGGTGGGAGCAGTCGCTCTCGCCGGGCAACGAGCAATTATTCTATTGGGGATCGGCGGCTGCCGACGAACAGGGAAGCCGCAACTACATGGGCGTCAGGTCGAAGGCCGTCGACACGATGATCGCTGCTATGCTCGCCGCCACCACCCGAGCCGATTTTGTAGCCGCCACCCGGGCGCTCGATCGCGTTCTCCTGTCGGGTTTCTACGTGGTGCCACTCTATTTTCCACCGGTGCAGTGGGTAGCGCGCTGGACACGAATCGAGCATCCCTCACGTACTTCGCTTTTCGGGTACTTGCCGGAAACCTGGTGGCAGAAGGACCTAAAGCCTTGAGGCGCCGTCCATGATCCTCGGCGAAGGCAGCCGGACGGCGGGCACCGCCGCCACGCTCGACGACTTGTTCCGGCGCGCCGGCGTGCGCCACCCCGATGCAATCGCACTCGCCGACCCGCCCAACCGCGCAAAATTCACCGACGGTGCACCGCGCACCTTGAGTTTCGCGCAGGCCGACCGCGCAATCGCGGCGTTCGCAGCAAAGCTGCGGGGCCTTGGATTGCAAACCGACACAGTCGTGGCGATCCAGCTTCCGAATACGGTCGAAAGCGTCGTTGCGTTCCTCGGCGTCCTGCGCGCCGGCATGATTGCCGCTCCGGTGCCGCTGCTCTGGCGCCGGCAAGATATGGTGACAGCGCTCGGTCACATTGGCGCCAAGGCTATCGTGACGTCTTCGCGCATTGGAGCAACCGCACATGCAGAGATCGCGACGCAAACTGCGGTCGAGCTGTTCCCGATCCGCCATGTCTGCGGCTTTGGGCCCAATCTGCCCGACGGCATTGTTCCACTCGATGACGTCTTCGCTTTCGGCAGCGCTGACGTTTCGGCGCCACACACCAGGCTTGGCCCGGCGGCCGCGCATATAGCGGCTATCACTTTTGGTCTCGACGCCGGAGGATGCATGCCGGTGGCGCGCAGTCATGTGGAATTGGTCGCCGCCGGCCTTGAGACTTTTCTGGAAACCGGTGCCGCGCTTGAGACTTCGCAGCTGTCGACGATTCCGATCGGTTCGTTTGCCGGGATCGCCCTCACAGTGCTGCCGTGGCTGTTGTCCGGCGGCACGCTACACCTGCATCACGGGTTTGATCCCGACGCATTCGCTGCGCAGTGCGGCGCGCTCGGTTGCGGGACAGTCATTTTGCCTGCGGCAGCGATTACGGCAATCTCCGAAGTGGGCCTCCTCACCAACCCGAAACAGACGATCGTTGCGTTATGGCGCACGCCTGAACGTTTGACCACGGCCAAGCCATGGGAAGGCCCCTCGCCCCTCGTGGACGTGACGAGCTTCGGTGAAATTGGCCTCGTCGCGGCGCGCCGCGGCGAAAACCGATTGCCAACGCCAATTCCGCACGGCGTTGTTGACTCGTCACGCCGGGCTCCAGCTGCGCCCATAGTGATCGAAACTACGCGCAGCGACGCCGGCACATTAGCGTTGCGAGGCCGTATGGTGCCGGCGCAATCCTTTCCGCCCGCCGCCGAGCGCGGTCAAGCTCTGCGCGTTTCTCCCAACGCCGGCTACGTCGACACCGGTTTTGCCTGCAGCATCGACCGCCACGCCCGCACGCTCATCGTCACCGCACCCCCACCCGGGATAGCGGCTATCGGCGGCTACTGTTTTCCCCTCAATGACGTTGACGAGCTGGTCGGCCAGACCGATCCGGATGCGACCATTATCGCCCTGCCCGACGCCGATCTTGGTCAGCGTTTTGCCGGTAGCGCCGCCGATCGGGCCGACTTGCTCGCGAAGCTGAAAGCGCGCGGCGTCAATCCACTGATATCCGAGGCATTTCAACCGCGTGGCCGCTCGGAAGCCGCATAATTTCGGCTTGTTGTTGACGCGTGGTAACGCCGGAACGCGCGTAAGTACTCGTATCGCAGCCCTTACTCGCCGCCCGGTCGTAAATAGCTATATTTGGCATTGCAGAACGCGTGGTCCTTACGGGGGGCACATGCAACGACGCAATTTCATCTTGCTTCTCGGCGGCGCGGGCCTGCTTTTGATTCAGTTCATGCTCGGTAAAGTCGGGGTCGCAGGTTCAGACGGTGCGGTCGATCGTCTTTCGCTTCCGGGCTCGATCGAGTTCAATGGTGAAAGCTATCGGTTGTCGTGGAGTTCGCACCCGACATCTCACTATTACAAACAGGAATATTTGCCGCCGGGTCAGACGGGCGAACGTTTCCAGCGGATGGTGTTGATCGAAGCAACCGTACGGGCGGTCGATGTCAACGGCGCGGTGGCTGCGCAGGTAAATATGCTCAACAAACGCAAGTCGACCGATCCAACCGTCAATTTCGCCGTTGCTAAGAATCCAAAAAATGGCGAGATAATTCTTGATTTCGTTCTCAGCGCGCAAGATCCCAAAGGAGAAGACGTAGTCGAGTGGAATGCCTATCGCTATGCGGCGTTGAGAGGCAAGGGTGGCGAATCCGGCGTGCTTTTGTTTGGAATAAGTCGGCGTGCCTACGGCGACGATACAACAAACTTTCTCCGCAGGCTGAAGTCGGCGCGCCCGGCGGAGGTCAATGCACTCGCCACCTACCCGCTGCCGGTTGTTCGGCCGATCGACTAAACTCGCCTTAACGTTGGCGATGGGAAAAAGCAAAAAACCATCGGCATTACTTGACGTTAGCGAACGGTCCTGAACGGAAAAAAATTTGCAAAATCTATACGGGGTATTAACAGCGCTCAGCTAACCTTGTGCCATCCTGTAAACCGCGCGGCGCGCAAGGATGTCGCTTCAAGGTCCGCTGATCGTGGTCGCCGAGCAACCGGCGGCCGGCCTGGTCGAAGCGCTCAGCGCGGCTGGCGCCTTCCCCATCGTGGAAACGAAGTGGGCCGATGCACCGGCTGCATTTCTGACGGTCAAACCATCCGCCGTGGTGATCGCTGAGCCCGGTCCGCCGACAAATGAGGCGTCGGCGCGCATGCTCTGCCTGCAAATAACAACCGTGAACGGGGCAATCGTGCCCGTGATCGCCCGCGTGCGCGGCGATGAAGATGCAGCCGTCCCAATAGCGCTTCCGGCGGACGCCGCGCTTCCAATCGAACGGCTGCTCACACGTCTGCAATCGGCGATGCGCGTACGCGCCTTGCACGCCACGGTACTGCGCCGGATTGAACTGTTTACTTCTCACAACGGTCAATTGCCAATGTTGCCGGTCGGCGACGCGCTCGATGATGCGACCGTACTGATCGCTGGGCGTGGTCCGCTTTATCCAGCGCTTAGCGTTGCCATGGGCGAACGCGTCAAGATGGCGGGCGCGCTCAGCGTCGAATCCGCGGCCAGGCATCTCAACGAGCGCGACATCGACGGTATCGTCATCGGCGACGGATTCTCCCTGCGCATGGTCGAGGCGTTCCTTACGGTGCTGGCACAAGAGCCGCGTTTTCGTGACATTCCGGTCGCAGTGATCAGCGAGGCCCCGCCGGAATTTGCAGACGTGCTTCCCAATATTGACCAGGTCGCCGCTGATCCGGGACGGCTCGTTGCACGCATGGTGCCGCTGGTCCGCATGCGCGCGTTTGAGGCGCGGCTCAAACGCATGCTCAAATCGCTGGACACCGAGGGCATGTTCGACCCCAAGAGCGGGCTACTTACCCGCAAGTCGTTCTGGCGCGATCTCGGCAAAGTTGCTGCGGAAGCTGCTGACCGCAGCCTGCCGCTGTCTATGGCGCGCTTTTCCTTCGATGGCGCCGTCGACGATCGCGCCAGCCTCGATGCTGCGCGGCTGATGACACGGCTGATCCGCAATATCGACTTCGCCACCCGCGACGAGGAAGGCGCCATTCTGGTTGCTTTCACCCAGACTGATCTGCGTAGCACCCATGTTATCGCCCGCCGCATCGCTGGCACACTCAAGAGTACAATGCTCACGCCACAGCGTACCGACGCGCAGCTGACGGCCAATGTCACGCTCGCAACCCTGAAAGCCGGGGACACGCTCGACACGTTGATGATGCGGGTGATGGGGAGCCGCATGGTTGCGGCCGGGTAGACGGAGGCCTAGGCTTGCGCCTAAAGGAGCGAGCCATGTCCAGCCACCAACCCGTTCGTATCGACGTAGTCTCCGATGTGGTTTGCCCGTGGTGCTTTATCGGCAAACGTCGGCTGGAAAAAGCGCTCGCGCTCAATCCGGACATCCCGGTCGAAGTGCATTGGCGCCCTTATTTCCTCAATGACTGGATCCCCCGCGAAGGCATTTCGCGCGAGCAATATCTGACCACCAAATTCGGTTCGGTCGAGCGCTATAAAGGAATCGCCCAACGGGTATCGGCTGCGGCCGCCGCCGAGGGCCTAACCTACGCCATGGACAAGATCAGCCGGCAGCCCAACACGCTCGATGCGCACCGGCTGATCCGCTGGGCCGGCGGCATCGGCAAAGCAGCCGAGATGAAACAGAGGCTGATGGATCTCTATTTCACGGAAGGTGCCGATCTGACCAATCACGCTGTTTTGGTGCAGGCTGCCGCCGATGTCGGCCTCGATCCAGAGGATGTACGCGCAGCCCTGGAAAGCGATCAGGACGTCGCGGACGTCGAGCGCGAGGCGGTTTCCGCCAAAGAGGCCGGCATAGAGGGAGTGCCCTGCTTCATCTTGGACGGCAAGTTCGCGGTCTCTGGTGCGCAGGCGCCGGAAGATCTGGCGGAAGCGATCGAGCGCGTCGCACGAGCCGCCGACGCCGCCGAATAGTCCCGGACGACAGCGATGAAGATCACCGCCGCCGTGGTTCACGAGCGTTCGGGTCCGTTCACCGTTGAACAACTCGATCTCTGCGATCCGCGCGCCGACGAGTTACTGGTTGAGGTCGTTGCCAGTGGAATGTGCGCGACCGATTTGCACGGCCGCGACGCTTACCACCCGACCAAATTCCCGAAAGTCTTCGGCCACGAGGGCGCTGGCGTCGTACGCGCCGTCGGCGGCGCGGTCTCGAAATTCAAGCCGGGCGACCACATTGTGATGGCCTACCCATGGTGCGGGGAATGCCCGAATTGCAAGACGCAACGCCAAAGCTATTGTCTTCACGCCTTCGATCTGAAGATGAACGGCACTCGCGCCGACGGATCGACCCTGCACTCCAAAGACGGAAAGCCGGTCTACAGCGCCTTTTTCCAGCAGTCTTCTTTTGGAAATTTCACGATCGCCAATGAGCGCTTCGCGGTGAAGGTGCGTGTCGATGCACCGATCGAACATGTCTGTGCACTCGCCTGCGGCGGGCAGACCGGTGCCGGCGCGGTCCTTAATGTGATGAAGCCGCGCGCCGGCGACAGTTTTGTCGTTTTCGGTGTCGGCGCGGTGGGACTGTCGGGCTTGATGGCGGCAAAAATCGCCGGCTGCGACCCGATCATTGCGGTGGATGTGCACGAACATCGCCTGGCCCTTGCGCGCGAAATCGGCGCGAGCCACACGATCAATCATGCTGGCCGCACTGACGTCGTGGAGGAAATTCGGAAAATCACGGGTCTTGGTGCGAGGTATACGCTCGAGACCTCTGCGCTGCCCGCGGTATTCCGCGAAGCGGTCGACGTGCTGATGCCGGCCGGCACATGCGTGCTGCTTGGCAGCGCGCGTAAAGGCACTGAAGCCACGTTTGAAACTCCGTTTCTTCAAAATGGCCGTACGGTTCGTGGCGTAATCCAGGGCGACAGCGTGCCTCAGGAGTTCATCCCGTTGCTTGTCGACCACATCATGGCCGATCGCTTTCCGATCGAGAAGATGATCACGTTCTATCCTCTCGCGGAGATCAACCGGGCTGCGGTGGAATCGAGTGCGGGTAAGACGATCAAGCCGGTCTTGCGCATGCCGCATTAAGCGGCTTTGGCCTGCTCCGCGATCGAAACGAGCTTGCGCAAAACGGCTGTGGTGCCCTTCAGCCTGTCCTGCGGGCGAGGCCAATCTTCGAAGAACACCAGCTGCTGGCCTTTGGCGTTTTTCGGATCGTTACGCATGCGCACCGCCGAGCCCTGTTCGCGAATGAAGGCGATCAGTCCCTCGGGGTTACCAAAGATGTTGTCGCGGAACGACAGCACGATTCCTTTCGGCCCCGTTTCGACTTTCTCCACGTTGGCGCGCCGACTGAGCGCCTTGATCGCTACGACTTGCAACAGATGCTCGACCTCTTCCGGCAGCTTGCCGAAACGATCGACGAGTTCCGCTGCAAATGGGTCAATGTCGCGTTCGTCCTCGATCTCCGCGAGCCGACGATAGAGCGCAAGCCGCACCGACAGATCGGCGACATAGTCTTCTGGGATGAGCAAGGCCGTGCCGATGGTGATTTGCGGCGACCACCGGTCGGCCACCGGTGCCGTAATGCCCGCCTTCAGGCTCATCACTGCTTCTTCCAGCATTTGCTGATAGAGCTCGAAACCGACTTCCTTGATATGGCCGGATTGCTCTTCGCCGAGCAAATTACCGGCCCCACGGATATCGAGATCGTGCGAGGCAAGCTGAAAGCCGGCGCCAAGCGTGTCGAGTGATTGTAGCACTTTCAGCCGCCGCTCGGCTTGCGGCGTGATCTTCTGCTGCGTCGGCAATGTGAGCAATGAATAGGCCCGCAGCTTGGCGCGGCCGACGCGCCCGCGTAGCTGATAGAGCTGCGCCAGGCCGAACCTGTCGGAGCGATGTACGATCAATGTATTGGCGGTTGGGATGTCGAGCCCCGACTCGATGATGGTGGTCGACAGCAGCACGTCGTATTTGCCGTCATAGAAAGCCGACATGATGTCGTCGAGCACGGTTGCCGGCATCTGTCCGTGAGCGACCGCAACACGCACTTCCGGAATATTCTTGTCGAGAAAATCCTTCGCGCCTGCCAGATCTTCGATACGCGGGCACACATAGAAAGCTTGACCGCCGCGATATTTCTCACGCAACAACGCTTCACGAACCGTGATCGGATCGAATGGCGACACAAATGTGCGCACCGCCAAGCGGTCGACCGGCGGCGACGCGATAATGGAAAGGTCGCGCACGCCGGTGAGCGCGAGTTGCAAGGTCCGCGGGATCGGTGTGGCGGTGAGCGTGAGCACATGCACTTCCGAACGTAGTGTTTTGAGCTTTTCCTTGTGCGCGACACCAAAATGCTGCTCTTCGTCGACTACCAGCAGCGCCAAATCCTTGAACTTGATCGCCTTGCCGAGCACGGCATGGGTGCCGATGACGATATCGACGCTACCGTCGGCGAGACCCGCCTTGACCTTGCTCAGCTCCGCGGCCGGCACGAGCCGCGAGGCCTGTGCCACGTTCACGGGGAAGCCCCGGAAGCGCTCTGAAAAGGTTTTGAAGTGCTGGCGCGCCAGCAGAGTGGTCGGCACCACGACCGCCACTTGTTTGCCGTTGATCGCCGCGATGAAGGCCGCACGCAGCGCGACTTCGGTCTTGCCGAAGCCGACGTCGCCGCAAATGAGCCGGTCCATCGGACGGCCAGAACCCAGGTCCTTGACCGTCGCGTCAATGGCGGCGAGCTGGTCGTCGGTTTCCTCGTATGGGAAGCCCGCGCAGAACTCGTCGTAGGCGCCGGGGCCGACAGTGAGGCGCGGCGCCTCGCGCAGCTGCCGTTCGGCCGCAATCTTGATCAATTCACCCGCAATTTCGCGGATGCGACTCTTCATACGCGCCTTGCGCGCTTGCCAGTTGCCGCCGCCGAGCCGGTCGAGGTCGACGGCGGTTTCCTCCGAGCCGTAACGTGACAGCAGGTCGACGTTTTCGACCGGCAGGAACAACTTGTCGCCGCCGGCATAGTGAATTTCCAAGCAGTCATGCGGCGCGCCAGCCGCCTCGATGGCCTGTAGGCCGGAGAAGCGACCAATTCCGTGGTCCACGTGAACCACGAGGTCGCCAGGCGCGAGGCTGGTGGCTTCTGCGATGAAATTCTCTGCCCGGCGGGCGGCGCGGCGCGGCCGTACAAGACGATCGCCGAGAATGTCCTGCTCGCTGATGACCGCCAGGTCATCGGTTTCGAAACCGGATTCAATACCGAGCACGGCGAGCGCGACTGTTGGCTTTGGCAAAGCCAATGCCTGGGTCCAGTCTGTCACCGGCGCAAGATTGTAAAGTTTGTGGTCGGCGAGGACATGGCTCATGCGCTCGCGCGCGCCTTCGCTCCACAGCGCGATTGCTACGCGTTTTCCCGCGGCCTGCAGCGACTGCACGTGATCGCCGACAGCCTCGAAGACATTCGCGCCCGGCTCGGCTCGCTCGGCGACGAAATTGCGCCCCTGCCGCGCACCGACATCAAGGGCGCCTGCTTCGGGCACCGCAAAAGGCGTCAGCCGGGCGAGCGCTTCAGTCTCCAGCCGCTCCTTCCATTCACCCTCGGCGAGATAGAGCCTTCCCGCCGGCAGGGGTTTGTAGGGTGGCGTCACCCCCTGCTTCAGGGCGTCTTGGCGCGCCTCGTAATAGTCGGCAATTTGCGTGAAGCGCTCATGCGCGGCGTCTTCGGCAAGATACTCCAACGCCAGCGCTGTGCGGGGTAGGTAATCGAAGATCGTTTCAAGCTTGTCATGAAACAGCGGGAGCCAATGCTCCATCCCCGGATAGCGGCGCCCTTCGGTCACGGCTTCGTACAGAAGATCGTCGGGAGTTGCGGCGCCAAATTCAGCGACGTACCCCGTACGGAAGCGTCTGATTGTTTCGGTTACGAGCTGAAATTCTGCGACCGGCACGAGATCGAGCCCGCGCAACTGCTCCTCGCTGCGCTGTGTCTGCGCATCGAAAGTCCGGATTGTTTCCAGCGCGTCACCGAAAAAATCGAGCCGCGCCGGCATATCCATACCGGGTGGATAAAGATCGAGTATGCCGCCACGGACCGCGTAGTCGCCCGGTTCACGCACCGTCGAGGCGCGGATGAATCCATTGAGCTCCAGCCACTCGATCACACCTTGCATGCCGATGACATTGCCGGGGGCGACTGACAAAGCATGGGTTGCTACGAAATCGCGTGCCGGCACGCGTTGGAGGGCAGCATTGACGGTCGTTAGCAGAACAGACGGCTTGTCACGGCCTTTCACGCGCGTCAGCCTGGACAACGCGGTCATGCGCTGAGCCACGACCGGGGCGTTGGGCGATACGCGGTCGTAGGGCAGACAATCCCAAGCCGGGAATTCCAGGAGCTGGAGGTCCGAACCGAAAAACGCCAGCGCACGCGACAGCGCTGCCATTCGTTGACCATCGCGGCAGATCACGGCCAGCGATATTGCCGGCGCGTCTTTGCTTGCAGCGATGGCGCGGGCGAGATCGGCCAGCACAAAGCCTTCGGCGCCGTCGGCCACCTGCGCCAGTGTCAGCGGCTTGCCTGGCTTGAGCAACTCGGCAGGTGATTTTGTATTTTGACTCACGCCGGTCCCTTGCTGTGGAAGTCGCGAAGTTGCCGGAATAATCCGGTATCGTAATTCGGCGGAACCGGCTCCATTCCGTTGACCCAGGCGAAAATCTGCTGATCCGGGACATCGAGCCAGCGCTCGAGTTCGCCGAGATCGCCGTCGCTCAGGGACGTCAAATGCGCGTCGGCGAAGTGGCCGAGCACCAGATCCATCTCGCGAATGCCGCGATGCCAGCAGCGGAACAGCAGACGGCGACGTCGGTCATCCAGACCCTCGCTCGACAGGTTCGTTCCGGTGGGCATCAAAGGTCTCCAACGCCAAAAACCCGGACGGGGCCGGGCGGGGTTTATATAAAGGGCCGGCGGTCCGATGTCAGCCGCTGCTTTGCACAGGCCTGCATTGCGTCCCAATTCCGCGCAAGCCAGCATGGCGCCTATGCGACCGCAGGTTCTCAATCCTCTATTTGGTTCGCTCACCAGCCTGCCCGGGGTCGGGCCGAAGCTCGAAAAGCTTTACGCGCGGCTGCTCGACCACGAGGCTCCGCGTGTGGTCGATCTGCTGCTCCACCTGCCGTCGGGCGTGATTGACCGCCGGGCGCGGCCCAAGCTGCGCGACGTACAGCCCGGTCAGGTGGTTACTGTCGCCGTCACGATTGGCAAACACCGCCCCGGCCCGCCGCGCCGCTCGCGTGCGCCCTATCGGGTCTACGCGAGCGATGACACCGGCGACATCACACTGACCTACTTCAATCCCCGTCGCGACTATCTGGAAAAGCTGCTGCCTGAGGGCGAAATGCGTTACGTCTCGGGCACTGCCGAATTCTACGACGGCATGTTGCAGATGGTGCACCCCGACCGCGTTGTGGACGAAGCCGGCTTCTCCGCGCTGCCCTTGGTCGAACCGGTTTACCCGCTGACGGAGGGGCTCGCGCTCGGCAATGTACGCCGCGCCGTCGACAGTGCGCTGGCGCGCCTGCCCGATTTGCCCGAGTGGCAGGACGAAGCCTGGGTGGCACGTGAACGCTTTCCGTCTTTCGCCGTGGCGCTACGCCATCTGCATCGCCCCGCGGAACCACACGATATTTTCCCGGAAAATCCCGCGTGGACGCGGCTCGCTTATGATGAATTGCTCGCCGGCCAGCTTGCACTTGCGTTGGTCCGCGCGCACATGCGCCGGCAGGCAGGACGCGGCAGCGCCAGCGAAGGCCGCTTGCGGGCGCGCATCCTGAAGGCCCTGCCCTATGCGCTCACCCATTCACAGCAGAAGGCGGTCGACGACATCATTACGGATCTTGCACGTCCGCAACGCATGTTGCGCTTATTGCAAGGCGACGTTGGGTCCGGCAAAACGGTTGTGGCACTGACTGCCGCCGCCGCCGTCATTGAGGCTGGCCGACAGGCTGCCTTCATGGCGCCGACAGAAATTCTCGCCCGCCAGCATCTCACGACTATTACACCGCTCGCCGAAGCCGCCGGCATTCGTGTCGCCATCCTGACCGGTCGCGAACGCGGACCTGCGCGGAAAGAGATTCTCGACCGCCTTACACTCGGCGATATCGATCTTCTGATCGGCACACATGCACTTTTTCAGGAGGATGTCGCTTTCCACGACCTTGCACTCGCGGTGGTCGACGAGCAACACAGATTTGGCGTTCATCAGCGTCTTGCGCTCACGCAGAAAGGGGAAGCTGTGGACGTCCTCGTGCTCACTGCCACGCCGATCCCGCGCACGCTCGTCCTCACCTATTTCGGCGATATGGACATTTCCGAACTGCGCGAAAAGCCACCCGGACGTCAGCGCATCGACACGCGCACTATTCCACTTTCGCGACTCGAGGAGGTCGAAGACGCCGTCGGCCGCGCACTCGCCGAAGGCAAGCGCGCCTATTGGGTCTGCCCGCTAGTGGATGAATCCGAAAAGATCGACCTCGCCGCCGCGCAGGCGCGCTTCGAGGAGCTGCGCAAGAAATTTGGCGACCGGATCGACCTGGTCCACGGCCGCATGAAGGGAGCCGACAAGGATGCGGCCATGGCTCGCTTCGCTGCGGGTGAAACACAGGTCCTCGTCGCTACGACCGTTATCGAGGTCGGTGTCGACGTGCCGGAAGCGACCATCATGGTGATAGAACACGCCGAACGCTTTGGGCTGGCGCAACTGCATCAACTGCGCGGGCGGATCGGACGCGGATCAGGCGCCTCGACCTGTCTTCTGCTCTACAAAGCCCCGCTTGGCGAAACCGCCAAAGCGCGACTGGCCATTTTGCGTGAGACAGAGGACGGCTTCCGTATCGCGGAGGAGGATCTGCGGCTGCGCGGTGAAGGAGATGTGCTCGGGACGCGACAAAGCGGGATGCCTGGTTTTCAAATCGCGCGGCCGGAAGTGCACGGAAAATATCTTGGTGCGGCCCGCGACGACGCGGCGCTCATCCTGTCGCGCGATGGCACGCTCTCAACGCCACGTGGTGAGGCGCTGCGTCAATTGCTCTATTTGTTTGGCAAGGATGAAGCGATCAAATTGATCCGCGCGGGATAGCCTATTCCGCCGGTTCGACTTTGCGTTTGGCTCGCGCTCTTGCTGCTCTCGCAGATGCAGCCAGTGAGGCCAATTTTTTCTGCGCCTGGTCGTCCGGCTGCACCATGCCGGCGGAAATCAGAAGCGTCATTGCATTTTCGACGGTGATGTCCAGTTCGATCAGATCCTTGCGCTTCACGTAAAAGAAAAATCCGGTGGTCGGGTTAGGGGTGCACGGCATGAACGCGGAAACGTGCTCGCCTTGCGGCAACTTCTTCGTGAGATCGGCGCTCGGCGGCTGCGACAGAAACACGATTGACCACATGCCGGGGGCCGGAAACTCCACCAGCGCCACCTTCCGAAAGCTCGAACCGCTCTTTGAGAACAGACTCTCGAAAATCTGCTTCATCGTCTTGTAGATCGGGCGGACGATCGGCATGTGATTGAGCAGGCTTTCTCCAAGCTCGACCAGCTTGCGCCCAACC
>DAHUXA010000078.1 GCA_027307405.1 Hyphomicrobiales bacterium | reverse complement strand
ATACCTCGCCCGAATTCGCGTGCAAGAAGCTTCTGGCGGCGGGCGAGACACGCGTCGTCGATTTTGCGCGCGTATTCCGCAACCGGGAGCGCGGCGCGCTGCATCATCCCGAATTCACCATGCTGGAATGGTATCGAGCAAATGAGCGTTACGAGGCGCTGATGGACGATTGCGCCGCAGTTTTGGCGGAGACGGCGCGCGCCGCTGATACAAAAGAATTCCGTTTTTGCAACAAAACCGTTGATCCCTTTGCGGCGCCGGAGCGTCTGACGGTCGCCGACGCGTTTGCGCGCCACGCAGGAATCGATGTGTTGGCGACGGTGAGCCGGGGCAGGGGCGACCGCGCGGCGCTTGCCGCTGCGGCGATCAGGGCCGGCATTGCCATAGCGCAGGACGATAACTGGGGTGATATCTTCAGCCGCATTTTGGCCGAGCGCGTGGATGGGCATCTCGGGCTTGGTCGGGCGACTTTACTCTATGAATACCCTCTGCCTCTGGCAGCTCTGGCGCGGCCGAAGCTGGGCAGCGAGAAGGTCGCCGAGCGCTTCGAGCTTTACGTGTGTGGGGTGGAGCTCGCCAACGCCTTTGGCGAGCTGACAGACGCCACCGAACAGCGTGCGCGCTTCGAGACCGCGATGGCGGAAAAACAACGTATCCATGGTGAGCGGTATCCGGTGGATGAGGATTTTATTGAGGCTATGGGACGGATGCCGCAGGCGAGTGGAATTGCTCTTGGTTTTGACCGGCTGGTGATGCTGGCAACCGGCGCACAACGTATCGACCAGGTAATCTGGACGCCGGTTGTCGAGCCTTAGCGAATAAGAAAAGGAATATTCCATGACGACGTTACGGACATCTGCGCAATTCTCGGAGCACGGTCTGGTACCGCCAGAGCAACGGCCGGCGCTTGACGCGGTTGCCGCTCGTTACGCGCTGGCGCTGCCGGAGGCATTGGCAGAGTTGATTGATCGCGCCGATCCTCATGATCCGATTGCCCGCCAATTCGTTCCTGACCAAGCGGAACTGGCTCATCGGCCCGAAGAGCTAAATGATCCGACAGGCGACAGCACACACAGCCCGGTGGAAGGAATTGTTCACCGCTACCCGGACCGGGTGCTGCTCAAGCTCACACACATCTGTGCCGTCTACTGCCGTTTTTGCTTCCGCCGCGAGATGATCGGGCCGGGTAAGCCGAATGCACTGTCGTCGAAGGCGCTGGTCGACGCGTTCGACTACATCCGGACGCATCCGGAAATCTGGGAGGTGATCCTCACGGGTGGCGATCCATTGGTGCTGTCGGCGAGGCGGTTGCATTCAATCATGAAGACGATTGCAAAAATCGATCACGTCAAGGTCGTGCGTATTCATACGCGCGTGCCGGTCGCCGATCCCGCACGCATCACACCAGAGCTGGTGCGAGCGATGAAAATCAAAGGGAAGCCGACCTATGTGGCCGTGCATGTCAATCATCCGCGTGAATTGAGTGCGAGTGCGCGGGCGGCCTGCGCGCGTATGGCGGATGCTGGAATTCCACTGCTCTCGCAGACGGTGTTGCTTGCCAACGTCAACGACACGCCGGAGGTGATGGCCGAATTGATGCGGAGTTTGGTCGAATGCCGGATCAAACCATACTACTTGCATCACGGTGACATGGCGCCGGGCACCAGCCATCTGCGGACAGAAATCGCCGTGGGACAGCAGCTGATGCGTGACCTACGCGGGCATTTGTCGGGGCTATGTCAGCCGACCTACGTGCTTGACATTCCCGGTGGCCACGGCAAGTCGCCAATCGGCCCAAATTATATCGAGGCTTCGAGCGGTACCGCGCATTTTAAGGTGGAAGATTTCAACGGGCAGCGACACCAATATCCGCTGCCACCATCTAATGTCGGATCGCCAAAACGTCGAGCAAGGCCGCTGCGACTGCGAGCGTAGCGAAGCCGATGAACACCACTGCGATCACGGCGTGCCAGACAAAGGCCACGTCGCGTCGGAGCGCTGACACCACGTTCTTGCTATTGATCATCGCCTGACGCTCCTGGGAGAGCTCGCTGCATGACAGCGAACTGTATCCTCTAAAGAATCATCCGGCCCGTAATTTGTATGTTAAAAAACGCGTGATACGTGCGGCATCTTCGCATAGCAGCTATGAACAAGGCGGGCGAAGACAATCCCCAGCGCGGCAAAAAATCCACCCTTCGTTACCACCTGATATCTTTGTAGAATCAGAAATTCCCGCCACTTTTTTGATCAATCTCAAAGCTGCCCTGGTCTGCGCGGGCTTGTGTGCAGTCGTCAATTTCGTGAGCCTAAATAGGGGCGACTTATCACATGCAAGCCAAGACAGATGCCAGAACTGCGGGCCAAAGCCGCGCGCTTTGGATGTCCACGATTGCTTTCACCGTGTGTTTCGCGGTGTGGACCATCTTCGCCATTATCGGCGTGCAGATTAAGAACGACCTCGGGCTCAATGAAACCCAGTTCGGTCTGCTGGTGGGCACACCGATTCTGACCGGGTCACTGATTCGCATCGCCCTCGGCGTCTGGACCGACCAGTATGGTGGCCGTGTTGTCTACACCTCGGTGATGTTGGCCGCCGCCGTCGCAACGTATTTCCTGACTTGGGCGTCGACATACCCGCAGTTCCTCATCGCCGCGCTGTTTGTCGGTATCGCCGGTGGATCGTTTGCGGTCGGCATCGCCTATGTTTCGCGGTGGTATCCGACCGAAAAGCAGGGCACAGCGCTCGGCATTTTTGGTGCCGGCAATGTCGGCGCTGCGGTAACAAAGTTCCTCGCGCCATTCGTGCTCGTTGCCTATGGCTGGCCCGCCGTCGCGCAAGTGTGGGCCGCCGCCATCGCGATCATGGGGGTCTTGTTCTGGATTTTCACTGACGATGACCCGGTGCTCGTTGCGCGGCGTGCACGCGGTGAAAAGCCCCGCAGTGCTTGGCTCGAACTGGAGCCGCTCAAGAATGTCCAGGTCTGGCGTTTCGCGCTCTATTACTTTTTTGTATTCGGCGCCTTCGTCGCGCTGTCCCTATGGCTGCCGCAATACTTGATCAATGTATACGGCGTCGACATCAAGACAGCTGGCATGATTGCGGCTGCGTTCTCTTTTCCGGCGAGCGTCTTTCGCGCTTACGGTGGGCACCTGTCGGACCGTTATGGCGCACGTCGCGTGATGTACTGGACCTTCTTGGTCGCGACCATTTGCACTTTCATTCTGTCGTATCCGCCGACCGACTACATCGTGCGCACAATAAATGGCCCGCGCACCTTCCATCTCGAAATGGCCGTGGTGCCATTCACGGTCATCGTGTTCGTGCTGGGCTTCTTCATGGCCCTGGGCAAGGCCGCAGTCTATAAGCACATTCCGGTCTATTACCCGAAAAATGTAGGCGCCGTTGGTGGTCTCGTCGGCATGATCGGCGGCCTTGGTGGCTTTGTCCTTCCGATAGCGTTCGGCGCGCTCAACGATCTCACCGGCCTGTGGACCAGTTGCTTCATGCTGCTGTTCGCGCTGGTGAGCGTCGCCTTGCTCTGGATGCACGTTTCTATCCGGCACATGGAGCGCGCCGTCGCCGGCCTGGCGCTGGCAAAGCTTCCGCAGCTTCCGGAATTCCAGGAAATCCACAAGCCGGCGCACGTCGGCGCGCTGTCAGGCGCAGTGCTCACCGATTGGCGTCCGGAGGACAAGAAATTCTGGGAGACCACCGGGCGGGCGATTGCCCGTCGCAATCTCTGGGTGTCGATCCCGGCGTTGCTGCTATCGTTTGCGGTCTGGCAGGTCTGGTCTGTAGTCGTCGCAAAGCTGCCATCGGTCGGCTTCCAGTTCACGACGGATCAACTGTTCTGGCTCGCGGCATTGCCGGGAATATCGGGTGCCGTTCTGCGCATCTTCTATTCCTTCATGGTGCCGATCTTCGGCGGGCGATTGTGGACCACGGTTGCGACCTGGTCGCTGATGATCCCGGCCGTCGGTATCGGCTATGCGGTGCAAAATCCGAATACGCCGTATTTCATATTTCTGGGTCTGGCGCTGCTGTGCGGCCTTGGCGGCGGCAACTTTGCTTCGTCGATGGCCAACATCTCGTTCTTCTTCCCCCGCTCCGAAAAGGGCAACGCGCTTGCGCTTAATGCCGGCCTTGGCAATCTCGGCGTCAGCGTGGTGCAATTCCTGGTACCGATCGTCATTACCGCCGGCGTATTCGGCTGGTTCGGCGGCGACCCCACGTTGGTGAAAGGACCGGCCGGTTCGACGCCTCTGTGGCTGCAAAACGCCGGCTTTATCTGGGTACCATTTATCGCCGCGAGTGCGTTTGCCGCCTGGTTCGGAATGAACGACATCGCGTCGGCCAAGGCCTCGTTCAGCGAGCAGGCGGTGATCTTCCGGCGCAAGCACAATTGGCTGATGTGCTGGCTTTACACCGGCACCTTCGGTTCTTTCATCGGGTACTCGGCCGGCTTTCCGCTGCTGGCGAAGACGCAGTTCCCTGCCGTGGACGCCTTGCCATTCGTGTTTGTTGGGCCCCTGGTCGGCGCGCTGTCACGTTCGGCCACGGGGTGGATTTCCGACCGCTGGGGCGGCGCCCGTGTCACCTTCTGGGTCTTTATTACGATGATGGTGGGTGTCACAGGGGTTCTCTACTTCCTCGGCATCAAGGATCAGCCCAATGCATTCTGGGGTTTCTTCGCGATGTTCCTGTTGTTGTTCTTCGCCACCGGCGTCGGTAATGCATCGACCTTCCAGATGATCCCCAACATCATGCGCAAGGAAGTCGCGCGCCTGATGCCCAAGCTGGAGAAGGATGACCAGTTGCGTCAAGCGGAAAAAGAATCCGCCGCTATCACTGGGTTTACCTCGGCAATTGCAGCATTCGGCGCGTTCTTTATTCCGAAATCTTATGGATCATCGATCGCGCTGACGGGCGGCGTCGAGGCTGCGCTGTGGGGTTTTCTGGTCTTCTACATTGGCTGCCTCGCGATCACCTGGTGGTTCTATACTCGCCGCGGCGGCCTGCTTTATGATGTCGAACGTCGATCATCCAAGCAGCGAACATTGGCATCTGCCGCCACGCCGGCTGAATGAGGCAAGAACATGAGTCATTTTCTTGACCGCCTGACCTTCTTCAACCGCGTCACAGGTAAATTCGCGGACGGGCACGGTATCACCACCAACGAAGACAGGCGCTGGGAAGACGGTTACCGCAAGCGCTGGCAGCACGACAAAATTGTGCGCTCGACCCACGGCGCCAACTGCACCGGTTCGTGCTCTTGGAAGATCTACGTCAAGGGCGGCATCGTCACCTGGGAGACGCAGCAGACCGATTACCCGCGCACGCGGCCGGAGTTGCCTAACCACGAGCCGCGCGGCTGTTCGCGTGGGGCGAGCTACTCTTGGTATCTTTATTCCGGAAATCGTGTGAAGTATCCGCTGGTGCGCTCACGCCTGCTCAAGCTGTGGCGTGAGGCACGAGCGTTGCGCACTCCGGTTGCGGCCTGGGGGTCGATCGTTGAAGACCCGAAGAAACGCTCGGCCTATACGGAAAAGCGTGGCCTTGGCGGCTTCGTACGCGCGACCTGGGACGAGGTCACCGAGATCATCGCGGCGGCCAATGCTTATACGGTGAAGAAACACGGTCCCGACCGCGTCATCGGCTTCTCGCCAATCCCGGCGATGTCGATGGTCTCCTATGCTGCCGGATCGCGTTATCTCTCACTGCTCGGCGGCGTCTGCATGTCGTTCTACGACTGGTATTGCGACCTGCCGCCGTCCTCGCCGCAAACCTGGGGCGAACAGACCGACGTTCCCGAATCGGCCGACTGGTACAACTCAGGCTTTCTGATTCTGTGGGGCTCGAACGTCCCGCAGACCCGCACGCCTGACGCGCACTTCTATACCGAGGCGCGCTATCGCGGCGCCAAGAGCGTCGTGATCTGCCCGGACTATTCGGAAGCCTCCAAATTCGCAGACCTGTGGATCTCGGTGAAGCAGGGTACCGACGCTGCGCTCGCCATGGCGATGGGCCACGTCATCCTGCGCGAGTTTTACCTCGACCGGCAGGCAGAATATTTTGAGGACTATGTCCGGCAATACACCGACATGCCGATGTTGGTGAAGTTGGTGAAGCAGGGTGACAAATTCATTCCCGACCGGATGCTGCGCGCCTCTGATTTTGCCAACAATCTCGGCGAGACCAACAACCCTGAATGGAAAACCGTTGCCTACGACGAGACCTCTGAAGGCGTCGTCGTGCCGCGCGGCTCCGTCGGCTTTCGGTGGGGTGAGAAAGGCAAGTGGAATCTCGAAGAAAAGCAGTCGGACGGCGAAGAAACCAACCTTCAGCTGACCTTCGCCAACGACAAGGATGAATTTGCTGACGTCGGCTTTCCTTACTTCGGCAATCGGGAACACGATCATTTCGCCGGCACTAGCCACCCGAGCGTGCTGGTACGAAAGGTGCCAGCCAAGCGTGTGCAACTGAAGGACGGCGAGGCGCTCGCCGCCTCGGTTTTCGACCTCTTTGTCGCGAATTACGGGCTTGATCGCGGTTTCGGCGGTGAGCACGTCGCGAAATCCTACGACGAGAACGTGCCCTATACGCCAGCCTGGGCTGAGAAAATCACCGGCGTGCCGCGCGACCAGATCATTACCGTGGCGCGTGAATTCGCACTTAACGCCGAAAAGACCAAAGGCCGCTCGATGGTGATCATCGGTGCCGCCATGAACCACTGGTACCACTGCGATATGAACTACCGCGGCGTCATCAATATGCTGGTGATGTGCGGTTGCGTTGGGCAATCGGGCGGCGGCTGGTCACACTATGTCGGCCAGGAAAAGCTGCGCCCGCAATCGGGCTGGCTGCCTTTGGCGTTTGCGCTCGACTGGGGCCGTCCGCCGCGCCAGCAGAACTCGACCTCGTTTTTCTACGCGCACACCGATCAGTGGCGGTATGAAACCGTAGGCGTCGAAGAGATTCTCTCGCCGACGGCGCCAGCCGGCCCTTGGGATGGAGCGCTGATCGATTACAATGTGCGCGCGGAGCGCATGGGTTGGTTGCCCTCGGCGCCACAGCTCAAACAGAATCCGCTTGAGGTCGCAAAGAAGGCGCAGGCGGCCGGACTCGAGCCGAAGGATTATGTCGCCAAGGCGCTCAAGTCCGGCGAATTGCAGCTGGCCTGCGAAGATCCGGACCATCCTGACAACTGGCCGCGCAACATGTTCGTGTGGCGTTCAAACTTGCTCGGCTCGTCGGGCAAGGGCCACGAATATTTTCTCAAGCATCTGCTCGGCACCACGCATGGCGTGCAGGGCAAGGACTTGGGAGAAACCGGCAAGAAGAAGCCGAAGGAAATCGCTTGGCACGACGACGCGCCGAAAGGAAAGCTCGACCTGCTGGTGACACTCGACTTCCGCATGTCAACCACCTGCGTCTACTCCGACATCGTGCTGCCCACCGCCACCTGGTACGAAAAGAACGATCTCAACACCTCGGACATGCACCCGTTCATCCATCCGCTCACCTCTGCGGTGGACCCGGTGTGGGAATGCAAGAGCGACTGGGAAATCTACAAGGCGATTGCCAAGAAATTCTCGGAGGTCGCGCCGGAAATTCTCGGCGTCGAGAAGGATGTCGTGCTCACTCCCATCCAGCACGATTCGCCGGGCGAAATCGCCCAGGCGCTCGATGTGAAGGATTGGAAAAAGGGCGAGGTCGAGCCGATCCCCGGCAAGACCATGCCGGCTGTCACCGTGGTCGAGCGGGATTATCCCAACGTCTACAAGCGTTTCACCGCGCTCGGTCCGCTGATGCAGAAGCTCGGCAACGCGGTGAAAGGTATTGCCTGGAACACTGAGCACGAAGTTGACTTGCTCAAGCGCCTCAATGGCGAGGTTACCGAGGAGGGCGCCACCAAAGGTCTTGCCCGCATCGACACCGATATCGACGCCACCGAAGTCATTCTTTCGCTGGCACCCGAGACCAATGGCGAGGTGGCGGTGAGGGCTTGGGAAGCATTGTCGAAGACGACAGGTCTTGATCACAAGCATCTCGCCATTCCGAAGGAGGACGAGAAGATTCGCTTCCGCGACGTCGTTGCGCAGCCGCGCAAGATCATCTCGGCCCCGACCTGGTCGGGTCTGGAGTCGGAAAAGGTCTGTTACAACGCCGGCTACACCAATGTGCATGAGCTGATCCCCTGGCGCACGCTCTCCGGCCGCCAGCAGCTCTATCAGGATCATCTGTGGATGCGGGCCTTCGGCGAGACGCTCTGCGTCTATCGCCCGCCGGTGGACTTGAAGGCCGTCAAGCCAGTGATCGATTCAAAGCCGAACGGCGAGAAGCAGATCGTTCTCAATTTCATCACACCACATCAGAAGTGGGGCATCCATTCGACCTATACCGACAACCTGTTGATGCTCACGTTGTCGCGTGGTGGGCCGATCGTATGGATCAGCGAAAACGACGCCAAGAAAGTCGGTATCGTCGATAACGACTGGATCGAGGCCTACAACTCCAACGGTGCGCTGGTCGCGCGCGCCGTGGTCTCACAGCGCGTGAAAGATGGCATGTGCCTGATGTATCACGCACAGGAGAAGATCGTGAACGTGCCGGGATCGGAAGTGACCGGCCAGCGCGGCGGCATCCACAATTCGGTGACACGCATCGTGGTCAAGCCGACGCACATGATCGGCGGCTACGCGCAGCAATCCTACGGCTTCAACTACTACGGTACGATCGGCACAAATCGCGATGAGTTCGTCATCATCCGCAAGATGGCGAAGGTCGATTGGCTCGATAAGCCGACAGCCGATCAGCCCGAACCACTGCCCGTCGCGCCCAAGATGGAGGCCGCAGAATGAAAATTCGCGCGCAAATCGCGATGGTGCTGAACCTCGATAAGTGCATCGGGTGCCACACCTGCTCGGTCACCTGCAAGAACGTTTGGACCAATCGAGAAGGCATGGAATACGCCTGGTTCAACAACGTCGAGACCAAGCCCGGCATTGGCTATCCGAAGGAATGGGAAAACCAGGATCGCTGGAATGGCGGCTGGCGTCGCAAAAAGAATGGAAAAATCGAGCCGCGCATCGGCTCGAAGTGGCGAGTGCTGGCGAACATTTTTGCCAATCCCGACTTGCCGGAGATCGATGACTACTACGAGCCATTCACCTTCGACTACGAGCACCTGCAGAAGGCGCCGGAGTTGCAAGCATCGCCCACAGCGCGGCCGCGGTCGCTGATCACTGGCGAGCGGATGGAGAAGATCGAATGGGGCCCGAACTGGGAAGAGATCCTCGGCACTGAATTCGCCAAACGCTCGAAAGATGTGAATTTCGAGGGCATCCAGAAGGACATTTACGGTCAATTCGAAAACACCTTCATGATGTATCTGCCGCGGCTGTGTGAACACTGCCTCAACCCTGCTTGCGTCGCGGCGTGCCCGTCGGGTGCAATCTACAAGCGCGAGGAAGACGGCATCGTTCTGATCGACCAGGACAAATGCCGCGGCTGGCGCATGTGCGTGTCCGGCTGCCCCTACAAGAAGATCTATTACAACTGGTCGAGCGGAAAATCCGAGAAATGCATCTTCTGCTATCCCCGCATCGAGGCAGGCCAGCCGACAGTGTGCTCGGAGACCTGCGTCGGCCGCATCCGTTATCTCGGCGTGGTACTCTACGACGCCGATCGTATCGAGGAAGCCGCGAGCGTGTCGGACGAGCAGGACCTCTACGAGTCGCAGCTCGGCATTTTCCTCAACCCGCACGATCCGGCGGTGATCGCGCAGGCGCGCGCCGACGGCATCGCCGACAACTGGCTGGAAGGTGCGCGGCGCTCGCCGGTCTACAAGATGGCAATGGAGTGGAAGGTCGCATTCCCGCTCCATCCGGAATATCGCACGTTGCCGATGGTCTGGTATGTGCCGCCGCTTTCACCAATCCAGTCGGCGGCGCAGGCCGGCAAGATCGGTCATGACGGCGAGATGCCGGATGTGCGTTCGCTTCGCATCCCGCTGAAGTATCTCGCAAACCTGCTGACCGCCGGGAAGGAAGAGCCGGTTGCGCTCGGGCTTGAGCGGATGCTGGCTATGCGGGCCTATATGCGCGCCAAGACGGTGGAGGGCGTGATCGATGAATCTATCGCCAGACGGGTCGGCCTTACCGCGCTAGCCATCGAGGACATGTACCACATCATGGCGATCGCAAATTACGAGGACCGATTCGTCATTCCGACCGCACATCGCGAAGTGAATGAGGATGCCTACGACCTGCGCGGCTCCTGCGGCTTCTCGTTCGGCAACGGTTGCTCGGGTGGCACGACCGAAACCAACCTGTTCGGCACGCCCAGGCGCGCCAAGACTCCGATGGAGGTCGTGTGATGATCAAGACCCTGAAGGCGCTCTCGGTGCTGCTGACCTATCCCACCATCGAGATGCAACACGCGGTCGGCGAGATCGGCGAGGCAATTGATGCCGGGCAAATGATCCCGGCGCGCGTCCGCAACCAGCTGCACACACTGCTGACTGAAATCGCCACCGGTGATCTTTACGATTTGCAGGAGCGCTACGTGCTGCTGTTCGATCGCACACGTTCGCTGTCGCTGCATCTGTTTGAACACGTGCACGGCGAAAGCCGCGATCGCGGCCAGGCCATGATCGATCTCAAATCGCAATACGAGCAGCATAACCTATTCATGAGCGCGGCCGGGCTGCCGGATTTTCTGCCACTGTTCCTGGAATATCTCTCGCTGCTGCCTGCGCAGGAGGCCTGCGACATGCTTGGCCAACCGGGGCATATCTTCGCCGCGATGGCGGAGCGTCTGCGCAAGCGCCAGTCGGCCTACGAAGCGGTGTTCCGGGCGCTGGTCGCGCTCGCTGCGGCGAAGCCGAAGGACGATGAAGTCTCGGCCTTGCTTCAGTTGCCCGATCCGGATGCCTCCGACCTCGCGGCGCTTGACGCTGCCTGGGAGGACGAGCCGGTCAATTTCGGCCCCGGTGCCGGGGACAGCTGCAAGGACGGCCTCGTTGCCCGCGTCCGCGGCGGCCTGCGTCCCGCGCCCGGTGTTTCACCGGCTTCCCGTTCCACTCCGCGCTCCTGAGGAAAACCCCATGCGCGACCTGATCAATTACGCGGTGTTCGGCTGGTATCCCTATCTCTGCCTGACCGTGTTCCTGCTCGGCAGCTGGGTCCGTTTCGACCGCGAGCAGTACACTTGGCGCAGCGGCTCCAGCCAGCTGTTGCGCCGCCGGCAACTGGCCTGGGGTTCCAACCTGTTCCATGTCGGCATTCTGGTCATCTTCCTCGGCCATTTCGTCGGCCTGCTGACGCCGATCTGGGTATTCGATTTCGTCGGCATCTCGCACACCTTTAAGCAGTGGATGGCGATAGTCGTCGGTGGCGTTGCCGGCGTGTTCTGCTTTATTGGCATCACCCTCCTGGTCCATCGACGGCTGTTCGATGCGCGGATCCGGTCAACTTCGTCATTCGGCGACATAGCGATCCTGCTACTGCTTTATGCACAGCTCATCCTGGGGCTGGCCACGATCGGCGTGTCGCTCAATCATCTCGACGGCCATGAAATGGTAAAGTTCATGACTTGGGCGCAGGGCATTCTCACGTTGCAGCCGGGTGTTGCCGATCTCATTGCCGACGCGCATCCGATCTTCAAGGCGCATTTGTTCCTCGGCATGACGATCTTCCTGGTCTTTCCATTCACGCGCCTGGTGCACGTCTGGAGCGCGCCGATCTGGTATCTCGGCCGGCGCGGCTATCAGGTGGTGCGCAGCGACGGCCGCCGCCCCAGCGCATCGCGCGCACGACCGATACCTGCGGAGTAAGCGGCATGTCTTGCTCGGTGCATGTGCAATTTCCGGCCGGAAAGCCCATCACGGTCAGCGTCAATGGGATTTCGATCGCGCGCGATGCGATCCAGCGCGAAATGCAACATCACCCGGCGTCAAAACCGATCGCTGCCTGGCAGCAGGCGGCGCGCGCGCTGGTGATTAGAGAACTGCTTCTGCAGCGCGCGAAACACCTCGGCCTCACACCGGAGCCCATGAGTGAGGAGACGGGCCGGCGCGAAACCGACGAGGAAGCCCTCATGCGCGCTGTCGTTGAGCGTGAGGTTACTGTCCCCGAACCAGACGATGAAACGTGCCGGCGTTACTATGAGCGGAACAGAGCACGCTTTCGTTCTTCAGATATCTATGAGGCCTCGCATATTCTTTTTGCTGCGGTGCCCGAAAATCATGAGGACTACGCCCAGGCACGTGCGGATGCTGCCGCTGTACTAGCTACCCTTCAAGAGAGTCCGGAATGCTTTGCGGTGCTTGCCAAAGCCTACTCGCGGTGCCCATCGGCCGAGCAGGGCGGCAACCTCGGCCAGATCACCGAAGGACAGACAACGCCGGAATTTGAGCGGGCGCTGGTGTCACTTTCACCGGGCGAGCTCTGCGCCGAGCCCGTCGCTACCCGTTACGGATTCCATATCATCCGGCTGGAGCGCAAACACGATGGCCGTGTCCTGCCTTATGAGGCGGTGTCGGAACGCATAGCCGACTATTTACGCGAAAGCGTGCGGCGGCGGGCCGATGCGCAATATGTCGCGCGGCTGGTATCTGCGGCGAAAATTGAGGGCATTGAGATTGCTGGCGCTGACGCGCTGCGCGTGCATTGAGGCTGCAACTATGATGCTCGGTGACATATTGGCCCGACTGAACGATGAGGGCGAGGCGGCCGAAATCATTCTCGGTGTCGGTGATCTTCGCCTGCTTGCGGCAATGCAGGAGCGCGCCGAATCCGAAGGACTGGATCTCGCCGCATATGCAAGGGCGGCAGTGCAGCGCTATGCCGCCGAGGCATCCGATGAAGAGTGGATCACACTCATGGGCCTGATTGGTCGAGCGGGCGATCCTGGGACGGCCTGTCTCAAGCGTGCCTTTGAAAACGTCACACGCAGCTGAAGCCAACGGCGCGGCCGTCGCTGGAAATGTGCCAACTCAATAGTTGGAACATTGGTGCGCCCTAGGGGACATCGGGACGACCAGAGCCCCGCGGCTTGTATGGCGTGCTACAGTGCGTGTATGTGGCGATGGGCGGCGTTCTGGCTAATCGTTGTCATGATGATCACGCTTTGGGTCGCCGCCATTTATTTCGTCTGGTGGGAGCCGACATCGCTCACGAAGCTGCTACACGGGCGCATTTAGTTATTACTGATCCTTCACGCTTGGCAGCGCGTTCGGGCCACAACATTTCGCCTCTCCATTGGATCGGCGGTCGCTGGTCAGTCAGGCCGTGGAAGCGGCCCCCGTCATAGCGGGTCGGCGAGGGCCGCCCCAAGCGGAGCAATCATGTTGCAAATTGCCCCGCTTGAACAAATCGGCCCCGGACAAGTTTAGAAGACCCGAATTTTTGCCCGGGGCCAATCGAGTGCGGACCATGACATAAGGGGCGACAAACACCGCACTCGACGTAGAAATGATGCACGGCTGCGTCGCTTCGGCTTTGCGATAGATCAAAGGCGTTTGAAAGCATTACGATAGCGATGCGCGACCGCCCGCTTGGCTTTCTTATGCTAATCGGGGCCAGCCGTAGGTCGCAGCGGGACAGCGCTGCATCAAAGTGAGGTGTTGTCAAAAGGAAAGGGCCAAGGTGGATGGTGAGAAGTCGTGGCCCTTAGATCGCGCGGTTTGGGGGTGAGGAGCGTGCGCGACCCGGATGAATAACGTGCCGGACTGATAATGGATCAAAGCTGTTGGCGCGCTATCGCCGCCATCCAGTTTAGGCTTGGGTGGCGCGCTGGCTGTGCGTTCGGCCTCCTCGGCGCGGGCTTCCCACGCAGCGGCAATTTCCAGCAAAGTCTTTCTGTCCTTCGCATCCATTTTGTTGGCGATGCGAATACAGTCAGCCGCGTATTGGCGGTATGTTTCTGGTTCCAGCAATGTCGCCTCCAAGTCATGAGGGCAACGCCGTCAGTAGGGCACCGTTCTGGAACAATTTTGTGAAGGGGTTCCCGGAACCTCGGACCCCGTCCCGCATTTAATGGGCGTTCGGGAGGGTGCGAGTGTCGTTATCCGCCGACGTCTACAGTGTTTACGCTGCGCAATGTATTGCTCTCGCTGATCGCGTCTCAGACCCCGCCGACAAAGCCCGACTACTCCTGATGGCCCAAACTTTTCGAGACCTCGCTCTGCGCCAAAAGTCGGACAATGAGCCGACGGCGTGATGTTTGCCGCAAAATAAAAAGGAACAGTTTTCGGCGGGCCGCGTTATTTCGGCGGCCCGCTCGTACCTGATCCCCGGATCCCCGCGCGAGCGGCCGGGTATTTGGGCCGGGCGTGACATCACCCGGCCCCTTTTTGTTGAGGAACAACGTTTGCCGTTGATCATTTGAAATGCCATGACCTCCACGTTTTTGCATGAGGACAAGGTAGTACCGCCGGGCGAAGGAGACGAGCTCGCTGCGCCTGTATGCGGACAGTGCGGGCAATCAATGCCGATCCTGCGCGTGGAAACCCAATTATCGGATGCTGGAACTCAGTCTATCCGTCAGTACGAGTGCGTGCGTTGCGGCACGAAAGTAACGGAACGAACCGTTCGGCAAAAAATAATACCGCTTGCGGACGGCTCGATTGGTCCGCAGCATTGAATACTCTCAGTTGAGCGAAATCGCTTTAAATGCCGTGCTGAATTCCACAGACAGGGAACGTCCACAAGCTTTCTTCGTTGGCCTCATAAGACCCTGTTTAAAGAGGAGGTCACCATGCGACGGGAGGACGAATATAGGCAGTTGGCTGACAACGCCCGCAGACGCGGAGGCGAGGAACAAAGCGCGCAACTGAAAGCTCAATGGGAACTTTTGGCCGCCACTTACGTGCAACTTGCCGGTCAATCGAAGAAGATCGATGACACCGGCACGTATCACGATCCGTTGGATCGCGCGCGACATTAATGGACCAAGTAGCCATTTGCCGAGGTCGGGCGGAGGAAGCGGATCGTGAGGCACAAAACGCTGACGATCCGGGGATGAAGCGCATGTATGGAGATATCGCCGCGGCGTGGCGGAAACTCGCGACCTTCATAGAAAACACGAAGCTGGACAAAATAAATCCATCTGCGGATCGATCAGCGGCTCAATAAAATGGCCCCGACAACTCCGGTGTGTCGAGGGCCATTTATCTCGCTGCCAATCTGATAGGATCACGACCGGCAGCGAAAAAACATCGTACGCAGACGCCTTGCGGCAAGCGCGCCTACGAACAAATCGGCCCCGGACACCAAATCTTGCCCGGGGTCGTCATCGAACGCGCATCCCCCAAAGTTGAGCAGTCCATCGCGCTCATATCCGTGATTTTCGGCTTTGCGATAGATCAAAGGGGACTAGCGCGCGGGCTGTCCGATTCAAGTTAAACCTCAAGCTCAACTTGCCGCCGTATTCGCATGGTCTATACCCGGCTCATGTTGAAGAGTAACTCGCGCGGGCGGCAGCAATGCTATGGACAAAAATAGTCTCGATCATCGTCGGCGCTGTGATCCTTGCGGTTAGCTTGATTGGCAATGTGGATCGCTCGGTCGCGCAGAACAACTTGTCACTATCGGCCGCCACCAAGAAGCCAGCCTCAACACGTCAAGCCCGCCCTCCCGGCCAAATCGCGTGCACGGTTACTGGCTGCCACCCGATCCCGCCCAATTGCCACCCCGAAATGGGCTACAATTGGGATGGTATTCCGACTGGTTTTGATATCGTTGTCTGCGGACCGCCGCGCCGCCGTGGCGGTTTTTAATTGATTGCGTCGGTGACGCCTATACCGCCTTATGGACCGGCATGCTCGAAAGGTTTTTCCGCAAATATTGACGAGCCTTTTCGTGCGCGATCTCCAGGAATGTTTCGGCCGAGCCCGCTTCGTTGTGATAATTCACTCGCCAAATGAAGGGTACGGGCTGGTTTGTGGTCATACCTATGATCCTGAGGCTTCAAGAGCGACAGATATGGACCTTCGCCCGCGTTCCGCATGTGAAGGGGGTCACACAAGATTGGAGACCGATGCTTACGGATAGGTGAGGTGGGTTAAGCTCACGACCGGTGCTCTATCGGAGCAAATCAGATGGTCTTACTCATTTCTGCCGGTGCCGGTCTGCTCTTGTTGCTGTATATCGCTGCTTTGCTCGTCGATATGCGCGCGCTACTACGCAAAATCGAACTAGGCGCCACAAATTTAGATCATGACTGGCGAATTCTGAAGGAAATGAATGACAGGGCCGAGCGCGCGATCGACGAGCAGACCGGGCGGCTGACTCCGAAGAAATAGGCTACGCCCATGTCCGCTATTGGGGTAAAGCGGACATGCCGATTCCACTGCGAGATGTCCGCTAATGACCCAAAGCGGACATTGTTGCTGATAGACACACCGTCCCCATGACCATAAACTCGGTTCAAAATCAGGGACGATGCTATGGCCAAGCCG
>DAHUXA010000077.1 GCA_027307405.1 Hyphomicrobiales bacterium | reverse complement strand
TGGCGACGAATGCTCAGCTCGCCGTCAATCCCGGTCTGTACACCAAAATGACCTACGATCCCGCCAAGGACCTGATGCCAATCGCCCAAGCGGTCTACTCACCGAATATACTCGTGGTTCCCAACGATGTGCCCGCCAAAAATGTTCAGGAGCTGGTGGCATATGCGCGCTTGCATCCGGACAAGCTAACGTTTGCATCTGCCGGCATCGGAACGACGCAGCACCTTGCTGGCGAGCTATTTAAGTCAATGGCGCACCTCGATATCCAGCACGTTCCCTACCGCGGCGCTGGTCCGGTCATCACCGACTTGCTTGGAGGGCGCGTCACCATGTTCTTTGGCGCCATCTCGCCTTTGATTCCGCTGGTGCGGGAAGGCAAGGTGCGCGCATTGGCTGTCACATCAGCCAAACGCTTTGCAGCGGCACCTGATCTGCCGACCATGATCGAATCCGGCTACCCGGGATTCGTATCGGTTCTCTCGATCGGCCTGATGGCGCCGACCGGAACGCCGGTCGCGATCATCAATAAAATTCACCAGGACTCGGTCAAGGTCCTTTCCCTGCCGGATGTACGCAGACAGTTGGGGGACATTGGTATGGAGGTGATAGCTAACTCGCCCGCGGAGTTTGCGGCCGCCATTAAGGAGGAAACGCCGCAATGGATGAAAGTTATCAAGGACGCTGGGATCAAAGCGAGCAATTAGCAAAGAGCGCTATTCCCAGGGAAACTCGACCCAAATAAATGGCCCGCCTCTGGTGCGGCATTCGCGTTGACAATAGCGGTCGCATTTGTCGGTCAGTTTCACGCAGTGGCCCTGAGAGTCCTCTTTGAGGCAACCCGCGAGGCCCCACGCGCAATACGATCCACAGTCAGTCCAGCAGGCGCCCGACGCCCAGACCGATTCCGCACGCTCGCTGCGCGGGAACGGCAAATCTGACTTGTGCGCATTGTAGCGCCAAGGCGGCGTCTTTCCGTCGACGGCCGCGGCCGGGAAAGCAGCCATCACAATGCCGACAAACAAGAGGCCTGACAGAATGCCGGTTCGGTTCATGAATCAGTCCGCCGTTGAACGACACGATAACACAAGTGGACCAGCCTCTCTATTCAGTCGATAGCGCCGAATAGCAGCCGCCTTATGCCGGTTCATTGCTGGCCCCGTTGGCCATAGGCAGCACGCGCCGCCGCAGCTATAGTCACAGGCATGCGGATGGTCTTTGAGACAATCTTATTGATCGTGCTGCCCTACGGCACCGCGATCGTCTGTGGCGCCATCACCGAAAGAGCCGGCAAAGTTGTGTCGGGATGGTCCTCAATCGCCGGGTTGGCCCTCGGCATTTATTTTTTCAGTCTGAGCATGCAACTTCTTGGGACGGGCTGAGGTCCGCGAAAACCGTTATCGCTAGTAGCCAAAAAGAAGGGACCGCTGCGTGTGGCATCACAGCGATCCCTCCACGTTCCGCCGAATAGGGGACCACCCCTCTTGAGTGATTGTTCCGGCGTCTCGCACCAATAACCTCGCCTGAGAAAGCTGGGTTTGGCTGTGCCGCAAATCACACTTGTCGCCGATCGGTGCCGCCGCTGGTGGTAATGCGACTTTTTGTGACGGCTAACACAGCGCCCCGACCGCATCAGCCTATTCTGATTTAAGGGACATCCTATTAGCCGGGTCTGACTAGGAGACGAGATGACCGTCAATACCTATGAGACCACCACCTCCAGCGGGTTCACGCGTGTGGCCAGCTATGTTGAGCAGCTTTTCGACAGCGCCGTTGAAGACCGGCCGATCGAGCAGCTTTCTCAGCAGCCCCGCCCTGATCCGGCTGCCCCATACCTCAATCGCCCATATGAATTGGGTGAGCTGATATGCCAGACCGCCAATTGCGGATTCTGGCCACATTGAGTGATACGCACCGACGCGGGGCCTTGTGGCCCCGCGCACATCTGGGCGGCTGGTGCGGTACCGTCAGCCCAGCTTGTCGCCGAGGTGCCGATATAACCGCGACATAACCATTTTGCAGAGGAACTTCCGACCGATCTTCCCGGTTGCTAGCCTGACAGGGGGCGCCGAGGAAGCCGGCCTTGATCAGCGTCGCAGAGCAGCAAACCCAGCGAGAGCGCAATCCAACCCAGAAACTCACTACCGTCGGCATCAGGCCGATGGAGCGCCCGAGCCTGGTAACGCGATTCTTCCTGCGCGTCGTGGCGTGGGCTGAGCGCCTCAATCTCGCATTGAGCAAGGTCGGCAATCCGCCGATCTGCGACAACGCAACATTTCCTTGGACGCGTTCGATCGAAAAGGAATGGCGCGCCATCCGCGTCGAGCTAGACCGTGTACTCGCACGCAAAGAGGAACTGCCCGCCTTCCACGAATTGGCGAGCGACGTAGCTTCGATCAGTCAGGACAGCAACTGGAAGAGCTTCCTGCTCGCGGGCTATGGCTTCCGCTCATGGAATAACATCAACCAGTGCCCCGACACCTGGCGCGTCTGCCAAAATATCCCAGGCCTGATCACCGCGATATTTTCGATCATGGAGCCTGGCAAACATCTTCCGCCCCACCGTGGGCCCTACAACGGAGTGCTACGGCTGCATCTCGGACTGATCGTGCCCGAGCCGCGCGAGCAGCTCGGCATTCGCGTCGAACACGACATCTACCGTTGGCGTGAGGGTGAAGCAGTGATCTTCGATGACGCCTACGAGCACGAGGCCTGGAACCATACCGCACATACCCGGGTGGTGCTATTCGTCGATTTCCGAAAGCCGCTGCGCTTTCCTGCCAATTTGATCAACTGGCTATTGCTGCATTTGGCGGTGTTCACGCCGTTCATTCGCGAAGGCATGGATAACCATAAGGCCTGGGAAAAGAGATTTTATAAAAAGACTGAGGCGTCGCGGAATCGCTGACGCCGGAGCGTATGGGTTGCTATTCGGCGCAATCGCCATTAGCTCCTTGCCAGCATGCCAGATCCCGCCGCGAAACCGGATACCGCCGCTCCCAAGGTGAGTTTTGTCTCGCTCGGCTGCCCGAAGGCACTGGTCGACAGCGAGCGCATCGTCACGCGGCTGCGCGCCGAGGGCTACGAGCTTTCGCGCCAGCACCAGGGTTCCGATCTCGTCATCGTCAACACATGCGGCTTTCTCGACAGTGCCAAGGCGGAATCACTTGCGGCCATTGGCAACGCGCTGAAAGAGAATGGCAAGGTCATCGTCACCGGCTGCATGGGCGCCGAGCCCGAAAGCATTTCATCTGCCTACCCCGATGTGCTGGCGATCACCGGTCCGCAGCAATACGAAAGCGTGGTCGAGGCCGTACACAAGGCGCTGCCGCCGCAGCACGACCCATTTCTCGATCTGGTGCCACCGGAAGGCATCAAGCTCACACCGCGGCACTACGCCTACCTCAAGATTTCCGAGGGCTGCAACAACCGCTGCACCTTCTGCATCATTCCGCGGCTCCGGGGTGATCTCGTGTCACGGCCGGCCGCGGATGTCATGCGCGAGGCAGAGAAACTCGTCGCTGCTGGTGTGAAAGAATTGCTGGTGATCTCGCAAGACACCTCTGCCTATGGGCTCGACATCAAATATGCGGCTAGCAAGTGGCGCGACCGCGAGGTGCGCGCCAAATTCATCGATCTGGCAAGCGCGCTGGGCGAGCTGGGCGTCTGGGTGCGGCTGCACTATGTCTATCCCTATCCGCATGTCGACGAAGTCATTCCGTTGATGGCGGACCGGGCGGTCCTGCCCTATCTCGACATCCCGTTTCAGCACGCCTCGCCCGATGTCTTGAAACGCATGCGTCGTCCGGCGGCGCAGGAAAAGACACTGGAGCGGATTACGCGCTGGCGCGACCAGTGCCCTGACCTGACATTGCGCTCCACTTTCATTGTGGGGTTCCCGGGCGAAACCGACGCAGACTTCGAAATCCTGCTCCAATGGCTGGAAGAGGCTTCGCTCGATCGTGTCGGATGCTTCAAATATGAGCCGGTGAAGGGGGCAGCCGCCAATGATATGGCCGCGCCGGTGCCAAACGAGGTCAAAGAGCAGCGCTGGCATCGCTTCATGCAGACGCAACAGAAAATCTCGACCCGCCGCCTGAAGCGGAAAATCGGCACGCGGCAGAAGGTGATCATCGACGAGGTCGGGCCGACCGTGGCCAAGGGCCGCTCGATGGCCGATGCGCCGGAGATCGATGGCTTGGTTTATGTCGGGAGCCGACGGCCGTTACGTGTCGGCGAGATCGCTACAGTCAGAATCGAACGTGCCGACGAATACGATCTGCACGGCTCGGCGGTCGGATTCTAGCACTCAAAGCCGATAGAACTTCACCGCATTGTCGTGCAGAACGGCGCGCTGCTCGGCTTCGGTATATTCCGACAACACCGCGCGATACACGCCGAAAAAATCGGCGTAACTCGCATGCAGCTTCTCCAACGGAAAGTTGCTTCCGTAGATCGTGCGTTCCACACCGAAGATCTGGATGACATCGCGAATGACTTGCCTCGCCTGCGGCAGCGTAACGCCGCCGCTGTACATTCCGAGGCCGGAAATCTTCACATGCAGGTTCGGGAGTGTCGCCATCATCGTGAGCGCAGCGCGCCATTGGTCAATCGCCGCCTGTGTGCGCGCGGTCAGCATGCCCGCGTGCACAAGGATCATGCGGGTATTTGGGAACGCCTTGATAAGTTCGACAGCGTAGGCAGCCTGCCCCGCATAGACCTGCAACTCGAAATGCAGATCGTGTTTCTCCAGCAGTGCAAATCCGCGGCGGAAATCGGGTGAATTGCAGAAATCCGGACGGGGTGCGGCCTGCCGTACCGTCTCGCTGTCCCAGTACAGCATCTGGCGCACACCACGCAGATTGGGGAACTGTTTTTGCGCCTTTAACGCCGCATCGGCCCCAGGGTCCGCGAGATCCGTGTTGCAAACGATGCCATGCGGAAAGCCATGCTTGTCGGCGGTCGCTTGCAGCCAGCGCGTCTCGTCAAGTGCCCGGCCCGGCCCCCACATGGCGGTGACATGGACTGATTTCGTCACGCCCTGCGGTTTGACGTCGTTTATGAACTCTTCAACGGGGTAGTCGCGGCGAATGCCGAAATAGTCTCCGAACATGCGCGGGATTGGCGGGTCGGCCAGCCATGCAACGTCTTTGCGCAGCCAGATGTGATGGTGCGTGTCAATCGCCGGTCCGCTATACGCCATTTGTTGTCCCCGCTAGTTCATGTCGCGCACGGTTTTAACGATCGCATTCGTCAATGTCTTGAGTTCGTCGGACGAAATCGTGAAGGCCGGCGTGAGATAGATGATAGACCCGATCGGACGGATGAAAACGGCTTGCTCAAGAAAGCGGTGACGCAAGGCGTTGAGGTCGTCGATGCGGTCGAGTTCGACAACGCCAACGGCCCCTTTTACGCGCACGTCTTTGACGCGCGGCAAGCCGCAGCACGACGCGAGCCCTCGTTCCAGCGCGCCCGAAATGTCGGCAATCTGGCGCATACGGGGCTCACGCTCGAACAGATCGAGCGATGCATTCGCGGCCGCACAAGCGAGTGCATTGGCCATGTAAGTTGGCCCATGCATGAACGCTTTTTTCGGATCGTCTGACCAAAATGCGTCGAACACCTTGCGTGTCGCAACGGTTGCAGCGAGCGGCAACGTGCCACCGGTCAGTGCTTTCGACAGCGTGACGATATCCGGCGTGACACCGGCGTGCTCATACGCAAACATTGTCCCGGTACGGCCAAAGCCCGTGAAGATTTCGTCAAAAATCAGCAGGACGTTGTATTTGTCGGCGAGCGAGCGCAACCGGCACAATACATTCGCATCGTGAAACGTCATCCCACCGGCACCCTGGACCAGCGGTTCGATGATGATCCCTGCGACCGTGTCACTGCGCTCGTCCAGTAGTTTTTCGAGCGGGGCTGCAGAGCCGTCGTCGTCTGGCAAGTTTGTAATGTGATGTTCGGGCAGGAGGCCGGCGAAGGCTGCGTGCATGCTCGCCTCCGGATCGCTCACCGCCATGGCACCGGTGGTGTCGCCATGGTACCCGCCTTTGAACGCTACGAACCGGCTTTTGCCGCGGACACCGCTGTTGATCCAGTATTGTGTTGCCATCTTCAAGGCGACTTCGACCGCGACCGAACCTGAGTCTGAAAAGAACACGCGTGCGAGGTCGCCGGGCAGCAATGTCGTTAGCCTCTTGGCCAACGTCAGCGCGGGCTCGTGCGCAAGGCCGCCGAACATCACATGCGGCATTTGTCCAAGCTGGGTTTCAACCGCCTGCCTTATGTGCGGATGGTTGTACCCGTGGCAGGCGGTCCACCAGCTGGCAATGCCATCGATCAATTCCCGCCCGTCGGCCAGAATGATACGGGTGCCTTGCGTGCGAACGACGGGCACTGGCGGCGATACAGTTTTCATCTGGGCATAGGGCAGCCAGATGTGCTCCATGTTCTCGGAATACCAAGCTGGCTCCGCGTTGCTTTTGCCGGCATCATTCGCCATTTGAGCCTTCCCTGCCCCATTCGTGCTAAGCATCTGGCTCGCTGCCTTGCAAGGTCACTTGATGCACTCACTCGATCGTTTCGCTCAAGACAAGCTCGACGAACTCAAGCGCCGCAACCTGCACCGGTCGCTGACGGATACCCTTCGCGAAGATGGCATTTGGGTGGAACGAGGCGGACGTCGGTTACTGTCATTTTCGTGCAACGACTATCTAAATTTGACCCAGCATCCGGCCATCAAACAAGCGGCCATTGCCGCGATCGAGGAATATGGTGCCGGCTCGGGGGCTTCGCGTCTCGTGACCGGCAATCATCCGCTCTATGCGCACCTGGAGGCGCGACTGGCGCAATTCAAGCGCGCCGAGGCGGCCTGCGTTTTCGGCTCAGGCTATCTTGCCAATACCGGCATTATCCCGGTGTTGATCGGCGAAGACGGACTCGTTCTGCTCGACGAGCTGTCGCACGCCTGCATCTATGCCGGCGCGCAACTGTCGCGAGGCAGGATGATGACGTTCCGGCACAATGACGTTAACCACGCGCGCGAACTGCTCGCTGCCCATCGTGCCGAACACGACCGTGCTTTGATTGTCACCGATGGCATTTTTTCAATGGACGGCGATCTTGCGCCGCTCGCCGATTTACTGGCGCTGGCAAATGAGCACGATGCCTGGCTGATGTCTGACGATGCCCATGGTATTGGCGTGGTCGGTGGCGGTCGCGGTTCGAGTTTTGTCGGCAACGCACACATGCCGGTACCGCTTCAGATGGGAACCTTGTCAAAAGCGACCGGCTCTTATGGCGGGTACCTGTGCGCATCGGCCCCGGTTATCGAATTGATGCGCAACCGTGCCCGGACCTTGATTTATTCGACTGGCCTGCCGCCAGCGAGCGTTGCCGCAGCCATTGCCGCCCTCGACCTGATCGAGCGCGAGCCAGGTTACGCAGCTTTGCCGGTGCAAAAGGCCAAGGCCTTTACTCGGCGCGCCGGCCTGCCAGAGGCGCAGAGCCCGATTGTGCCGATCGTGATTGGCGATGAAGAGGCAGCACTCGCCGCATCGCAGTTCCTGGAAAGCGAAGGCTATCTCGTCGTCGCTATTCGGCCGCCGACAGTGCCAGCCGGCACCGCCCGGCTGCGCCTGACATTCACCGCGCAACATCCCGACGATGACATTGGACGGCTCGCCGACATCGTCCGCGACAAGATCGTGGCTTAACCAGTGGCTGCGTATTTCGTCACCTCGACCGGTACCGATATCGGCAAAACCTTCGTCACAGCTGGACTCATTCGCTATTTGCGAGAATCCAATCAACCGGTCACGGCACTCAAACCGATCGTAAGCGGATACGACTCGTCGGTGGTGGAAACCAGTGACCCGGCTGTCTTGCTGGCTGCGCTCGGTCGGCCGGTCACGGCGGACGAGGTCGAGCGTATCGCGCCGTGGCGCTTCCGCGCGCCGCTGTCACCCGATCTTGCCGCCGCTCGGGAAGGTCGGCGTGTTGATTTCGATGAATTGATCTCCTTCAGCCGTGCGGCAATCAAGGCCGCGACAGGCCCGCTGTTCATCGAGGGCGTTGGCGGAATCATGGTGCCGCTCGACGGCCAACGCACCGTGCTTGATTGGATGACCGCGCTCGATATTCCGCTATTGCTCGTGGTCGGCGGCTATCTCGGCACCATCAGCCATACCCTCACCGCGCTCGACGTGCTGGCGCAGCGCAAGCTGACCGTCGCTGCGATCGTGGTCAGCGAAAGCGGTCGCGACACCGTTGAACTGGATGATACCGTTGCTAGCATCGCGCGTTTCGCCGGCACGGTAGGGGTAGTCGGGTTGCCACGCTTGCCAGCCGGCATCAATCATCATCCGGCAATTGCACGCATCGCGGCGCTGCTTTGAGCGCTAGCTGTTCATGCTCAACATCGTTTCAATCATGCCTTCCAAGTTGACCAACCCGTGCAGCAGCATGGTCAGGATGGTCGAACCGGTGGCCCAGCGCATCCATCCGAACAAAACGCCAAAAGCGAACACCTGGACGATGAGAAACCAGTCATATTGAACGTGGATTATTGCGAACAATCCCGCAGTGAAAACGATGACCGGCCAGGCATGTCGAGGTGTCCGCAGCCAACCCCGAAACAGGAAGCCGCGAAACAGACTCTCTTCAGTGACAGGGATGAGGATTGTTATGGCGACCAACAGCAAGGGAAGCATGTTGGCGTTAGTCGCCGCCTGGTAGATATCGGTCTGGAAGCGATCGACAATATTGCGGCCAGCGAACCAACTCACCGCATCGCCCACGACGATGAGCGCGGCCACTGTCGCGACGCCGAATACCACTTCGCTGCGCCCTGGAAGCTTGTAGCCGAGATAGGTCGCCGCGTTTCCTTTGTACCCGGCAGCGACCATCAAAACTGCCACCTGGACCGGCGCCGATATGAAGATGAACAAGACGATGGCGCCGCCATCCTGACTGACAGTCGCGACATCTCCCAAATTGAGCCCGTATAACGAGCTCAGCGCCGCGATCCCCGACAGCTGCCCGGCCAGTAGCGCGATCGCCCCAAACACGAATGTGGCGAAGACACCCCACGGCTTGACGCCCCCATTCACGGCAGCTCCTTCAGCCATCGACCCAGCGTGGCGCGCTCGTCATCTGTAATGACGGTTTGGTCGCCGAGAGGCATTGCCTTGGTCTGTACCGTTTGTGCGTAGATCGTCGCGGCGTGTTTCTTAAGGTCAGCGATGGTTTCCAGGATGATATTTTTCGGCGCCTCCTGAAAACTTTCATGTGTAGGCTTTACGGCGTGGCACATGACGCAATGACTGCGCACGATAGCCAGCGCCTCGGCATCGGATGTATTCCCGGGATATACGGGTTGGGCGGCGGCGACAAAGATCATCACCGCCGCCGATCGCAATCCCGTTCTGATGACCGTTATGGCACCAGAATGGAAGAGCCTGTGGTGTCGCGGCCTTCCATTTCCTTGTGCGCCTTGGCGGCGTCCTTGAGCGAATATTTCTGGTTGATCGGAATTTTCACCGCTCCGGAGCCGACGACCTTGAACAGGTCGGCTGCGGTCGCAATCAAGTCGTCGCGTTTTGCAACATAGTGATTGAGGGTTGGTCGCGTTGCGAAAAGGGAGCCCTTGGTCTGAAGGATATTGATATTGAAGGCATCGATCTGTCCCGACGCACTTCCGAAGCTCACGAAATAGCCGAGCGGACGAAGGCAATCGAGCGAGGCCGGAAACGTGGTCTTGCCGATGCCGTCATAGACCACATCGCAAAGCTTGCCACTGGTGATCTCTTTTACTTTCGCCACGAAATCTTCGTCGCGATAAAGGATGGTGTGGTGACAGCCGTTCTTCTTGGCGATCTCGGCCTTGTCTTTGGATCCGACGGTGCCGATGACAGTTGCGCCAAGATAGTTCGCCCACTGGCAGGCAATCAGGCCGACACCGCCGGCCGCCGCGTGAATGAGACAGACGGTTCCCTTTTCCACTTTGTATGTACGGTTGAGCAAATACTGCACGGTCATGCCCTTGAGCATCATGCCGGCGGCCTGCTCGTAGGAAATATTGTCGGGGAGCTTCACGGCGCGATCGGCCGGCACCAGGCGTTCGGCCGCGTAGCCGCCGAGCGGGCCGACAAAGGCGACACGATCGCCGACTTTGACGTCCGTTACTCCGGGGCCGACCGCCATAACCTCGCCGGCGCTTTCATTGCCGGCGATGAATGGCATGCCGACCGGCGACGGATACATGCCCATGCGGAAATAAGCATCGATGAAATTGACGCCGCTGGCGTGCTGCTTGATCTTGATCTGGCCCTGGCCAGGTGCGGCGATCTGGACGTCCTCGTAGGTCAGGACTTCAGGACCGCCGGGTTTGTGAACGCGCACTGCCGCGACCATGTTTCACTCCTTGATAGACGTATGGTTGTTGTGGGAATGGAAATCGGCGGCGATCATAGGCAGCCGCGCGGTAAGCGCAAGGCGGATCAGCGCGCGCCGGAAACGCGCAGGTTCGCGCCATTGATATAGGACGCGGCGTCGGATAGCAGGAACAGGACGGCTTCCGCGACTTCGTCCGCCTGCCCGGCCCGGCCCATCGGCAACATGGGCGTGAGGCGTTCCACGCGTCCCGGCGGCTGAATATCGGTATCGATGACACCCGGTGTCACGGCGTTGATACGTACACCTTCCTTGGCTACCTCGCGGGACGCGCCGATGACCATGGAGTCGACGCCGGCCTTCGCCGCGGCATACCAGACGCATTCATTCGCCCCACCGAGTGGAGCCGCCATCGAGGACAGCATGACCACGGCGCCACCCTTGCCGCCGTGTCTCGTCGACATCCGTCGCATACATGTGCGCAAGCAAAGCAGCGCACCGAAAGTATCGACATCGAGAACTTCGCGGATTGTCTTTGCGCTGGCATCGTCGAGCCGCGAGGCTTCTCCAATAATTCCGGAACTGTGAACGAAATGGGTCAGCGAGCCGAACGTATCGGTTGCCGTGTCGAATACCCGTTCAATATCGTTCTCCAGAGCCATGTCGCCCCGGATGGCCACGGCTTTGCCGCCGCCTTTCTCTACGGCTTTGACCACGGCGGCGGCGGCATTCGAATTGGTCTTGTAATTCACCGCCACGTCATAGCCCCGCGCTCCTGCAAGTTTTGCAGTGGCGGCGCCAATACCGCGGCTGCCGCCGGCGATGAGCAGGACTGGTCGAGGCATAACTGGCTCCTGAATTTTGGAGATCGAACACGATCAGGCTGGACTGCGCAACAAACCGACTGCGAAAAAATACACTGCGATAAGCGACAGTGGCAGGGTGACGTAGAGACCGGGCGACAGATCTTGAATAAGCGCGACAAAAGCAAGCACCGCCCATACTGCCAGCAAAACGATGTTGAAACTGCGCCAATGCTGGACACGCAAGGGATGCAGGAACCTGATGGGCGTAAAGCTTAGACCGGCCAGAACGGCAACAGCGATAGCCGCCGCCCATTCGGGCGGTTCGAGCAAATAAAGATAGAAGGCGGCAAGATTCCACACGGCCGGGAAACCGCGGAAATAATTGTCGTTCGTTTTCATCTCGCGGTCCGCGAAATAAAGCGCGCCGCTGATGACGACAACGATACCGGCAGGGATCGCGAGAATTTGTGGCAACAATCCGCTGGCGGCGATCGCATAGGCTGGAACGAAGACGTAGGTCGTGAAATCCACCACCAGATCGAGCGTATCGCCCGACCAGCGCGGCAAAACATTCTGTACGTCGAAGGCGCGCGCTATCGGCCCATCAGCGCCGTCGACGACCAGTGCCAAACCGAGACACAGGAACATTGCCGCCCAATGTCCGCCCGTCGCCAGGATCAGCGCAAGAAACGCCAATGCCGCGCCGGTCGCGGTGAAAATATGAACCGTAAAAGCGCGAGCGCGCTCGAATCCCCTCATGATTTACACTTGCGCATGATGCCGAACGCCGCTTTTCGGGATCATGTACTGTTGCCCCAATCGAGCTTGACGATCTCTGCCGACCGTCCCGCCAAATTCCAGTTGCGACCAAAGCCGCGGAACCGCGACTTGTCGGCGCGCGAAACAATGATATCGGAACCGATCCAGTATTCACTATTGCGGATCACAACGTTCTGCCCCGCCTCTTTGCCGCGAACCGGCGTGATCGCCCCGTCCACATATTGCTCGATGCGAATGATGCGGGTTTCGCCTTGCGTTTCATAGGTGATCGGAACCTGCCGGACGCCGAGGAACTGCCCAACCAAAATCGACAGCAAATGCGTCGTGCCGCCGACGCGTCCGGTGAAAATCCTGGTCAAACCTTTCACCGCGTAGGCGGAGGCATTGTCATCGACGAACAAAGCCGCGGTCCAGTTACCGCGTGACATGATGCCGGGCAAATCCATCATCAGGCCGACCTTAATCCCCGAAAGATCGGTCGTGTCGAAGTGCCCGTCGTCGATACGGATACCGGCCCACGTCTGGCATCGGCTCTCGGTCGGGGGGTGCTCGCCGAGCGACAACACGCAAGGACAAAACACGGTGCAACTACACGAGAGCGCCAGCTCCCCCTTTAAACTCCAACTTTCCGTCAACGCCCTACTCCCCTTTTTCTTTTCTTAACTTAACTCGTCCGCGCCGGCCAATGAGCAGCGAACGCCGCCATGACGATGCCTGTGCCGATGACGATCAGGGCCACGCCGATGAGGTGAGTAAAACGCCGGCCGACGAGCATCTTCTCAATGGTCATGACAATAGCGAGCCCCACCATCCAGATTACATTCATGATCCCGACCGCGAACATAACGAGCATCATTGCCCAACAGCAGCCGAGGCAATAGACACCCTGCTTTAGTCCCAGCCGAAATACCCCGCGTGTTGTGGTGGCCCAGTTTGTAAAGAAGAACGGTAAAGGCTGCTGACAATGGTTGAGACAAGCGTGTTTGAACGCAGAGAACTGATAGAGCCCTGCTCCGATAAATATTGCGCCTGAAAACAAACCGCTCGCAGAAGTCATGGTGGCGTCAAGCAACGTCACTTGCGTCAGCATGATCTGAGTCAACGCTGCAATGACCGAGAACCCGAACCATACCGCCGCGTAGCCGGCCGCGAGCACGAATGGCGAGACGATGCGCTCTTTTTTGCGTGCCGCGGTGTCGGCGATGCCGGCATAGGTCATGATCATGGGCGCGGCGCTCGGCAGCATCATGGCGAGCATCATCGCGCCCCACATCGACGTGACGACAGCAACGCCGCTCACGCTCCAGGACGCATCCCGCAGGGGACCGCAGAGCGTCTGCAGGACGGAGGCCCCAAAACCACCGAAAGCTTTACCCGTGCCCGCGACAAGCAACGCGATGTAAAACCAGCCAAGGCTCGCAAGCACAATCACGCACAGCGCTGCCAGCATCTTCGGCCGCGCAAAAACACGGCCAAGGCCCGCGGCGGCAGGTGTCAGATGTCCAAAATCATGGCCGGCGGTTCCGCTCATGGCAGCCTCATTCATAGCGCATCGGGCAAGGCCGGGGTACCGCGAGCCTGTTGCGTGGTTTCCGTACCTGCCCTGTGCATGCTAGTGCGTTAACGCCAACCGAGATTGAGCGCATTTATGCCGGATAAGAACAGCGCAAGCGCTGAGGCCATTGTGGTCGGCGGCGGACCCGCCGGGCTCACCGCGGCGATCGCCCTTGCCGGGGGCGGCATCGCCACGATCCTCGCGGGCAAGCGGCCGGCCAAACCGGATAACCGCACCACGGCCCTGCTGGCGGGTTCAGTGACCGCGCTCGAGACGCTTGGCATTTGGGGTCGGTGCGCGGCGCAGGCCGCTCCCCTCAAAACGATGCGCATCGTCGACGATACCGGACGGCTGTGGCGCGCGCCGGAGGTGAAGTTTGAGGCAAGAGAGATTGACCTCGATACCTTCGGCTACAACATCGAGAACCGTCATCTGATCGATGCGCTGGAGCATCGCGCGCATTCCCTGCCCAAGCTCCGTCTTGTTGAAGACGAAGTAGCCAGTGTCGTGCCGGCCAGCGATGCAGTCATCGTGTCGCTCAAGAGCGGCGGCACATTGCGTGCCCCGCTCACGATTGGCGCAGACGGCCGGAAATCCATCTGCCGGGCGGCGGCTGGAATCAAAATCGAAGAGCGCACCTACCCACAGGTCGCCCTGACGATTTGCCTGAAGCATTCGCGTCTGCATCACGACACGTCGACTGAATTTCATACGCCAACAGGTCCCTTCACGTTGGTGCCTTTGCCGGGAAATCGCTCAAGTCTGGTGTGGGTACTCGATCCTGTCGTGGCCGATGAACATGCGACCCTCGATGATGTCGAACTGGCCAGCGAGATCGAGCGCGCGTCACATTCGATACTTGGCAAGATTGAAGTCGAGCCTGGCTGCGGCCTGTTCCCTCTTCGCGTCGCAACCGCGCGGCACTTCGCCGCCAAGCGCATTGCCCTGGTTGGTGAAGCCGCGCATGTGATTCCGCCTCTCGGCGCACAAGGACTAAATCTGGGTCTGCGCGATGCCGCCACCATCGGCGAGCTTGCGGTCGCAGCCCATCGCGAGCATCGCGATATTGGCGGAGCAAACATATTGGCACACTACGACCGGCTGCGCCGCGCCGACGTCGGCAGCCGCACGCTCGCGATCGATCTGCTCAATCGCACACTCCTCAGTGATTTTTTGCCGGTTCAAGGCGCACGTGGACTTGGGCTTTATCTGATCGACCGCATCGGGCCATTGCGGCGCGCCGTGATGCGCGAGGGCGTTGCCCCGACGACGGCGCAGCCGCGGCTGATGCGTGGCGAGGCGCTCTAGCCAAGTTTTGGGGCTTTCTTTGCACCCGGAGTTTCCCTGAACTGCGGGCTGATTGGCACCGGCAGTGCGGGCAGACTTTTACCCGACGCAGTCGCAACTGCGTGCGCAAATAATCCACGTTCGACAAAATGAGGGTCACGCATTGCCTCTTCGAGTGCCGTTACGATTGTCGTGCAGCAGTCGGCGGCAGCGAAGACGGGACGCCATTCGTCGGATGATCGGGACAATATCAACTTTGCAACCGCGTCTCGTGTCGCCATCGGATTGCGCATGTCATCGACAAATTCGGCAGGCAAGGCAATTGCCTTGGCAAAGGCGATCCAGAATTTTTGCTCAATAGCACCACAGGCAACCAGCTTGCCGTCTTTGGCGGGGTAGATCTGGTAGCGCGGCGAACCACCGACGAGCCACATCTCTCCCGGCTTCGGAAATCGGCCGCTCGCTGCACCGAGCGCCAACGCCGCCCAGGTAAACGTGAACATTGCGTCGGTCATCGCAATATCGATGCGACAACCCTGCCCGCTTTGATCGCGCGCCCGCAACGCCAGCAGGATGTTGATCACCGCCGGAAAACTTCCGCCCGCAATGTCAGCCGCGAGCATTGGCGGGACCACAGGATGGCTGGCCGGCCCGGGCTGCAAATCCAGCAAGCCTGTATTGCCGATGTAGTTGAGATCATGTCCGGCCTCGTGCACGCGCGGGCCGCTCTGGCCGTAGCCGGAAATCGAACAATAGATGAGCCGTGGATTGAGAGCGTGTGCGTCGTCGTAACCGAGACCGAGCCGCGCCATGACGCCCGGCCGAAATTGCTCGACTAAAATATCGGCACGTTTGATGAGTGGAATGAGCTTCGCGCGATCCGCGTCATTCTTGAGATCGAGCGCCATGCTTTTCTTGCCGCGATTGAGCATGAGGAACGCTGCGCTCTCTCCGTCGACCATGGGCGGAAAGTATCGCGCATTCTCTCCGCCCGGCTGTTCGATCTTGACGACCTCGGCACCGGCTTCGGCGAGCATCAACGTCGCCAATGGCCCCGGCAGGAGTGTCGTCAAATCCACGACAAGAAGGCCTGACAATGGTTGCATCAACTCACCCGAACAAAAGTGCCGGCAGTGTATGGGTTCTGACCATCCACATGACCGACGTCAGCGTGAGAACCGAAATCAGCGTGCCGACCAGCACGGCCCCTGAAGCCTGTTCAACCCATGTATCGTACTGCTGCGCGAACACGAAAACATTCAGCGCCGGGGGCAATGCCGCCATCAGCACCGCCGTATAGACCCAGCTTTGTTCGAACGGCCCGAACAACGATAGCAACAGAAATGCCAACGAAGGATGCAGGACGAGTTTGACGGCTACAAGGAACGGCACCTCCCATGGCATCCTCTTCAGCGGCCGCAGAGCCACGGTGACGCCGAGCGTGAACAGCGCGCAAGGAGCAGCGGCATTCTGCAAGAATTGGAGCAGCCTTTCCACTGCGACGGGCGGCTGGAAATGCACCGCCGCCGAGGCGATGCCGACCACGGTCGCAATCACCAACGGATGGGTCGCGATGCGTTTGGCCACCTCGATAGCAGTCGTTCCGATCGTCTTCTGCTGCGGATTTGCGAGCGCCATCAAAAATGGCACCAATGAGAACAAGAGCAGCGTGTCGAAACAGAAAATCAACGCCACCGGCACCGTCGCCTGCGGGCCGAGTGTCGCCAGGGCAAGACCCGGCCCCATGTAGCCGATGTTGCCGTAACCGCCGGCCAAGCCGGCGATGGTCGACTCGCCGATGTTGCCCCGCCGGATCGTCGTG
>DAHUXA010000076.1 GCA_027307405.1 Hyphomicrobiales bacterium | reverse complement strand
GAGCAACTTACCCGCTTCACATATGCAGATAGTGCCGTATCTACCGGTCGATGAGAGCCATGCACCAAGAAACTACCCGACCAGGAATGATCGAGTTGACTTATCGTGAAGCGGTGCGCGCGGCCCTTCGCGATGCGATTAAACGCGACGAACGCGTTTTTCTGATGGGTGAGGACGTCGGCCGTTATGGCGGCTGCTATGCGGTGAGCCACGGGCTGCTTGCCGAATTCGGCCCTGAGCGGATTCGCGATACGCCTCTCTCGGAATCCGGATTTACCGGTGCCGGAATCGGGGCGGCGATGGCTGGCATGCGCCCCATCGTGGAATTAATGACGGTGAATTTCAGCCTGCTCGCGCTCGACCAGATCCTCAATACCGCGGCGACAGTGCGTCATATGTCCGGAAACCAGTTCGGTGTACCGCTAGTGATCCAGATGGCGACTGGCGCGGGCCGCCAGCTTGCCGCCCAACATTCGCATAGCCTCGAGGGTTGGTACGCGCATATTCCCGGCATCAAAGTGTTGGCACCCGGGACGCTTGAGGATGCTCGCGGTATGCTTTGGACCGCTTTGCAAGACCCCGACCCAGTTCTGATTTTCGAAAATGTCATGCTCTACAACATGACGGGTAAGCTCGCCGTGGATGCTGGCCCCGTCGACATTAACAAAGCGGCCATTCGCCGTTCCGGCCGCGACATTTCGCTCATCACCTATGGCGGCTCGTTATGGAAGACGCTTGAGGCGGCAACCGCGCTTGCGACCGACAACATCGAGGCTGAGGTGATTGACCTGCGCAGTTTGCGGCCGCTCGACGACGCGACCATTATGACGTCGGTCGCCAAGACCCGGCGCGCGGTTATTGTCGATGAGGGCTGGCGCAGCGGTAGTTTGGCAGCGGAAGTCGGTATGCGTATCGCCGAACAGGCGTTCTGGTCGCTCGACGCGCCGATCAGCCGTGTCTGCAGCGAGGAGGTGCCGATTCCTTATCCTCGCCATCTCGAAAACGCGGCGATCCCGCAAGCGCCCAAGATCGTCGCAGCCGCGAAAGCGGCTCTGGGCCGAGCATGAGGTAGCGTCGTGGTCGAATTTCGCATGCCCTCCCTGGGCGCCGACATGGAGGCGGGCACGCTCGTTGAGTGGCTGGTCAAGCCCGGCGATTGGGTCAAGCGCGGCGACATTGTCGCGGTGGTCGAGACGCAGAAAGGCGCAATCGAGATCGAAACCTTCCAGGCTGGCCAAATCGAAAAGATCCTGGTCGAGCTCAAAAGCAAGGTGCCGGTCGGGACCCCGCTGGCGCAGATTCGAACCGAAGTAGAGGGAAAGCCTGGCGTCGTAGCGGCCGCTCTGCCGCCTGCAGCGCCGCCGGTCGCACCAGTGATCCCTCCGCCGGCACGGGCCCCTGTTGCTGCGCCGGCGCCGCTGCCCGTCACCCCAGGCGCTGCGGCCCGCGCAGCGGCGTCGCCCGCAGCACGGCGGCTTGCCGAAGAACGCGGCGTCGATCTTTCAACAATCACAGGCAGCGGCCCGGCGGGGGCAATCACCTATGCCGACGTCGAGCGTCGGCTCGGTGAGGCCGCCGCCGCTCCGCCTGAAAGAAAAAGAGCGCTGTGGCTTGATCTCGCGGCAATGCGATCGGCAATCGCCGCCGCCATGGCCCGATCAAAGCGGGAAATCCCTCACTATTATCTCGAGCATCAGGTCGACGTCACTCATTGCGAGCGCTGGCTGACACAGAAAAACGCGACGCTGCCGCCCGACAACCGCCTGCTGATCGGGGCGCTCGCCCTCAAAGCAGTCGCCGTGGCCACGCGCCGCTTTCCCGCCTTCAACGGATTCTATCGCAACAACAAATTCGAGCCGGCACAGGCCGTGCACGTAGGCGTCGCGATTGCCATTCGCGGTGGCGGCCTGGCGGCGCCGGCGCTGCATGATGCCGATCAGCTATCGCTGGACGAATTGATGAGCCGTATGCGCGACCTGGTGCAGCGCACGCGTGCCGGACGCATTCGCAGTTCGGAAATTTCCGATCCAACGATCACAGTTTCGAGCCTGGGCGAGCGCGGGGTCGAAGCACTGTACGGGATCATCTATCCGCCACAGGTAGCGATTGTTGGCTTCGGCAAGGTAGTGGCGCGGCCTTGGATTGTTGACGGCGCGATCGGGCCGCGATCGGTGGCCACGGTTACGCTCTCCGGCGACCACCGGGCCACCGATGGACACGCGGGTGCATTGTTCTTGGCCGAGATCGGCAAGCTTTTGCAGGAGCCGGAAAAGCTATGAGTGACGTCGACATTCGCAAAGTAGTGCAGGAAGAGCTCAATAACATCGCGCCTGAAGCCGATTTGGCGACTGTTAACCCGGCCGCTGATTTACGCGAAGCAATCGACATCGATTCCATGGACTTCCTGAACTTCATTATCGCTATTCACCATCGCCTCGGCATCGACATTCCCGAGATCGACTATCCGAAGCTCGGCACGCTCGACGGGGCGTTCGCGTACATCGCTGCGAAACTGGGCTTGAGCAAGACAATAACAAGCTCGAGCGCTACCTAAGCCGCGAGTTGATATGCGTCAAAATGGACCCCGATCTGTCTTGGTAGTTTCGCTTTCAATCATTTTACGAGTTTCAATTTCACTGAGGCGCCCTGAATGGCCCACAAGCAGATCCTGTTCCGTTCGGCCGCACGTGAGAAGCTTCTGCGCGGCGCGACACAACTCGCCGATGCGATTCGTGTGACCTTAGGCCCACGATCCAAATCGGTACTGATCGAGAGAAAATGGGGCGTCCCAATCGTCTGCAATGACGGCGTGACGATCGCTAAGGAGTTTGACCTCAAGGATCCGGAGGAGAACCTAGGTGCACGGATGCTGCGGCAGGCCGCCGAAAAGACCGGCGATATGGTCGGTGACGGGACGAGCACCTCGACCATCCTCGCCCACGCCATATTTGCCGACGGGGTTCGCAACGTTGTCGCCGGCGCAAGCGCTATCGATATCAAGCGCGGTCTCGATCGCGCCGCAAAGCGAGCCATTGAAGCATTGCGCGGATTATCTCGTCCGGTGAAGACGCGCCTGGAAAAGGCGCAGGTCGGCGCTATTTCCGCACATAACGATCCGCTGATCGGCGAGCTCGTGGCCGACGCGATGGATAAGGTTGGCAACGAGGGCGTGATCACGGTCGAAGAGTCCAAAACCACTGAAACTACACTCGAGGTTGTCGAAGGAATGCAGTTCGATCGCGGATTTCTTTCGCCATACTTCATTACCAACCCTGAGAAAATGGAAGCGATCCTCGAAGATGCCCTTATTCTGATCTCGGACCGCAAAATCGCTTCCCTACAGGATCTTCTGCCGTTGCTGGAACTGGTAGCGAAATCCGCGCGCCCGTTGCTGGTGGTCGCCGAGGACGTCGAAGGCGAGGCCCTCGCCACTTTGATCGTCAATCAAATTCGCGGAGCGCTGAAGAGCTGCGCCGTCAAGGCTCCCGGCTTCGGCGACCGCCGCAAAGCCATGTTACAGGATATTGCGGCCTTAACGGGTGGCCAGGTGGTTTCCGAGGAGCTCGGCATCAAGCTTGAACATGTCCGCCTCGAACAACTCGGCAAAGCCAAGCGCGTTGTGGTCGACAAGGACAATACCACCATTATTGGAGGTGCTGGCGATCGCAAGCAGATCGATGGACGTATCGAGCAAATCCGCCGCGAGATCGAGAAGAAGACGACCGGCGATTACGACCGTGAAAAACTGCAGGAGCGGCTGGCGAAACTTGCCGGTGGCGTTGCAGTTGTTCGCGTCGGCGCCCCGTCGGAATCCGAGATGAAGTCAAAGAAGGAGGCGTTGGACGATGCGATCAGCGCCACCAAAGCAGCGGTTGCCGAAGGCATCGTTCCCGGCGGTGGCTTGACGCTCCTGCGCTGCGTCGGCGTTCTCGCTGCCGAGGAAGGGAAATGCGAAGGCGACGAAAAGACCGGCGTTCAAATTCTTAAGCGCGCGCTTGAGGCTCCAACACGGCAGATTGCCGAAAATTCCGCGACCGACGGGGGCGTTGTCGTCGCTCGCATGCTGAGCGGCAAAGGCAATGAGGGCTTTGATGCCGGCCGCAAGGAGTATGTCGACCTAATCGAGGCTGGGATTATCGATCCTACAAAAGTCGTTCGCGTCGCCCTCGAAAATGCGGTGTCAGTTGCCAGCGTATTGTTGCTTACCGAGGCTACCATGACGGAAATTCCCGAGGAGACAAAACAGCGGGTGCCCGAGCCGGAAATGGGCCTGTAGCGGGAACCTAAGTCCGTGAGTCGCCCTCGCCCGGAGGCAGCCCATCCGGTTCGATGACGAGTACGGGTACCTGCCGCGCAGTGACTATCGCGAATGCCGTGGCACCATCGAATGGTAAGCGGGTCATGACCACTAGCCGCTCCTGCAAGTGACCCATGGCCTTGAGACAGGCAGTTGGATCGAAAGAGAGAGCGCCGGCAGTAAACTGTTGAATCGTGAGACCGGTCTTGGCTGCTAGTTGAGTGATGCGCGAAGTCTCGCGATCCCATCCACCAGGTCCAATAACGATCAGTGTTTCCTTGGCCGCAACCGCTATAGCGGCCGCTGCAGCGATGGTCGGATCGTCGCCCGACATCGCAACCGCCACAATTGGACCCTTGGTTCGTATAATACGCGACGGGACCAACATGACAGCGGCCACGGACCGAAAAGCCGCCTGGACCAACCAAGAAAACTGCCCGCTAACTCGTTCAGCGGCGCTTGTCGGCTCCACGATCATTACGATGTCACCGGAATTCGAAATCGACGTGATTGCCTCGGCCACCGGTCCACGCATCACTTCGAATTGGGAACGCTTCGACAGGGTTTTCACCGCTTGCGTGAACGTTCGTTCCATGCCGCGGGCGGCAACCTCCAGGTCATGCACTAGCCGATCGAGGTCGAGCGAATGCCAACCGCCACCGAGCAGCCTGAATTCGCGCGCGAAGGGAATACCAGCAAGGTCGCGCAGGCTGGCGTCTTCGAGGAAAAGCCCGAGTAGATCAAGATCGAGCAATTCGGCCAATTCGACGGCAAGCCGTATGGCAGGGTCGGGCGCGCTCAACTGCAATCCCAGCACCAGGCGCCTGAACTTATGCAACTCGGTGGGCATGGCTAGATTCCGGTTGCAGCGCCAGTCCGTTCACTTCCGAAACTGCGCCGGATATTGGCAAAAGCGCGCAGACGATCTTCGACCCGGCGGTTGATGCTGTTCGACGGATAGGTTCCGTCTGCGGCGCGCTCGCCAGCCGGAAGCCCGGTCAACAGTGCGATGCCTTCGTTAATGGTGCTGACTGGAAAAATTGCGAATTGGCCGGCAGCGCAGGCGTCAATGACCTCTCGGCGCAACATGAGATGCTGGACGTTAGCTTGTGGGATGAGCACACCTTGCGAGGCGGTGAGGCCTCGATTGTCGCAAATATCGAAAAAGCCCTCAATCTTCTCATTGACGCCGCCGATGGCCTGGATCTCGCCGTGCTGATTGACCGACCCGGTCACCGCTAGATCCTGACGCAGTGGCACATCAGCCAGCGCGGAAAGCAGCGCAAAAAGTTCAGCAGACGACGCGCTGTCGCCCTCCACGCCGCCGTAGGATTGCTCAAATACGAGGCTCGCGAAGAGCGACATGGGCGTATCGAGCGCGTAACGGCCCGCGAGAAAACCTGAAAGGATCAAGACACCCTTGGAGTGCAGTGGCCCCCCGAGTTCCACTTCGCGTTCGATATCGACAACCTTGCCTGTGCCCGGCCGCACCTGGCAGGTGATGCGAGTCGGACGTCCAAAGGAAAACCCGCCGAGCTCAAGAACGCTCAGTCCGTTGATCTGTCCGACATGGGTGCCCTCGGTGGCGATGAGCGCGACGTTCTCTAGAATTGCTTCCTGTGCCCGATCTCGCAGCCGTGCAGCGCGCCGGATGCGCGCCTCGAGCGCATGGTCGACATCTGCGCGCGAGATGACGGCACGTTCAGCCTGACGGGCAAAGAAATCGGCCTCAATTAGAATTTCCCGCAATTGCTCGACGACCAGCGACAATTTGCCGGCATGATCTGCCAGGCGCGCGGCATGTTCGAGCACCCGCGCGACCGCGTCGCGATCGAGTGCGTTGAGCCCGTCGCGCTGTGTCAGCGCCGCCAGCAGCCGGGCGAGAATGACTTCGTTTTCCGGTGTGCGCACGAAGTCATTCTCAAAATCGGCGAGCACCTTAAAGTAATCCGCTAATTCGGGATCGAGTGCAGCGAGTAGAAAATACAGAAGACGGTCGCCGAACAGGATCACTTTCACCTTCAGCGGAATTGGGTCTGGTTCAAGAGAGACGGTGCTCGTGAATCCAAGAAACCGGGCAATGTCCTCGATAGCGATTTCACCACGCCGCAAGATGCGTTTGAGCGCCGCCCAACTGAAGGGCTCTATTAGAACGCTGCGCGCATCGAGCAAGAGATAACCACCATTCGCGCGATGAAGTGCGCCGCTTTTGATGAGGCGGAAGTTTGTGAGCAGCGCGCCGCGAACCGAGATGTATTCGATGCGACCGATAAGGTTTCCCAGGGCCGGATGCAGCTCCTCGACAATCGGAGCTCCGGGCCGGCCGGCGTCCTGTGTCACAAGAACATTTACCTCGTAGCGGTCGAACAAGCTTCCTGCCTTTAAACCGCTTGCGTCGTCCTCGTCGTCCTCGCCCTTCATGACGAACATGGCGACATTTTCGACCAGGTCGGAGCGAACCATGTCGATGTGCTGCACAACGCGCGGAATGTCACTGAACGAGGCCTTGGTTTCCTCGATCAGTTGGTCAACAGCATATTTCGCGGTATCGCCGTTGAGTTGGCGGATCTCGTCGCGCCGTTGTTTTTCCCATTGGGGCAGCTGGTGAATGATGTGCTCTAGCTCCTTCTCCAGGGCTTCGATGATTGCTTGCACCTGCCGTCGCTTAGCCTCGGGCCATTCTTTGAATTCATCCGGCGGCACCACGTGACCGTCTTTGGCCGGGGCCAAGGCGAAACCCAATGGGGTGCGTAACAGCACGACTTCTTTTTCGACTGCCTTATTGCGCAAAGCCGCAAATGCCTCTCCTTGCTTCTTCTGGAATAATTCATCGATGGCGCCGCGACGCGTCTGATAGTCCTCGCTCTGGAAAACCGCCGGCAGGGCTGCTTTGAGGTCATCAATGAGCTTGTGCATCGCCTCGTGAAACGCGCGCGCGCGGCCGCCGGGAAGCTCCATGGCGATTGGGCGATCGGGGTTGGCGAAGTTGTTGACATAGACCCAATCTGAGGGGATGGGCTTCCGCCGTGCTTCTTCAGTTAGTACGGCTTTGACGGCGTCCTGCATGCGGGCACCATTGGGCCCGATGACGAATAGATTGAAGCCGGCTCGTTCGACTTTCGTCCCAAACTGGATTGCTTCAAGGGCTCGCGTTTGGCCAATGAGTCCGTCGATCGGCTGCAGGTCCGCAGTCGTCGAAAACGACAGATTTGAAAGATTGGTCGGGCGATAAAGCTTATCGCCGCCGAGCGGCCGGACCGCGATTTCTCCTGCGCTTTCGCCAGCCGCCATATCATCCATTCCACTTCTACATGGCTATTTACTGCGAAAATACCGGATAGTTCTTTGACGTGAATCAAAGCTTGCAGGCCATTGGACGGCCCGTCGATAACGGTGACGAATGCCTAATGAGAGAAATGCAGCGCTCGATCATAGCGCTAGCACGTTAGCGGCCGGCGTGTAGGGCAGCCGCAAGGCGTCAGCCACCGCACGGCAAGTCATTTTGCCCTCGTAAACGTTAAGGCCATTGCGCAAATGCTCATCTTCAATAAGCGCCTGTGGAAAGCCCTTGTCCGCGATCGCCAATATGAATGGCCGCGTCGCATTATTTAGCGCGAATGTAGATGTCCTCGGTACCGCGCCCGGCATGTTCGCCACGCAATAATGCACAACGCCATCCACGACGAATGTCGGGTGGGTGTGTGTTGTCGGGTGCGATGTTTCTGCACAGCCGCCCTGGTCGATGGACACGTCTACTATCACCGCACCATGTTTCATCCGTTTGACGGTCTCCGCCGATATGAGCTTGGGCGAAGCGGCACCAGGGACAAGAGTTGCTCCGATCACCACGTCAGCAGAGGCGCAAAGCGTTACTACTGATTCCGGAGTGGCGAAAACAAGTACGCGACTTCCGAAACGCTGCGACAGCTGATCAGCCGTAGTGGCACTGCGTACCAGGATCGCAACATCGGCGCCCATGCCAAGCGCGATCTCGGCGGCATTGCAACCAACGCCGCCGCCGCCGAGAATGACAACCTGACCTGCGGGCACACCATTGATGCCACCGAGGAGAATACCGCGTCCTCCCTGCGGACGTTCGAGGAAGTGGGCTGCGACTTGCGGCGCCATGCGCCCTGCAATCCTGGACATCGGCGCCAGCAGCGGCAGCTTTCCCTCCGCATCTGTCACGGTTTCATAGGCGATGGCTGCCACACCAGAAGCCATCAGATCACTGGCCAGTTCAGGATCGTTAGCCAAGTGGAGATAGGTGAAGATGATTTGGCCACGGCGCAGCCATTTGCGTTCGAGATCGAGAGGCTCTTTCACTTTCACGATCAGCTCGCACCTCGCGAAAATCTGATCTGCGCTGGTAATGATTTCGGCACCAGCTGCAACATAATCATCGTCGCTGATGCCGGCGCTTTTTCCGGCTCCGGTTTCCACTACGACATTATGGCCTTTAGCCGTGAGCGGCTTGATAGTCGCCGGAACTAGCCCAACCCGGTATTCGTCTGTTTTGATTTCCTTTGGAACGCCAATCAACATGAAAGGTAGTCCTATCAGCCTTCAAAATCGTACGGCTCAAACTAGAGTTATGGAAGGGGCTCTGTCACCCGGGCAGCAACGTACACTGCGATACCGCGCACATCGTTTTTGCCGACCTCAACCTCGCCCGTGTGAAGTCCCGCACGGATTTCTGACCGCATCTTTTCAGATATCGCGCGGATTAATGCGTGGACTTATCGCGATTGAGCGCGGGGGCTGTGCCGACGCTGGTCACGTTCCGGAGACAAAGGCGCTGAATTGCCCTCATCAACTTCGCATGCGCCGTCGTGGAGACGTAGCGTTCGCGCGTAGCCCCACCAATTCGGGGCCATTCGCCAGCCGCCGGGAAATCTCTCCAAACGTGGGACTGCGTGGTGGGCCCGGGAGAATTATCACGACCTAACAATTTCAATGATTTACAGTGTCAAACCATTCTAACGGCGCCTATAGACGCTAAAGGCATTTTTCCGAACTGTAAAACCGCGTCGCATGATAGTTTGCCCGGTCCGACGCGGAATTTGCTTGTTGCATCAAGCAACGACGCCAAATTCGAGGGAGGTATACGATGAACACAGCGAGCCGCTTTCGTGCGCTGATGCAACAAGAGCAACTGATCGTCGCGCCTGGGGCGTACGACGGCATCACCGCGCGGCTGATCGAAGCGGCCGGCTTCCCCACGGTCTATATGACTGGAGCCGGCACCGCGGCCACTTTCGGATATCCTGATTATGGCCTGCTTACGATGAGCGAAATGGTCGAGAACGCCGGTCGCATCAGCGCCGCCGTTTCGCTACCCGTGATTGCTGATGCTGATACGGGCTACGGCAATGAGTTGAACGTCGTACGAACGGTGCGCGAATACGAGCGAATGGGCGTTGCAGGCATTCACATCGAAGATCAAGATTTTCCCAAGCGTTGTGGCCACCTTGATGATAAAGAAATAATCCCGCTTGACGCTTATCTGGCGAAGATCCGCGCAGCGACAGAGGCGAGGCATAACCCGGATTTCATGATCATTGCGCGGACCGATTGCGGGGCGGTGGCTGGGTTTGAGGAAGCGATACGTCGCGCTAACGCGGCGCTAACAGCGGGTGCGGATATGGCTTTCGTCGAGGCGCCCCGGACAATGGAAGAACTTGCGGCAGTGCCAAAGCGCGTTAATGGCCCTTGTCTTCTCAATCTCGTTCGTCTCGGCAAATCGCCGGATATCGACCTCGCGACCGCACGCGAAATGGGATATCGGTTGGCGATCGTGCCGGGTCTCCTTTTTACCTGCGTGGTCGGGGCGTGCGAGGCAGCTCTCGCTGAGCTCAAGCACACCGGTCGTCATCCGGTGCCACCTAAGGATCTGCCCCTCAAGGAAGTATTCCGTCGGTTCGGCGCGGACGAATGGGATGTCGTCCGCAATCGATATAAGGTGCTCAAGGCCGCCGAATAGACCTCGCGTCACTTTTTCAGCGTTGCAGGCGGCGTTCGAGCGCTAGCAACACGCTGCCGCTCACTACCGCAAAAAACACGAGGAGCAGCACTACAGCCGTTAGTGAGCGCACGTTGTGCACATTCATGCCGTTGATGATCATAAAACCGAGACCCTGCTGCGACGCAAACATCTCACCTATGATGACGCCGAGTAGCGTGAGCGAAAAGCCGACGCGCAAGCCCGTCACAATCTCAGGCATCACCGCCGGAATGAGGATTCTGTAGGCTGTCTCGCTAGGCGAGAGCTTGAGTACCCGGGCGGTCTTGATCAGCACAGGGTTGATGTTTCGCACCGCATCCATGGTGAAGATCACCACCGGGATGATTCCATGCATGACACCGAAGGCAACTTTGGCCGAGATACCGAGGCCAAAAATCAGCAACACCAATGGATAGAGTGTCACTTTTGGAATCGTGTATAGCGCGGTCAGGATAGGAGCCGCGACCGCCCCGGAGAAACGATGCGCCCCGAGCGCGAGGCCAACAGCAACGCCACCGATCGAGGACATTAGTAATGAGAGGCCGAAAGCGCGACCGCTCGCGAGCGCGTGACGCCAAAAAGTCTCGGACCCCAGGAGCTCGATCGCGGTCTTGACTGTCTCGATCGGGCCGGTGATGGCGACCTCACTTTTCCAGTAAACGAGCTGCCATATAACGACCAGCACGACGATCAGTAGGAAACTGTCGAGAAGCCGCTGCAAGGACTGCCGCTGCGTCGCAGGCGCGGAATCGTGACCACCGACGTATGCAGATCCGCTCGTTTCGGGAATCACGCTCATCGCAGCCTCACACCTTGCCCCTTCGCCGCAGCAGCCGTTGTTCCCAAATGAACAGTGCCGAATTAATTGCGGTCACCACGATCAGAACAAAAAGCATAAGTGCGTACATCGTTCGATTGTCGAAAGCGTCATACGCATATGCAATTGCATAGCCGAGCCCCCCGCCTGAAAGAATAAATTCGCCAGCAAGGACGCCGATAAACGAATAGGCCAGCGCGAGCTTTACGCCCGTGAATAGATAGGGCCCGGCCGCGGGCAATACGACGCGAAGGATTTCTGCACTTCGGCTCATTCGGTGGACGCGCGCAAATTTGACAAGCACAGGTGGGACACGATCAAGTCCATTAAGCGTTGCGATCACCATCGCGGTAATAGCGAACAGGAACCCAATCATGATCAGCGGCCAGCGGTTGAGGCCAAACAGTGAAACAAACAGCGGGTAGAAGACAAAAATGGGTACCGAATAGTACGATGCCAGGAACGGATCGCAGGCGCGTCGCAGTCTTGGCATAGCGTGAATCACGGCCCCCAACACAAAACCGAAGACAACAGACAGCACGAACGCGATCGCCACATTGGAGAACGTCTGCACGATGGCTTGATTGATCTCGCCTGACACCAGCAGGTGCACCAAGTACGCCGCCATTTCGGAGGGCGGCAGCAGGGTCAGACGATTGATCACGCCGAAACGGCACAAAGCTTCGACAGCAAGGACGCTGCCGGCGATCACGCACAATCGAACTAACGTGACCTGGTTCATGGGTGTTACGAGTCAGCTCAAGGCTGCGGCTGGGACGCGATTTATGCTGCGTCCAACGGATTTAAGCGATTCCTCGCGGAGTCGTGTCCACACGCGGCCCGTCAGAGCTCCAAAACGCCCGTCCGCCACCACGCGGGAATCGCGGTCCCTTCCCCACTCAGTTTTTACCAAATCGATAAAGCAGCCTGGCCTGGCCGACATCACGGCAACCCGGTCAGCCAGCATCACTGCTTCATCGATGGCGTGAGTAATGAGAAAGATCGTGGCGCCGGTCTTTCGCCACAGACGCAGCAACTCATCCCCCATTAACAACCGCGTTTGCTGATCGAGCGCGCCAAACGGCTCGTCTAGCAGGATCAGGCGCGGCTCAAGCACCAACGTCCGCGCAATGCAGACGCGCTGTCGCATGCCCCCGGAGAGTTGGGCCGGATAGGCGCGCGCGAAGTCCTCGAGCCCCATAAACGAAATAACATCGTCTACCCTGCGTTTGATTTCGGCTGCGCCAATGCCCGCACGCCGCAGTCCGAAGGAAATATTGTCCCAGACCGTCAGCCAAGGGAGGCTCGCATCCTCCTGGAAAACGACTCCAATTCCATCAGGGACCTCGCCTCTTACAGGCCGGCCTTCAAACGAGATCGAGCCTCCGCTTGGTACGGCTAGCCCCGCCAGGATCTCAAGCAGTGTTGTCTTGCCGCAGCCAGACGGGCCGACGACCGCAATGACCTCGCCCTTGGCAAGATTGAGATCGATCGGCCCCAGCGCGTGGACATCGCCCTGCCCGCCTGCAGCCGGGAAGACTTTGCTGACCTCCCGTAGCTCAGCGTGGCTGACGCTCATGACTTCGGCTGCAACTCCTTCGGCAGAAACGAGGTGTCAACAATCTTACTCCAGTCGACGTCGCCGCTGAGCTTGCCGACGATCTGCATACCCTCGGCCATGCGATTCATTCCCTTGTAGCGAAGATCACCCTGCCCCCACCATTGAATCTCCTTCAGGTGCTGGAACACAGCACGCACCAACTTGGGATCCATGTTGTAGGCCTTAGCAGTAATATCTGCCGCCTCATCGGTATGGGCGTAGATGTACGCGACGCCCTTGGCTCGGCCCGAAATGATAGCGCGGATTTTTTCGGGATGACTCTTGATAAAATCCTCAGTAACGACCCCTACCGTCTGCGTCATTTCTGGCCCCAGCACGTCCTTGGCCCAGAACACCGGCTTTACCTTGGCTTTTTCCTGTGTCCAGACCGGTTCACCGGTGAACGCCGCGTCCAGAGCGCCGGTCAGCACAGCAGAAAGGTTTGCGCCGATCCCGCCCGCAGGCACGATCTGCACGCTCTTCAAGTCGATGCCGGCTTTCTTCAGCGACATCAAGATCAACATATTGGTGACCGAGCCCGGTGCGGTGAATCCGACTCGTTTGCCGGCCAGGTCCTTGATTCCGGTCAACGGCGAGTCTGGCTTGGCGATCCAAAGAATATCGCCGATCGATTCAACGCCGCCGTTGACAATCTTTAGCGGCTGTCCGGCCTTGATTGCTTCGAGCGCAGCTGAGAGCGCAACCTCCCCATACGGCAAGTCGCTTGCGAGCGTATTTCTTACCGAGGTGCCGCCACCAGTCGAAGTCAGGAATCCGGTTATGTCTATTCCGGCCTCCTTGAAGAAACCTTTTTCCTTGGCCACCGCGTAGGGGGCTCCATAGAACTGTGCGCCCCAGTGAGTGACGGTGATAGTTTCGGCTTTAACCGCGGCGGACGGCAGCCAGAGAAGCAGCGCCGCTAGCGCAGCACGTATCGTTGTCCAAAACTGTGTCATTTAATTCCTCCCGCACCGACTCTGAGAACAGGTGATATTGGCCTATCCGCGAATTTAAGCCGCGGTCAGCAGCGGTTAGCATACGATCATCTTCCTCGGAGCAACAAGCTCGGTCTTATGCCGCGATCAGCAGCCGAGAGCAGCCGACGCCAGCCGCTTAGGTGCCTGGGGCTCGGCCGTACAGTCTGGCGTTAGATGCGATAGCGGGCTTCGAGGGCGTCCCAATCGTGCTTTCCGACGGCCCGCTGACGCTCTTCGAAGGATGCCAGGCGCTCCTGCACGGACTGTAGCGTGCCGTCTTTTTTGAGAGCCCGCAGCACGTCATAGCCTGCCTTGAGTGCGGCCTGTAGGACGGCATTCGCGTAAAGCACAATTGAGAATCCCATTTCAGCAAGCTTCGCCCGACCAAGATCCGGCGTTTTGCCGCCATAAACTATATTCGCTATTTGCGGAGCGCGAATCTCGCGCGGGATTCGAGCAAGCTCATCAACGCTGATGGGCGCCTCTATAAAAGTGGCATCAGCTCCGGCTTCGAAGAATGCATTAGCTCGTTCGATCGCCTGATCGAGGCCTTCTACCGCTCGGATATCGGTTCGTGCAATAATTTGCAGGTCGGAATCTTGCCGTGCGTCCACCGCAGCGCGGATTTTGTCGAGCATCTCGCCAATCGGGATAACCTCTTTTCCAGCGAAATGTCCGCATTTTTTAGGAAAGATTTGATCCTCGATTTGGATGCCTGCTGCACCTGCCCGCTCGAATGTGCGGACGGTCCGGACAATGTTGAGAGGATTGCCGAAACCGGTATCGGCGTCGGCGATGATCGGGATCGAAACTCCGCTCGCCAGGCGGGCGACAATCTCGGCGACCTCAGTCATTGTCGTAAGTCCGATGTCCGGCATCCCGAGTTCCATATTGGCGATCCCCGCGCCAGTCACATAGACAGCCTCAAAACCAAGATCTTCAATGGCCCGGGCAAACATGGCGTTGGCAGCGCCCGGGACGACAATGGCAGCTCGCCTTTCCATGATTTCTTTGAGTTTGCTGGTCGAGCGCATGATCTGTGTTGTATTTGGTTGCCGATTGTTTCTCGTCCCAACCAAAGGCGTTTTCTGCACTGTAAAATGAGCTAATCAACAGACCACTTACCACGCTCCAAGAGCGCGACGAAGTCTGTCTCGGATTGGGCTTTACGCGAAGCGTTTATTCCTCAAAAGCGGACATTGCAGTCCGCGTTTGACAATTCGGCCCAAAACTTCTGGAAATTCAAAGAAGGACTGGTGGCGGACGCAGTCCAAGTCGAACCCGTCTCCGCTGTCAAATTCCCTGCTAACAGGGAAAAGAACAGGGAATTTTGCAAAAAATCGTGGCCCCGGCGCGAGAGACTGCAAATAATGGCGTTATTACAGGACTTCCGATGCGAATTCCCTGCTCAACGGAACAGGGAATTAATTTGGCGCGACAGGGAATCTTCGCGGGAGAACAGGGAATTTTATCGCCCGGAAGCGCACACTGACCACTAACTCAATCACCTCATCGGCGCGACAGCATTTGTCGGGATTATTAGAGACCGTCAATGAATGCTTTCCTTCGCCTCCTCCGTGAGAAGCCCGATTAACACCGTCATTCGCCAATCTGGCCTGACGTCGAACCCCTCTTTGCACCACCGGTTGGCGCAGAATTGGTGCCCACTCGAGGTTAGGACCAACTCATCGCCGCATCCGGCGCAGATGAATGTCGGTCGTAGCCGTCCGTCGTGTTTTTCACCCACCACTGCTTTGCTCTTAAAAATAGCCGCCGGATGATCCGGCGGGTTGATAAGTATTTCAGCGCCGCGCGAGACTGTTTCCGCTCTGGAGGACCCCGCTAGCCCAGGCACGAAACACGTCCCGGCGCGTCAGCTCGCGAGTTTTAGTCGCTCGCTTAAAGCAACTCGATCGGCGTAGTCTCGTTATTTCCAGCCAAAGATTTGGCAGTTATTCCCATCTGAAATTCTGGAGACCGGAATACCGTCACCACATTTCAGGAATCACGAATGTCCGTTTTGGGTCATCTGCGCTGTTCGCGCGATGTCCACTAGTAGTGGGCATGGCTGAACAAACTGTCGGGAAATATTCGGAACGAAAAAGCATGTCTTGGCGTTTCTTTGGCGTTTGGGGCCGATGGAGAGATGAACATGAAGAAGCTACTTATTTCGACGGTGGCAGCGGCTCTTGTTGCTGCTTTTGCCGTGTCAGCCGAGGCCGCTGGCAACAAGCAAAAGGTGTCGGCGGATGTCCAGGCTTCTTGTAAAGCTCAAGCCGCCAAGAAGTTTTCCGCCATCCACTTCTTGAAGCGGCGTAACTTCGTCAACAACTGCGTTGCCCAGCACGCCAACGCGAAGGCAAAACCGGCGGTCAAACCAACAACCACTGGCCAAGCTCCTAAGCAGGCTCAGTGACTTGAAAGCCCCGCTTCGGCGGGGCTTTTCCGATAATGTCCACTTTTACCCCGAATGCCGACATTGATCAGCGTGTCTGAATGTCCGCTAAGTGCCAATAACGGACATTCGCGAAATTGATCTGCGCAAACATAATCAGGCGGTTGCGATAGCGGCTGGACTCCGCGACTTGCGACGGTGCACCCAATCCCCCAAAAGCGGACTTTTCCGCAGTCGCTAACGTCGATCCGGCTCACCACGAGCAGCATCCTTTGCAGCGCGTTGCCATGGCCAGCAACCCTCAATCTCGGTTTCGAGTGAGAAACTGAGAAAGGTCCGGATCAGAACAATGCCAGCTAACAGCCCGACGCTCTCGATCGTAAGCGGAGCAGTAATCGTTGAGATGATATCTGCGCCGACGAGCAGCTCAAGCCCAAGCAAGATGCCTCGTCCTATATTAGAACGATAATTAGGATAAGCAGATTGCCAGTCACCCGCGCGTCTACCGTCGCGGATAAACATCAAGGTCGCAAGGATAATGCCGCCAACAATAATCGCGACGCCTACGAGTTCCAGCGCCTTGGCAAGTTGATCAACGTAGGCATGGATGATCTGCTCGGTCAATTTCCAATCTCTTGAACGCTAGGCAACCCCGGGGAAACAAACGATCAAGCCGTCAACAATCGAAGCATCATAATGAAGTAGGTGCCCGCAGCCAACGATGTCCGCTTTGGGTCAAGCGGACATTCAACGGGGTGATAGTTATGTCCACT
>DAHUXA010000075.1 GCA_027307405.1 Hyphomicrobiales bacterium | reverse complement strand
CTGCGCCGTGAAATTTCGCTCTTTGAGGCGTGCCGCAAAACTCGAATGCCGCCAGGCCGCGAACCTGAGGAGTTGCGCGAGCCCGAAGAGGATGATTGCGAATTTCAGCTGCGAGAACATCGTGCGTTTCCCCGTCTTGATCGATGCACGGATGACCGCTGTTGCACTCGCCAACCCGGCGGACGCAACGGCAGTCATCTTATAAGATTATAAGAAGTCAGTTCATCCGTTCATGCCCTAGGTTTCGATCGCTATCAGTTGCCCTGGAACACCGGTCTCTGCTTGGCGACAAAGGCGTCGTAAGCTCGCTCATAGTCCTTGGTTTGCATGCAAATTGCCTGCGCCTGCGCCTCGGCTTCGATCGCCTCCTCGACGCCCATGTTCCATTCCTGATGCAGGCACTTCTTGGTCATCGCGTTGGCAAAACTCGGACCATCCGACAATACCTTGGCCAGCGCCTGCGCGTCGGTGAGCATATTTTCCGGTTCGCTCAACTTATTATAGAAGCCCCAGCGCTCGGCCTCGGCGCCGTCCATGGCGCGGCCGGTATAAAGCAGTTCGGATGCGCGGCCTTGGCCGATAATACGCGGCAGGATCGCGCAAGCGCCCATGTCGGCGCCGGCGAGGCCAACGCGCACAAACAGGAAGGCGACTTTGCTGCGCGCTGTACCGACGCGCAAATCCGACGCCATGGCGATGATCGCACCCGCGCCGGCGCAGATGCCGTCAATCGCCGCAACGATCGGCTGCGGACAGGCGCGCATCTCCTTGACGAGCTGGCCTGTCATACGCGTGAAGGCAAGCAGGCCCGCCATATCATCCTTGCGCTGCATCTCGACCAGCGGACCGATGATTTCGTGCACGTCGCCGCCGGAGCAGAAATTGCCGCCAGCACCGGTGATCACGATGTTCTTGATGTTGTCCACATAGGCGAGGTTACGGAATGTGTCGCGCAACTCGGCGTAGGACTCGAGCGTGAGCGGATTCTTCCGTTCCGGCCGGTTCAAGGTGATAGTCGCCACCTTGCCATCGACCTTCCAAAGGAAATGCTTTGGCTTGAAATTGGAAAAATCGAGTCCGGCAGGGAGAAAGCGCGCTGTGGTATCGCCGCCACCCACACCTTTAGGCATTGCAACAGCAGTCATCGATGCCTCCTTTTTACTGTGCGCATGATCTTTTCCGAAAACCGGCTGCAGCGTTTCGAAACCATGTACTAACCTGCGAAAGTGAGCCCGCCGCTCACGCTCATCACCTGGCCGGTGACGTAGTCAGCTTGCGGGCTGGCGAAGAACAGCACGGCGTCGGCGATTTCCTCCGGCTTGGCGAAGCGCCGGAACGGAATCGCCTTGAGGAAAGCCTCGCGCAGCTTGTCCGAACGGGTGGCGAGCATCGGCGTATCGGTCGGCCCCGGGCAAACGCAGTTGACGTTGATCGAGTAACGGGCGACCTCGCGCGCGAGCGACTTAGTGAAAGCGATAAGTCCGCCTTTGGCGCCGACATAAACCGTCTCGCCGCCGCTACCGACGCGTCCAGCATCGCTAGCGATGTTGATAATCTTGCCGCCGTTAGCGGCGATCATCGGCGGCAGCAGCGCTTGGGTCAGATGCGCCGGACCAGCGAGGTCGATGGCGATCACGCGGTTGATGAAATCCGGAGAGTTCTGAATGTAGGGTTGGATATCGCCCCAGCCGGCACCGTTCACCAGGATGTCGATGCGTGGATATTTTTTCAGCACTTCGGCGGCGGCGGCACGGATCGAGTCGGAATCGCCCATATCGATGGCGGCAAAATCGACATTGAAATTGGTGCCGGTGACTTCCTTCTTCAGCTCTTCGCTTTTGGCAGCGTTGACGTCGGCGCAGATCACCGTTGCGCCTGCGCGGGCAAACGCCAGCACCGTGGCCTTGCCGATGCCAGAGGCACCGCCGGTGACCAGTACGATCTTGCCGTCGAACTTCATCGCGCTGCTCCCGTCTTTCTCTGCATCGAAGGTTCAGCCGAACCACTAAAAAAGGCCTCGACGCGCTGGCGCGTCTCGGCATCGTTAAGCAACAGCCGAGTAAAATCTAATTCGTCACTATACCCGCCGCGATCTTTTGGCACTGCTGCTGAGATGCAGTTCTTGCAGGCTGTAAGGGCAGCGGCCGGAAGCGTTGCGATGCTGTGGGCAATCTCGGCGGTCCGCTGCGGGAGTTCGACGCGCGGTGCAGTCCAATGAACTACGCCGAGCCTTTCCGCAGTCGCGCCATCGATGATCTCGGCGCCGAGAATGAGCCGGGCGGCTAGCGCAGGGCCGCATAAGCGGGTGAGACGCTGCGTTCCACCGGCGCCGGGGATTAATCCGAGCCGAGCCTCAGGCAACCCCAAATTGGCTTCGGTCGCCGCGATCCGCAGATCACACGCCAACGCCAATTCAAGCCCGCCGCCCATCGCCGCGCCGCCGATCTCGGCCAAGGTAACTTGGGGCAACCGCTCAATGCGTGCGTAAAGCCGCTGGATGCTGGCTACGTAGGCATACATACGGTCGGCGCCGTCGGACGCGTGCATGCGCGCACGAACTTCCTTGAGATCGGCGCCTGCACAAAACACTTTCTGGTCCGAGCGGATATGCAACACCGTGTAGCGCGGGCCGTTGGCCAGTTGGTCAAGCTTTGCGTCAAATACTCGCACCCATTCTTCACTGATCGCGTTTACCGGAGGATGGCTCAGCGTCAGGGTAGTCACAGCATCTTTTGTATCCGTCAGAAGCATCTTCAGTTCCGCTGTTTTTGCTGTGTGTCGGCGACGATCGCACGACCGATGACCAGCCGTTGAATGTCGTTCGTGCCCTCATAAATCTTACTTCCCCGCACGGCCCGGAAAATCCGCTCAACACCGTAATCGGTCATATAGCCAGCACCGCCCATTGTTTGAATTGCGTCGGAACAGATGCGCTCGGCTGCCTCGGTGGAAAACAGTTTCGCCATCGATGCTTGTTTGAGACAAGGCAGTCCTTGACTGCGTAAGGCGGCTGCATGGAGGACGAGGTGATGTGCGGCCTCGAGCTGGGTCGCCATGTCGGCCAAGCGGAAAGCGACGGCCTGATGTTCGATAATCGCCTTGCCAAAGCTCTTGCGTTCCTGCGCGTAGCCGAGCGCTATCTCATAAGCCGCACGGGCCATTCCTACGGCTTGAGCAGCGATGCCAATACGGCCGCCTTCCAGATTGGCAAGGGCAATATGATAACCTTGGCCCTCAGCGCCGAGCCGGTTCTCCTCTCCTACGCTGAGATCCTCGAAGCGCACTTCACACGTGTCGGACGCGTGTTGCCCCATCTTGTTCTCAATGCGACCGACACAATAGCCGGATTGCCGGGTTTCAACGATGAAGCAGCTTATCCCTCGTTTCCCGAGCGTGAGGTCGCTAGCAGCAAAGACGAGGGCAACGTCGGCGTTCTTGCCCGAAGTGATGAACTGCTTTGTTCCATTGAGAATGTAGCTTCCATGCCGGCGCTCGGCACGCGTTCGGATAGCGCCGGCGTCCGAGCCGCTTTGCGGTTCGCTGAGGCAGAAAGCGCTCAACAACTCACCACGCGCCATCGGCCGTAGATATTTTTCCTTCTGCTCAGGTGAACCATACTCGACCAGCGGCATGCAGCCGACCGAGTTATGGCCGCTCATAATGGTCGACACCGCGCCGTCGCCGGCCGCAATTTCTTCGAGGGCGAGCGCATATGCGACGTAATCGGTACCGGCCCCGTCCCATTCCACCGGCACGGTCATCCCCATGAAGCCGAGCCTTCCCAATTCGCGCAGAGCCTCCTGTGGAAACATCGCTTGACTGTCCCACTCGGCCGAATGGGGCAGCAGTGAGCGCTGCGCGAATTCGCGTGCGATGTCTCGAACCTGTTCATGCTCTTCGGTCAACAGCATCATTGCTACTCAGCCGCTTGGCGTTGCGTGGTCTCGCGCGCTTTCATCACTTCCCGCGCCACAATCAGTTTTTGCACTTCGGTTGCGCCCTCATAGATGCGTAGGGCGCGAATTTCGCGATAAAGCGCCTCGACCTTGACGCCGACCCGCACGCCATTACCACCGAACAGCTGCACTGCGCGGTCAATCACGCGTTGGGCCATCTCGGTCGAAAACGCCTTGGCCGTCGATGCCTGCCGGGTGATCCGCGCCGCGCCGCGATCCTTTTCCCAGGCCGCGCGGTAGACCAGCAGCGCCGCGGCATCGATGTCGATCGCACTATCCGCTAGCGCGGCCTGAGTGAGTTGAAGATCCGCCAGCGGCGCCCCGAACATTTTGCGTGTTGCCGCCCGCTCGCTCATTTCGTGAAAGGCGCGCCGCGCCAGCCCGAGTGCCGCGGCGGCAACCGTGGATCGAAAGATGTCGAGCGTCGCCATTGCGACTTTGAAGCCTTCGCCTGGATTCCCAAGCCGATTTGTGAGCGGCACGCGACAGCCGGAGAAGCGAAGGGTGGCGAGCGGATGTGGCGCAATAACATTGATCCGGCCGGTGACCTCAAGACCCGGCGTATCGGCGTCGACGATAAAGCTTGACAATCCCTTGGCGCCAGGCGCCTCGCCAGTTCGTGCAAAGACCACATAGTGATCTGCGATCCCGCCATTGGAGATCCAGGTCTTGATGCCATTAATGCGGACATGGGCCGGGCCGTCCTTGGTCGCGGTCGTTGCTAGCGCGCTCACATCGGAGCCGGCCTCCGGTTCCGTGAGCGCAAAAGCCGCAATATGAAGGCCGTCGCGCACCGGCGGCAGATATTTGGCCTTCGTCTCATCGTTGCCGAAAAGCGATATCGAACCGGTCCCCAGGCCCTGCATGGCGAAGGCAAAATCGGCGAGGCTGTCGAACCAGGCGAGAATTTCGCGCGCGGCGCAGAGTGTGCGGACATCGAGCTTTTCTGACAAACCGCCGTACATTGCCGGCACAACGGCCCGCAACCACCCAGCCTTGCCCAAGGCACGGACGAGCGCTCGGCAGGATTTATCCACGTCTGAGTGATCGATGTATTGGCCAGCTTCTTTGTCTGCCCAATTGGTGAGCGCCGGGCCGAATTGACGGTGGCTTTCGGTAAAGAAGGGCCAAGCAAAATGTGAGAGCGGCGGCATCAGCGCTCTCCCCCATGTGCAACAAGCTCCTTGTCGCGCAGCATGAAGCGCTGGATTTTTCCGGTTGCGGTCTTCGGCAAGTTGTCGACAAATTCAATCCAGCGCGGATATTTCCAAGGGCCGATGGTGCGCTTCACATGCACCTTGAGCTCGTCATAGAGCGCGCGGCTAGCATCGTTTTCTCGGCGGTCCCTGAGGACCACAAATGCCTTTGGCTTGATAAGGCCGTTATCGTCTTTAGACGGAACGACCGCCGCCTCGAGGACCTTCGGGTGGCTGATTAACGCATCCTCAACCTCGAACGGTGAAACCCAAATGCCGCTGACTTTGAACATATCGTCAGTGCGGCCGCAGTAAGTATACACTCCGTCCTGACGACGCAGGTATTTGTCGCCGGTGCGAGTCCACTTGCCCACAAATGTATAACGCGATTTCTCGCGCTGATTCCAATATCCGACTGCCGCTGAGTCACCGCATACCAAAAGCTCGCCAATTTCATTGTCGCCAACGTCATTCCCGGTGTCATCAACGAGCCTGAGATCATACCCGTCTACCGCCACCCCGGAGGTGCCGTATTCTACGGCGTTCGGAAGATTGGTAAGAAAGAGATGCCCCATCTCAGTCGAGCCGACACCGTTCACGATGTCGAGACCGAACCGTTGCTTCCAGGTCAGGCCAACATGCGCAGGCAAGGGCTCGCCGGCCGAAAAACAGAGTCGCAATCGGCTCGACATATTTTCCGCTTTACATTCGGGATCGGAGAGCATTGCCGCATAAAGTGTTGGTACAGCAAAAAACATCGTCGCCTGGTAGCCCCGCAGCATCTCGAACACCGTCTGCGGAGTCGGCCGCTCGGGATAAAATACAGAGGTTGCTCCCACCAACATCGGACAGAAAATTGCGTTGCCAAGACCATAAGAAAAAAACAGCTTCGCCGCAGAAAACACGATGTCGTCTTCCCGATAGCCGATGCGGCGTTGACCAGCATTTTTTGCCATGACCATCGGATTTGAGTGGACATGCATGACGCCTTTCGGCATTCCGGTCGTGCCAGACGAATAGAGCCAGTAAGCGACTTCATCCGCACTGGTTCTGGCCGGCGCCGAACCCTCGTTCTCAGCCGCCAACAGAATGTCCAGTCGCGGCATCGACGTCGGACCTCCGCCCACGACGACGATCGTCTTAAGGTGTGGCAGGTCCTTCCCAGCTTCTTGAATGACCGGTAGCAACGCAGTTGATACAAAAACGGCCTTGGCACGCGAGTCTTCGAAAAGGTAGCGATACTGGTCGACTGTCAGCCGCGTATTGACCAGAACCGGCACGATACCGGCCCGGATAGCACCCCAGAACAACACCGGAAAATCGACCGTATCGAGCAACACAAGCGCAATTCTATTTTCCGGTTCGATGCCCATGCGCGCCAACATTGGGGCAATGCGCGCCGCCGCATCGCGCAACTCCCCATAAGTCAAATTGCGAGCCGGATCGATAAACGCGGTCTTGTCGCCCCGCCCTTCAGCGACATTCCGATCCACGAAATCGACGGCCGCGTTGTAGTCGCGAAGCGCCATCATCAGCCTCGCCTGGAAATGCACGGTTTTGAAAACTACAGGCTAATCAGAGTCCAAGCCTTGACTTCGGTCAGGCAATCCCCCCGACGACGCCTTAAACAGCGGGGTTGACTTGATTTTTGTCATGGAAAGCTCCGAACAAACGGCGCATTTTTTATGAGGAGTACTTAAATGCATGCGCCGGGCTCACAGCCGAAAAAACGCCTGTTGAGATTGAGGCTTAATGGCCGATGGCGCGAAGATGCCGTGGCCGAGCGAGAGCTGCTCGTCGACTATTTGCGCGAAGTGGCGCACCTCACCGGTGTGAAATCCGGCTGCGATGGTGGTGAATGCGGTGCATGCACGGTCCTGATCGACGGCGAAGCGGTTCCGTCCTGCATTACGCTCGCGGTTCGTTGTGAGGGTCGTCACATCGAAACGATTGAAAGCCTGGCGACGCAGGGCCGGCTGAGCCGGCTACAGCGTGCCTTCCACGAGAAGCTCGGCACGCAATGTGGTTTTTGCACGCCGGGAATGATCATGGCAGCTGCGGCTTTGTTACGACACAATGCAACACCGACTGAATCCGAAATACGCGTTGCGTTATCGGGGAATCTCTGCCGGTGCACCGGCTATGTGAAAATCATCGAATCCGTGCAAGCGGCGGTGGAGAAGCCTCATGATTGCTGATCCGATGATAGACAGCCGCATATCGCGCCCCGGTGTTCCGCTTATTGACGGCGTTGAAAAGGTCACCGGCCGCGCCCGCTATACCGTGGACCTCGATCATGCCGACGCGCTGGTTGGACGCATACTGCGTAGTCCGGTGGGCCATGGCGAAATCATCCGCTTAGATGTTTCGAAGGCGCGCGCACTAGATGGTGTTGTTGCCGTCGCTACAGGCGACGATTGTCCGTTCACCTACGGTGTCTTACCGGTTGCCATGAACGAGTATCCGATGGCGCGCGAGCGGGTGCGCTACTGCGGAGAGCCGATTGCCGCAGTCGCCGCCATTGATGCGGAGACCGCCGACCGCGCCATCAGTTTAATCGAACTGGAGTTGCGGCGACTACCAGCATATTACACCTCACAAGAAGCTCGCGCACCGGGCGCTACATTGCTGCACGACAATAAGCTCGGAAATCTCGAGCGTGAAGTGCATCATGAATTTGGCAATTGGCAGGATGGCTTCGCGACGGCGGACCTTGTCCGTGAAGAGAAGTTCAGTTGCGCGGAAGTTAACCACGCGCAGATTGAGCCGCATGCCTGCCTCGCAGACTATGATCCGATAACTGCGCGGCTTACCGTCCAATCGGTATCCCAGGTCGGCTACTACCTGCACCTCATGCTCGCGCGATGCCTCGAGATGGATTCCTCGCGCATACGCGTGGTGAAGCCGTTCGTTGGCGGCGGGTTCGGCGCGCGCGTCGAAGTCCTCAATTTTGAAATCATAACAGCGCTTCTAGCTCGTGCAGCAGCCGGAAAAGTCCTCATGCAATTGAGCCGGGAGGAGACATTTCTCACTCACCGCGCACGCCCGCAATCGGACATGACATTGCGGATTGGGATGCGTCGCGACGGAAAAATTACCGCCTGCAGTTGCGAAGTTGTACAGCGCGGCGGCGCATATGCTGGATACGGCATTGTGACGATCTTATATGCCGGTGCCTTGTTACAGGGGCTCTATGACATTCCGGCGATCAAATACGATGGATATCGTGTCTATACCAATCTGCCGCCGTGCGGCGCCATGCGCGGACACGGATCCGTGGACACACGCCACGCCTTCGAATGCCTGCTCGACCGCATGGCCCGTGACCTCGGGCTTGACCCCTTTGCCGTGCGGCGCGCCAATCTTCTGCATGCTCCGACCCGCACCCTGAACGACTTGATGGTTAATAGCTATGGGCTGGCAGAGTGTCTTGATCGGGTCGAGCGAGCCAGCGGTTGGCGCGACCGTATCGGCAAGCTGCCGGCGGGCAAGGGACTCGGCATGGCTTGCTCGCACTATGTCAGCGGCGCAGCCAAGCCCATTCATTGGACCGGCGAGCCGCACGCGATCGTCAACGTGCGCCTCGATTTCGACGGCGGCATTACCGCGCTGACTGGCGCCGCCGATATTGGCCAGGGGTCTTCCACCATGGTGGCCATTTCTGTCGCGGAAACACTCGGCGTAGCCCTCGATCGCATCAGAGTGATCGCCGCGGACAGCGCCGTTACACCAAAAGATAACGGGGCCTATTCGTCCCGCATCACTTTCATGGTCGGCAACGCCGCGATCGACGCGGCAAGAAAGCTCAAGGCAATCCTAGTAGACGCAGCTGCGCGTAAACTCGAAGCACGGCCTGACGATATCGAGGTGGTCGGCGAAGTCTTTCGCATCGACAGCGGCCAACAAGCGAGCCTTCCGTTCGCCGAAGTGGTGAAAGCAGCGCTCGTCGATCGCGGTGCGATCACGGTCAGCGGAACCTTTACTTGCCCGCCGGAGTCGCAGGGAGGCCGTCATAAGGGCGGCGCCGTCGGCTCAACGATGGGTTTCAGTTACGCCGCACAGGTTGTTGAAGTCAGCATCGACGACGCAACTGGTGTGGTGAGTGTGGACAAGGTCTGGGCCGCGCTGGATTGCGGGCATGCCATCAATCCTTTGGCCGTCGAAGGGCAAATTCAAGGATCGGTATGGATGGGAATGGGGCAAGCAATGTGCGAGGAAACCCGCTACCTCGATGGCTTGCCAGGCCATGCAAGCTTTCTTGAGTATCGTATGCCGACTGCCGCAGAATCCCCGCCGATCGAGGTCCAAATCGTGGAAAGCCATGATCCGTTCGGGCCTTTCGGCGCGAAGGAAGCAAGCGAAGGTGCCCTCGCCGGATTCCCGCCAGCTTTGGTCAACGCTATCGCCAACGCGATCGATATCGACATTGATGAATTACCAGTGACGCCTGACCGTATCATGGATGCGCTGATCCAGCGGCGCCGACAAGCTAGGCTCACCAGCACCCTCAAGGTCGCATCATGAGCACATCGTTAGGTGAGTTACGCCTTGTCCAGCCGAGTACCGTCAAGGAAGCGGTCGCGGCACGCTTCGAGCACCCGGGCAGCCGCTTCATCGCGGGTGGGACCGACCTCATCGTCAACATGCGACGCGGCATTATCCGCTCTGATCTGCTTGTCGATCTTTCAGGCATCGACGAACTGACCGAGATTACGACCGATGGCCTCGACGTGACGATCGGCGCGGGTGTGACACTCGCTGCGCTTGCTCACAACTCAGAGATCGCCGGTCGCTATCGCGCGCTTGCGCAAGCAGCCGAAGCAATTGCTGCGCCTGGCCATCGCGTTATCGGGACGGTCGGCGGCAATTTATGTCTTGATACGCGCTGCATCTACTACAATCAGAGCGAATGGTGGCGGAGCGCACATGCTTATTGTCTGAAAAACCGCGGCGATGTTTGTCATGTCGCCCCGCAGGGAAAGCGTTGCCATGCGGCTTTTGCCGGCGACCTCGCCCCCGCCCTGCTTGTCTTAGGGGCCGAAATCGACATCGCCAGCGCACAAGGAGTACGCCGGATTCCTCTGAGCGAGCTCTATGTCGAAGATGGCAAGGCACACCTTGCTTTGGCCGACGGCGAACTTCTTGTCGCTCTGCACCTCCCATTAAATCCGCCACCGTCAGGCTATGCTAAAGTTCGACTTCGTGGCGCTATCGACTTCCCGCTCGCCGGCGTGGCAGTTGCCCTCGCGGCGTCCGGCCCGAACGTTAACTCGCTCCGCATCGCGCTGACAGGCACGAATTCGCGACCGTTCCTTGTTGCCGGTACGGAACCATTTGCCGGCCGACCAATCGACGAAAAGCTATTGCACGAGCTCGATCGACTTGTACAAAAACAAGTCCAGCCCATGCGCACCACGATTGCATCGGCCAATTATCGTCGAATTGCAGCCGCTGCGCTGACTCGTCGCCTGGTCAAAAAACTATTCGCCGAAGGCGCGGCTTGATTTCGCTGCGTTGTGGCCGCTTTCTTTTCGCAATGGTTTCAAAGAGACCAGCTGCGCAGTTGCATTACGACGTCGGAATAACAGCCGTTGCCTCCAGTTCGATCTTTGCTGGGGTGTCGAGGAGGTCGGCAACAAAAATCATACTCATGGTCGGGTAATGATTCCCCATGAGCGCGCTCCATATGCGGCCGAGTTCGCGCCGGCCGGCGAGATAAGCGCGCTTGTCGATACAATATGCGGTCAGCCTGCAGATGTGACTCGGCATCCCGCCTGCCTCCGCAAGGATCGTGAGGATGTTCTTGAGCGCCTGTTCGAACTGCGGAACCAGTTCGTCGCTTTGGAAATGCTGCTTCGCATCCCAACCAACTTGGCCGGCGATGAACACAACGCGGCCCGCGGACACGCTGATCCCGTTCGAATAACCGACCGACGGCGACCAGCCCGGTGGATGGAGGATTTGCATGGAGACCCCGACTGTACTTCAACGCACGGCGTGCAAAGTGCCACGCACTGCACTGCGATCGTCCGCAGCGAGCGCACGCAGCTTAGCCACGTCTCTTACGACAACGTGCGAGGATTCGACCGTCACGCCGACGGATCTCAATCTAGCAAATGCACGTGACAGGGATTCTGGCGTCAGCCCGAGTTGACCAGCGATTAAAACTTTGTCGTATGGCAGTGCTACTGCGCATTGGCCGTGCTCCGCTAACGAAAGTGATGCGAGAAACTCTGCGACCCGCTGCACGCCGCTTTGGGCCTTGAGGTGCTCGACTTGCTGCACGAGCTGATGCATGTGCTGCGAGATCGAGGCCACCATCGCCAAAGCGATATCCGGAGTTTCGCGGATGCAACGAACGATATGATCGGCTGGAATGCGTGCAACGCGCGCATCGCTTACAGCTTCAACTGTCGAAAGGTATCGACTTCCGGTGAAGGCAACTGCCTCCGCGAAACTCTGGCCTTTCGTCATTATATCGATCACGGTTTCATCGCCGGAAGGTGTGCTGCGATAAAGTTTTATCCAGCCGTCGATGACAATGAAAAATGCTGTCGCGGGTTCGCCCTGGCGAACTATCCATTCGTGCGGCCGCAACATGATGCCGGTTGCCGGCGCAATAATGTGCTCAACGGTCTCGTGCTTCAGTCCCCGAAACACCGCGATTCGGGAAATGATTTGGAGATCGCCGGCCGTCAACTTTGAAGACATGGATAGGACCTCAAATCAGGGCAGCCTGACTCAAGAATCCGGTCAACCCGGCCGCCTTGATCCGGATCAATAAACACGGTGCTTTCGATGCTGCAGTGCACACCATCTGCGCGCGCGGATATTTAAGCGTTTCGGCGCGCTCGCTCATCTAGAACGCGGCTGACTCCGCCGGCGCCACATGGCGGCTTTCGAACGCACACTATCGCTAATACCGCGGCGGCTCACAAGCTTTCGCATTGTCGCTATCGTGACCGAGCCGAGGGTTGCTCGGGCAATGTTGTCGATTTCGCCCAGAATTTTGCGCAAGGCCTGGCCCTCAGGCGTTGCATCCGCCGTCCCGGAGTCCTGCTCAAGGGCGCTCGCATCTTCGAATAGTTGGACTACGTCCAACAATGTCGTTCGCCTGGCGTTTCCGACAAACTGATATCCGCCCCCCGCGCCTCGAATCGAGCGAACAAGGCCAGCACGGCCCATGACATGCATGACCTTGGCTAAGTGGTGGCTGGAAACGCCGTACTTCTGGCCAATGTCGGCGACCGAAAGTTGAACGCCTTCGCGCTTGGTCAATTCCAGAACCGCAAATATAGCAAGTCGGGTGGAGGTCTGCAGCTTCATAACAACGTCATCCGCATGGCAACCCCTTTCAATCGAGGTCCTTCTCAAGCTGGATGTAGGGTCCGGCCATCATCCCTTCGCCCCGGAAAAACAACAGAGGGAGACGGGCATCGCTCGCCACCATTGTTCGCATCTTGTTGATGCCTGCTTTTTTGAATTCGCCGGCAATCGCCTCGAATAGCGCGGTCCCAATATTGCGCAAGCGCATTTCTGGCTCGACCGACAACGCAAATATCCAGCCGCATGGTGTTGAGCCGAATTCCCATGCGCGAATCTCGCCGACGATAAAGCCAACCACACGCGGCCCCGACCGCTCTGCCAGACTCTCAGCAACCAGAAAGAAACGCTCGTGCAGCCGCCGCTTTCCGTAGCGACTGAAGACATCGTCCCAATAATCGGGTTTGGCTAGTTTTGTCACCCGGGCGTCGAGCGCAATAATCTGCGGAATATCGGCGACTTGCACGCGCCGAACCCGCATGGCGGTATTGGTTTTCATTGCTCGCGTCTTTTTAGCCATCGCCAACGCGTGGCCTTCCGCCATCGCTACCACACAATTAGGCATTGTGGTACCGATTTGTACAGATGGAGACATCAAACTGCCGGAGCGGATGTAGCTGCGATCATGCAAGCGATTGACGAGGGGCAAACGATTTCATCATTGGCCAATTCAATCGTGAACTACCGCAGTCGTAAGCTCAAATATACTGCCCTGAATCGACGCGTAGTATTTCACCGGTGATGCAACGGGCCGCATCCGATAGCAGGAACAGCACGGCATTGCTGACATCCTGGGGCTCAGCGAGATCGCGAAGCACTGCTTCGTCCACCGCGGCGACCAGAATTTCCTCCGGCAACATGCGCACCATATCGGTCATGACCATGCGGGGCGCAACCGCGTTCACCGTGATACCTTTCGAGCCTAATTCCCTCGCCGCCGTCTTTGTTAGGCCGATTAGCCCAGCTTTGGCCGCAGAGTAGTTGGCCTGACCGAATTTGCCGCGCAAACCGTTGATCGACGTGATGTTGACGATGCGGCCAAATCCTTGCTCAGCCATCCGGGGAGCGACAGCGCGAATCATATTGAATGAGCCAGTGAGGTTAACGTTGAGCACCGTCGCCCAATCGGTGTCGCTCATCTTGGCAATCGAGCGGTCGCGGGTGATACCGGCATTGTTGACGAGGAGAGTTGGCGCCTTCGAAAATTCTGCCATCGCAGCGCGGACGGAATTGCTGTCCGCGATATCGATACGCACAAACCGATGTTTCTCGAGGCGATCCGGCTCGTCGACATCGAAGACGGATACCTGCGCACCAGCATCGCCGAGCGCATCGGCAATAGCCCAGCCGATGCCGCGGCTGCCGCCGGTGACGATGGCCCGATGATCGCGAAAATCGAACCGCGGTTGGCAAGGAAGTTTTGATTGAGTGGGCATCGATGAAGGCTAAACAAGCGGCCGCTCGAAACACAGCTGCTGCGAAGGAATGAATCTGCTGCGATCGAGATAGGCGAGCAGATCATGATCCTGCCAGTCGACTTCTGTGCGCACCTTCTCGACACGCAGCGTGCCGAGGTTCGTCAGCAATTGCGATATTAAAGCGCGGCCGACGCCTCTGTTCTGGTAATTGGGATCTACACCGATCGTGTCGATGACCGCAGTGGTTTCGACACGGCCAAATTCGCCGAGATCAACCCGCGCCATAACGAACCCGACAGGCACACTGTCGAGTTCGGCCACCAGCGAGACACGGACGTCCGATTCGGTCAGTGCGTCGGCCAACTTGCGCTGGAAATATTCGGCCCGATCGCGGCCGGTAATCCGCCGATCGATCGCCACCAGGGCATGCAAATCGCCTTCGGCCATCGAACGCACCGGTATCCGGTCGCGCGCGAGCGGCCCGTAATCTGCAGCAGCCTGTCCGCTGTAGTTGATCTCGGCCGCCTCCCCCACATGTTGCGGGATGGTGATGCCAGTGCTTCGCGCCATAGCCGTCACTCCTTGTCCTGTCGTCACTCGTCCTCGATCGACTCGGCCAGCGGGGTGATAACAGAACGTTCCAGTACCAAGCGCGGCGCAAGTCCGAAGCCGGATGCATCGAAGAACCGTAGCAAAACGTGATTGGTCCACTCCGCTTGCGATTGCAGCGATTGTACCTTCTTCTCGCGCATGATCTTGGTGATTCCGTCCATCAATGCGCGGCCAACGCCGTGCTCCCGGCTATCATGCTCAACGCCGACCGCGTCGAGTGTGGCAATCGCCTGTTCACGGCCGAATTCGCCACGCAGGATGCGGGCGAAGGCAAAGCCGACCAGCGCGCCTGCACGCACAACGCCAATATGCACGAAATCTTCCGGGTGCCGCTTAGCCTGGGCCAGCCTTTTCTCGAAAAAATGGCGGCGCGGCTCACCCACGTGCGCCGAATCGATGGCGATGACGCGTTCAAGATCGGTCGAACGTAACGGGCGGACCGTGTTGTCCCTGGTCATGGCAGCATTGTTCATGCAAATGCCTCACATATTCTCGACGTATTCCTGGTAGAGCCGCGCTTCGGTTGCGGCGTCCATGTTGTCTTCAAGCATTGGCAGCAACGCCATGTCCTCTTTTTGAGCGTGCGTCACCAGACAATCGTGCAGTTGCTGTCCGAGACGACGGAATTCGGTCCAGCGCGCGGAATCGAAACCTTTCGCGCGGACGTCGCCGATAAGCTTGACCAGCGCAGCGCCGATGGGACGGATGATCGTGTGCTCGTAGGTTAGGTGGGCGCCTATCCCCTTATTGCCCGCCTCGCTTAGGTACGGAAACAATTCCGCCTCCTCGAAGGCAAAATGACGCTCAACCTCGCCCGGCAGTTCGGCGGCGAGGTCACTCAAGAGCTTCGCCACCATCGGATCTTTCGCGGCCGGAGCGTCGTCCCGGTGGCACGCGATGGTCTGCGTCAGCCGCTCCAGGAGGGCGATGACGGCGGCGTGCTCCTCGTGCAACTTTTGGCAAACGCGGTTATCGAAATTCATGGCTTAACCGTGCAACTGCTGGTATTTGGCGAGCAGCTCCTCTTTCGATTCGTTCCAGTCCGGATTGGGCTCGATGCAATTCGCCGGACAAACCAGCTTGCATTGCGGCTCTTCCTCGGCGCCGACGCACTCCGTGCATTTCAGCGCATCGATGACGTAGATCGGATTGCCGGCGGTGATGGCCTTGTTCGGGCACACCGGCTCGCATGCATCGCAAGCCGTGCAGGCATCGGTGATCATCAGGGCCATAGCGTCATCTCCTCATACTCTCATGCTGCTGCCGCCGGCACACGGTTGGCGGCGGCAAGTTTTTCAAAGCGAAATGCGCCCCACAACGCAGCCCCGATCGCTCCGGCATACATCGAATCCGGATGGCTGTGGACCGCGACCTTCATGTCCTTGATGTGCGAGATATCCTCTTCGAGGGCGGCGACTAGTCCTTTGTCGAGAGCGAGTCCGCCGGTCACCATCACGGCGCCATCGACCACCCCGATCGATTTCAGCAGCTTGGACAGCCGGGCCGCCATCGAAAGGTGGATGCCTTTCAGGATATTCGGCGTCGTAATGCCGCGCGAAACCATGTTGATCACGTCGGTCTCCGCGAGCACGGCGCAAATGCTGCTCACGACCTCGGGATTGTCGCCTTGGCGCGAAAGCGCTCCGATCTCTTCTTGCGCGATACCGAGATAACGGGCGATGTTCTCAAGGAATTGCCCCGAGCCCGATGCGCATTGGCTCGTCATTTTGTAGCTGAGGACCTTGCCGCGTCCATCGATCTGGATCGCACGGCCGTGTAGCGCACCGATGTCGAGCGCCGCGCGCGAATCCGGGTCGAGGTAGATGGCGCCGCGTGCATGTGTCGTCATCGAGTAGAAATGGCCGGTATGGAACGGTACGCTTTCAGCTTCGCCCGTGGTCGCAACATAATTGACATCTTCAGGGCGAAGTTTTGCGTCTTCGAGCACGGCGTCATAGGCGACGCGGGCCAGTTCCATTGGGTCACGTTGCCGGATGCGCATTACGTAACGCGACAACCAGGTTTCTTCGCCGTTCTCGACCCTGAACAGCGCCGCCTTGATGGTGCTGGTGCCGATGTCGATTCCCGCCGCAATGGTCATTGTTCGCTCCCGTCCACCTGTCCCACATGCGCCCGGCGTGCAAACTCCGCCGCGCCGAGGGCGCCGGTATAGATCGAGTCCGGGTTGATATTGATGACCACTTCCCCGTAATTTTCCTTGATGACCTTCCTCAGTTCGCGCACCGCGGCCTCGTTCTTGGCAACGCCGCCGGTGAAGGTGAATTCATTGGTGACCCCGCCAGAGCGCGAGATGATGGAGATCGCGCGCAAGATGATCGCGCGGTGCAGCCCCGCCAGGATGTCTTCGCGCTTTTCCCCGAGTGAAAGCCGGTCACGTAACTCGGCGCCAGCGAACACGGTGCAGGTCGAGTTGATCCTTGCCGGCTTATCCGATTTCATGGCCATGGGGCCCAATTCGTGCAGGCCCATGTTCATCTCGTCGGCGATGTAGCCAAGATATCGCCCGCAGCCCGCCGCGCAACGGTCGTTCATCTGGAAATTTGCAACGATCCCGTTCTCGTCGATCTGAATGCCCTTGGTGTCCTGACCGCCGATGTCGAGCACGGTGCGCGTCTGCGGATACATCAGGTGGGCACCGAGGCCGTGGCACAGGATCTCCGAGCGGATATGCTCCTTGGAGAACGGCAGCGTCACCCGGCCATAGCCCGTGCCGACGAGATAGGTTTCCTCCAAATCGACCGCGAGTGCATCCTCGATCATCTTCTGGATGTCGG
>DAHUXA010000074.1 GCA_027307405.1 Hyphomicrobiales bacterium | reverse complement strand
GAGATCGCTGTCGCTTTTCTCATCACTGCGCTTTCGCGCCCTGCTCGAATTCAGTGACCAAGGCTACACGATGAAACCCGGCCGATGACAGCCGTCCCATCACTTTCATCATGGTCCCGTAATCCACCTTCTTGTCGCCACGCACATATACACGGGCCTCGGTGCCGCCGCGCGCCTCGGCCACGGCCTGCATCTTTGGGACCAGATCGTCGACTGCAATCTCGCTATTTTGCAGAAAAATCTGGCCCTTTTCGTTGACCGAAACGGTGAGCGGCTCCTTGTCCTGCTCCAGGCTCTTGGCCTGGCTCTGTGGCAAGTCGATCGGCACGCCGACCGTCAATAGCGGCGCCGACACCATGAAGATAATCAGCAACACCAGCATCACGTCGACCATCGGCGTGACGTTGATCTCGCTCATCACCCCACGGCGGTGATGCCGTCGCTTCCCCATAGCCGGCGTGCCTGGATTGGCAGCCATAAGATGATCCTCTACCCGCGCTCGTCGATCTGACGCGACAGAATGGCGGCGAATTCGTCGGCGAATCCCTCCAGCCGCTGAGCCTGCTTGTTAACCTCGGACGCGAACTTGTTATAGAAAATGGTCGCTGGTATGGCGGCGACAAGACCAAGCGCGGTCGCAAACAGCGCCTCTGCGATGCCCGGGGCAACCACTGCCAGAGACGTGTTTTTGGAGGCGGCGATCGACTGGAAGCTTGTCATGATGCCCCAGACCGTGCCGAACAAGCCGACAAATGGCCCGGCCGATCCGACGGTGGCGAGCACAAGCAGCCGTTTTTCAAGCCGTTCCACTTCGCGCGCAATCGTCACTTCCATGACTTTCTCGATGCGCATTTGCAGCCCGCCGATGGAACGCGTGCTGCCCTCGAAACTGCGTTTCCATTCGCGCATTGCGGCGACGAATAACGCCGCCATCGAATGCGCCGGGCGCGACGATAGCGCCCGGTAGAGCTCGTCTAGCGACTGCCCCGACCAGAACGCCTGCTCGAAGCGATCCATGGCGCGGCGCGTGCGGGCATAGAGCACCGTCTTGTCGATCGCGATCGCCCATACCCAGACCGAGCAGACCAGAAGCCCGACCATGACCGTCTTCACGACCCAATGGGCGTTCCAGAATAGCGTGAACAGTGAAAGATCGGAGGAGGTCAGCGGGAGCACCGACTGTGCCACGTCGGCAGGATTCATGGGCACGTCCTTTCCGCTCGATCCGGTTCCGTCGGTCGGACCAGCGCGGCGCAATTTCCGAAATCAACGTGTGCGCGCGCGACGATCCCGCCCACGCACCAAGCCGAAAAACGAATGTCTCGCGAAATTCGTACGTCCCGTCCACCGGCGACATACGAAATCCCCGCGAAACTTGGCCAAACTTGGGCGCGGAAGCGGACTTATAGCCCCCTAAACAGCGCTGATTGTGGTTAAGGAGTCGTTACTTTACCGGCGAACAGGGCCTGGCCAATGGCAAAGGCCGCCCTCATTGGGGCGGCCTTGCTCAGTGTTGAAAATTTTTAGCCCTGCGGCTGGCTGGCGTCCGGCGAAGGCCGATTGCCGCGTTCGGCCATGAACTGGTCGAACTCGGTTTTGTCTTTGGCGAAGCGCAGGCGATCAAGGAATTCCCGGAATTCGCGCTGCTCTTCTTCCAAGCGTCGCAAGGTATCCGCGCGGTACTCGTCAAAGGCCCGATTTCCGCTCGAGGGCGCATAATTCCACGGGCCGCCGCCCATGCGGGAGCGCATCCAATCCATCTTGCGCTGCATGCGATCCATTTTGTTCTGCCAATGACCGTAGTGATGTCCGCATCCCATTCTTCCGCTCCCGATGGTGAAGGCGAGGACGCATAGCCCAAGTGGCCACCAGACCATGAAGCCAAGCACGATCAGTGCGATCCAGGCGGGTTTTCCGAAGGCGTCGAGTTGTGCGGTGATAGGCATTGTCGGCCTCGCGTGAATGTAAATAACATTTACATAATTAATTCGGCGCAAGGGCAGTGTCAAGAAGGGCGAAGATTAAATTGGGGAGCGTCAACTCGCCGCGCCAGCCCCTGCCTCGATCTGGAACTCAGCGACGCTTTGCCGCTGCGGTGTCGAGGCCGAGCCCGAGGCCACGCAGATAAATGAGGACGGCAGCTTCCAGCAACTCTTCCGGCTGCATCGGCAGGGTGCGTCGCGCCGCGTCACCGCGACCGAACAGCGAGGCGATACCGTGCGTCATCGACCACACGTGCAGAGCAACCATCAGCGCGGGCGGGCGCGCTTGCGGAGGCATGAGCGCGACGAGTTTTTCGGCCGCTGCGCGCAGCACAGCAAAGGCAGTCTCACTCGCCTCACGTAACTCGCGATCCGTATCGAGCGGAACGCCGGCCTCGAACATTGCCGAGTAATAGGCCGGCTCGCGCTTGGCAAAAGCGAGATAAGTTTTGCCGAGCCGGTCGAACGCAGTCATTACGTCCGGCTTGCCTTCGTCCCACGACTTCGCCAGCGCAGTTGCGAATTCCTCGAAGCCGCGGCGCGCGACGTCCGCAAGCAATGCATCGCGATCACGAAAGTGACGGTAAGGCGCAGCCGGGCTCACGCCCGCCCAGCGCGCCGCATCGGCGAACGTAAATCCCGCCGGGCCCTTCTCGGCGATCAGTTCGAGCGCGGCGTGCACCAGGGCTTCTTTCAGATTGCCGTGGTGATAGCCGCGGGCCGCATGGCCACGCTTGCCCCATCTCATGTGAATCGCTTTTACATTAAGGCGGGGGCGGCGTCGATGCGGACGTCTATGAACGGCGGCGGCGCTTGGCAGCCAAAGGCAGACGGTCGAACAGTGTCGGGCCATTCGGCTGCGCGCCTTCGATGGTCAGCAGACGCAGCTTGCTGACCACGCCACCCGGGGCTGAAAAGCCCCCCGTCTTGCCGCCGGCGGCCAGCACGCGATGGCACGGCACAATCAGCGGGATCGGGTTTTGCCCGAGTGCCTGGCCCACGTCGCGCGCCAGTAATTTGTCTCCCAGGCGTTCGGCAACTTCGCCATAGGTCAATGTCGCGCCCGGCGGGATCGTGCGTGCGATGTCGTAGACCTTGCGATTGAACTCCGGCAGGTCGTCGGCATCGATTGTCACATCTTTCAAATCGCGGTGTTCGCCACGTAGTAATGCGACGATCCCATCGATTGCGCGCCGCACTTGCGCAGGGGGCGCCGCCTCCTCCGCCCCGGCAAAGCGGCGCAGCAGGGATGCGCGCGTTGCGCGTTCGCTCGCGTTGTGAATCTGCACACCAGCGATACCGCGTGCGGTCCAGACTATTCCGCACGTGCCAATTGCCGTATCGAACAGCGAAAAATTATAAGTCGTCATGGCGCAGAGGCTAGCACGTGCTGTCAGGCGCCGCCGCCCGATTCCTGGTCGGCCTTCATGGCGATACGCAGCGGCTTGGGGATCGGCCGGGCACGGCCACCGGACACGAACGCGACCTGCACGTGCGCCTCCACCAGGAGTTCCTCGCCGCGCATCACTTTCTGATTGAGCGTGACGGAAGCACCTTTGACTTCTTCCGGTGCGGTGACAATGACGAGTACATCATCCATGTGCGCGGGCCTCCTGAAATCGATACTCATGTGGCGCACAACGAAAGCAAAGCCCGGCGCCTCCTTCGCCGCCTGCTCGAACAGCGCGCGATGGTCAGCTCCGATCAGCCGCAGATAGTTGGTGCGCCCGCGCTCCATGAAGCGCAGATAGCTCGCGTGATAGACAACGCCTGAAAAATCCGTGTCCTCGTAGAACACGCGCACAGCCTGATAGTGACGGCCGTCGCGGATTTCGCCGTCGAGCGGATTCATCATCGAGCCTCTCAACCGTCATGCCCGGCTTTACGCCGGGCATCCACGTCTTTCAATTCGTGCAATGTCGCAAGACGTGGATGGCCGGGACAAGCCCGGCCATGACAAAGACTATCCGTCCTCGTCCTGTCCGAATAATCCGAATTGCGCAGGATCGCGCGCCGGCTCGGGCAAGCCAAGATGCTGGAAGGCGGGCCCGGTAAGCAGCCGTCCACGCGGCGTGCGTTGCAGAAATCCTTTCTGGATCAGAAACGGCTCGATGATGTCCTCAATGGCATCGCGCGGCTCCGACAAAGCCGCTGCCAGCGTGTCGACGCCGACCGGTCCACCGCCATAATTCTCTGCGATGGTCTTGAGATAGCGCCGATCCATGGCGTCGAGCCCGGCTGCATCGACCTCGAGTGCAAAGAGTGCGCGGTCGGCGACCTTTCGGTCGATGGTCTTGGCACCGTCGACATGGGCAAAATCGCGCACCCGGCGCAGCAGGCGGCCGGCGATGCGCGGGGTGCCGCGTGCACGGCGCGCGATTTCGTTGGCACCGTCGGCCGCGATACCGATGCCGAGCACGCGCGCGCCGCGATTGACGATCTCTTCAAGCTCTTTCTCGGAATAGAAATTAAGCCGCACCGGAATTCCGAAGCGGTCGCGCAGCGGATTGGTCAGAAGCCCGGCGCGGGTGGTGGCGCCGACCAGCGTGAAAGCTGACAGATCGATCTTTACCGAACGCGCGGCTGGGCCTTCGCCGATGATCAGGTCGAGCTGGAAATCTTCCATCGCCGGATAGAGGATTTCCTCCACCGCCGGATTGAGCCGGTGGATCTCGTCGATGAACAGCACGTCGCGCGACTCGAGATTGGTCAGTAGCGCGGCAAGGTCGCCGGCCTTGGCAATAACCGGGCCGGACGTGGCGCGGAAGTTCACGCCCAATTCGCGCGCGACAATCTGCGCCAGCGTGGTCTTGCCGAGACCGGGCGGTCCAACAAACAACACGTGGTCGAGCGCCTCCTTGCGCGCACGTGCCGCCTCGATGAATACCGAGAGATTGGCCCGCGCCTGTTCCTGCCCGATGAATTCCGACAGCCGCTGCGGGCGAAGCGAAGCATCCGCATCATCATCGCGCTTGTCGGCAGCCACTAGGCGGCGCGGACTATTCATGGGCACGACCTCGTGTCCCGGACGTGGTGCAGCGCGAGCGGAGCGAAGTGATGCACCGCTGATCCGGGACCGTTCCAGATTTTTGCGGTCCCGGTTCTGCAGCGCACCGCTGCACCCGGGAAACGAATTTGCGGGTTCTTCATCTCGCCAGCTCCTTAAGCCCCTGCCTGATCAGCGTCGCGGTGTCGGCGCCCTCCCCAACATTGCGCGCGGCGGCAGCGATGGCGGCAGCGGCCTGCGGCTGTCCGTAGCCGAGATTGACCAGTGCGGAAACAGCGTCGGCCACCGGCCTCGGCGCGCGGTTCTCGTCGAGCGCGCCGGCAAGATGCACCACCGCCGGGTCGATGTTGGCGAAGGCCGGCACCTTGTCCTTCAATTCAGTGACTATACGCTCGGCGACTTTCTGGCCGACGCCGGGCGAACGCGCCACCATGGCCTTGTCGCGCATGGCGACCGCTGACGCGAGCTCGGACGCCTTCAACGTGCCAAGCACCGACATCGCCACCTTGGCGCCGACGCCCTGCACAGTCTGCAGCAAGCGGAACCACTCGCGCTCGATGTCGCTCGCAAACCCGAAGAGTTTGATCTGATCCTCGCGCATATAAGTTTCAATCGACAGCGTGGCGGGTTCGCCGGGCGATGGAAGCGCCTGGAGTGTGCGTGCCGAGCAATGCACCTGGTAGCCGACCCCACCGACATCGAGGATGATGTAGTCCTCGCCATAGCTGTCGATGATGCCCTTGAGCTTGCCGATCATGACGCCGCGACCCTCAGCACTGCACTTGTCCGGTGATGCGCGTGACACACCGCGATCGCCAGTGCGTCAGCGGCGTCCTCGCTTTGCGGGTCGGCCTTCGGCAACAGCACACCGATCATCATGCGGATTTGCGCCTTCTCGCCATGGCCGGCGCCGACCACCGTCTTCTTCACGACGTTGGGCGCGTATTCGGCAACCGTCAGCCCGGCCTTGGCGGGCACGAGCATGGCGATGCCGCGTGCCTGACCGAGCTTCAAGGTTGCCGCAGCATTTGCGTTGACGAAGGTTGCCTCGACCGCTGCTTCATGCGGCTGATATTGCTCGATCACGGCGATCAATCCATCGTGGATTGCGAGCAGCCGGGTGCCCAGCTCGGCCCGGTCGCTGGTTTCCAACGAGCCGCAGGCGACGTGGATCAGCCTGTTGCCGTCCGTTTCGATCAGGCCCCAGCCGGTACGGCGGAGCCCCGGATCGATGCCGAGAATGCGAATCGGATGCCGGGCCATGGCCCCGTTGATAACCCCGCCCCCGGACAGTCACAATGGACAGGCCAGCACGGGCGGCTATGGTCTGCGCAATGCCGGGTTCTTCCTCTCCACACCGACGCAAACGACGGGCTGTCATTATCGGCGGTTCGATGTCGGGGCTGTTTTCGGCCGCGTTCCTGCGCCAGATCGGGTGGGACGTCGACGTCTACGAGCGTTCAAACGTGGAACTGGTCGGCCGCGGCGCCGGGATCACTGGCCACCCCGAGCTCCTTGAAACGCTGGAAGCGAGCGGCGCCGGCACCTTGGATCTCGGTATCGAGGTGCCCAAGCGTATCGCCATCGACCGCGAAGGCCGCGTCACTGATGAACGCCCGCTCAGGCAAATCCTCACCTCATGGGATCGCCTGCAACGGCTTCTGCGCGCGACCATCGACGAGTCGCGCTACCATCTCGGCTGGAATTTCGAACGCGTCGACCAGGTCGAGCACGGCGTGCGTGTGCAATTTTCCGGCGGCCGTGTCGAACAAGCCGATATTCTCGTGGGTGGAGACGGAATTCGTTCGAGCGTGCGCGCGCAAATGGCGCCGGATGTGCAGCCGGTCTACGCCGGCTATTACATCTGGCGCGGAGCGCCGAACGAGGCTGACCTCGCGCCGGAGACGCTGCGCACGATCTACCCGCTGTTCACATTTTACCTCCCCAAACAGCAGCAGGTGATCACCTACCCGATCGCCGGATTCGACAACGATCTGCGGCCAGGAAAGCGCCGCTTCAATTTCATCTGGTATCGCGTTGCCAATGCCGCAAAGCTGCGCGACATGAATGTCGACGAGGTTGGCGTGCAGCACGAATATTCAGTGCCACCGCCGCTGATCCGTAAAGACCTCATTGCCGACATGTACAAGGATGCGCGCGAGATCTTGCCGCCTGCCCTGCTCGACGCGCTGATGAAGATCAAGCAACCGTTCATCACGCCAATTTATGATTTCACCGCTCCTGCAATTGTATTTGGCCGCGTCGCCATGGTCGGTGACGCCGCCGCGAACGCGCGGCCGCATATGGGCTTCGGCATGGCCAAGGCGGGCACCGACGCGCAGGCGCTGGCAAAACATTTGCGCGACCATGATGACGTCGACGCCGCGCTCAAGGCCTATAACGCGGAGCGCCAACCAATCGGCAACAATATTGTCCTGCACGGACGCAAGCTCGGCACACACCTCGGCGTCAATCTCAAGACTGAGGAAGACCGTCGTATGCATGACCTCCTGCAAAGCGATGGCGCCATGCTGGACTGGATCGCCGTGCCGAATTTCCTCGACGCCTACAAATGATCGCTCTGCCCCGCGCAGGCGGGGCATCCAGTAACGCAAACCAGGAGATTGAAATGAGGCGTTGGTGGCTACTGGATCATCCGCCTTTGCGGATGATGACAGAGAGTGGGTGATGACCGATCTCCCGAAGCCAGACTACGCGCGCAACATGCGTATCGTCGGTCACTCCGATCAGGGCGGCCGACCCGATGGCGTGCAGGTGATGGTTCATCGCGGTTACGCCTATGTCGGGCACATGTTCTCCAAGGGCGTTTCCGTCATCGACGTGCGCGACGCCAAAAATCCACGCGCCGTGAACTACGCAGCCGCGCCGCCGAACACCTGGAATATCCATTTGCAGGTGCACGACGACCTGATGCTGGTGATCCATGCCAAGGATATGTTCGCTGCCGCTGAATTCGCCGACGAGCGCGCATATTACAGCGGCGCGCTCGGCAAGACCGTCGGTACCGCGGAAGCAAAGCGGACGCGCGACTGGAGCGCGGGCCTCGCCGTCTATGACATCAGCAAGCCGGAGGCGCCGCGCCGCATCGGCTTCATGCCGGTCGAAGGCGGCGGCATTCACCGCGTCTGGTACACCGGCGGACGATGGGCCTATGTGTCGGCACTGCTCGACGGATTTACCGACTACATCTTCATGACCGTCGACATGAGCGATCCGGCAGAGCCGCGCGAAGCGGGGCGCTGGTGGATTCCCGGCATGAATCTGGCAGCGGGAGAAGCGCCGTCATGGGCTGCCGCGCGTCGCTATGGCCTCCATCATGCGATCATTCATGGTGACACCGCGTATGCTGCGTGGCGCGATGCAGGCATGGTGGTGCTCGACATCGCCAACCGCGCCAAACCGAAGCTGATCGTGCACAGGAACTGGTCACCGCCTTTCGGCGGCGGTACGCACAATTGCCTGCCATTGCCGGATCGCGATCTGCTGGTGGTCCTGGATGAGGCCGTGCTCGACCATCAGGAAGACGGGCTGAAACTGATCTGGGTCTTCGACAACCGCGTGCGCGAGAACCCCGTCAGCATCTCCGCGTTTCCGACTCCGGCGGACGCCGACTACAAGGCCAAAGGCGGCCACTTCGGCCCACACAATATCCACGAGAACCGGCCCGGCACGTTCGTCAGCTCCAAACTGATTTTTGCGACCTACCAAAATGCGGGAATCCGCGTCTTTGATATCTCCAACGCCTTCGGGCCAAAAGAAGTCGGCGCGTTGGTGCCGCCGCAGCCGGCAAAGCTCGCGGACACGCGCCCCAACCGCGCTCGTGTGATCCAATCAGCAGACGTCTTCGTGGATGCAAAGGGATTGATCTACGCGACCGACTACAATGCCGGGCTCTATATTCTGGAGTTTAACGGCTGAAGCATGTCGTGCCCGGCCCCGGGAGGAGCCCGGCCATGACGGAATGTCCCTACGCGCTCATCTTCTGCACGAGCGCATCGGACACTTCGAAATTGGCGTAGACGTTTTGCACATCGTCGCTGTCGTCGAGCGATTCCATCAGCTTGAGAATCTTTTCGCCCGCTTCGTCGTCGAGTGCGATGGTGTTCTGCGGTTTCCATAGCATCGATGACTTGCGCGGCTCGCCGAATTTGGCTTCGAGCGCCTTGGCGACGTCGTTGAGTGTCGCGGGGGTTGTCACGACCTGATGACCGTCCTCGTTTGACGTCACGTCTTCTGCGCCAGCTTCGATCGCCGCATCCAGCATGGCATCGGCGCTGGCGACTTTCGCGTCGTATTCGACCACACCAACATGATTGAACATGAACGAGACGGCGCCGGTCTCGGCCAGATTGCCGCCGTTCTTCGAGAAGATCGCGCGCACCTCACCTGCGGTGCGGTTCCGGTTGTCGGTCAGCGCCTCTACGATCACGGCCACACCGCCCGGCCCGTAGCCCTCGTAGCGAATCTCATCGTAGCTTTCGGTGTCGCCGCCTTGCGATTTCTTGATGGCCCGCTCGATATTGTCCTTCGGCATATTTTCGGCACGGGCTGCAAGGACCGCAGCCCGCAGGCGCGGATTGAATGCCGGGTCTGGCATGCCGAGCTTGGCGGCCACCGTGATTTCACGCGCAAGCTTGCCGAACAGCTTCGAGCGTGCCTTATCCGCACGCCCCTTCTTGTGCATGATGTTCTTGAATTGGGAATGACCGGCCATGGTGAAACTTGCGATGTCTGTTGATGCCGGCGGCTATATAGGCCGACCGCGCAGGAAAATAAATATCGGTGAAAGCGGTTTTTAGGCCGCAACCGCCACGTTGCGCAGGATCGATCCGATGCGCGCGCCGACCTTCGCCACGTTGCGGTGGACACGCGCCTTGTAGCGAGTGATTGGGTCCCGGTCGATAAGAAAGAATTTCTGTTCCGGATAGGCGCGGCCAAACACGTCAATCAGCATGCTGCGGAATTGACCGGTCGCGAGGTCGGGTTGCTGCCCCGGAATTTCGGCGTAGGCCGCAAGCTCCGCAGACGTCAGAGCGCAAAGCAGCGCTGTCGGCACGGTCGAATAGACCTGCTTGTGCCTTTGAATGGTACTGATAGCGCGGTCGAGGGCAAGTTCCTGACCGAGTTCGTTGTCGACGACCAAAGGTTCGTCGTTGCTTGCCCGCGTGAGCGGAAATTGGTCGATCAGCCAGTCTCCGATATGAACGACGTTGCTGCGTCCGCGTCCATACATCAGCACATCATCTTCATAACGTGCGAACCATGTGTCGAGCCGGTCGATCAGACGGTCGAGCGTCGGACGCGAGATCAGCTCCCGACCTTGCGTGCCGAAAATGCCAATTGCCGCCTTGGCTCGCGAAACGATATCGAGCACCTCCTCTCCAAGAAGGGGTGGGAAGAGGCCGTTGCCTGTGCCAAGAATGACCAAATCGTAGCCGGCGCGCGCCGCATTGAGTGTGCGGAAGGTCAGATGATCCACCTCCGCCTCGCCCGGTAACAATGCATTGATCATCTGGCAGCCGAGCCGCGCGCCGAAATTTCCCGCGGCCTCATCCGCGATCACCGCAACGCTGCACGGCGCAGCCGGCGCGAGCCATTCCGTCGGCGTGAGCCGTATCAGCACTTGAGTGTCGTCGATCGGAGTCGTGCATTCGATGCGGAAGCCGTAGCGATCGAACAGCAGCGCCAGATCGTAGAAGCTCAGGTGATTGGCAAAACCAAGCGCGCCACGATCGAGACCCTTGGCCAGGTCAGTCGCGTAATAGCTGAGGATGATGTCGCGCTTGCAGAAGCGCAGGTGGGTGAACAGGTTCTCGACGTCCGCGATCCGCTCGAGCACACCGAGCATCACGATGACATCGCATTGTGACGCCGCCTCGGTGGGGAAATGGCCGGCATCCAGATCGCATGCAAGCGCTGGACGTTTCATGCTGCCGCCGCCGATCCCGCTGTAATTGCAGCCGCCCGGCAACAGAGGCTGAAGCGCCTGATCGCCGCTGAGATCGAGCACGCGGGCGCCCGAAGGGACAAACTGAGAGGCCAGCTCAGCCCGAGGCTCTGATTTCCTTTTTGGCGCCGGCGATTGGGGCGTGACGTCGGACGGCAGTTCCAGAGCAAGATTGCTATCGACGTGCAGATTCATGGGCGTCCGTGCCGAGGTCACTATGCCGGACCCAGCACATGCCGGCGAATCAACTTCACCTACCGAATCACTGACGGGATTCGCGGTCAACCGGCACAGGTTTAAATATTTTTCAGTCCCAGAACTTCGGGCGCGTCTCTTGCAGAATACCTCCGAGCCGCACAGCCCCCACCTTGCGAGCAAGGCCGGTGATATCATCAGTCTCGACGGCAAGCGCGCACAGCGTTGCGGGGCCATTTGACGCTTCGAATTTCGAGCCCGGGAGCTTGCGCAGAAAACGGTTCAGCGGCTCATCCTTATTCATACCAATGATGGAATCGTAGTCGGCGGTCATACCGACATCCGACACGAAGGCTGTGCCGTTCGGCAGAATCCTGTCATCGGCGGTTGGTGCATGCGTATGCGTGCCCACCACGAGGCTCGCGCGGCCGTCGGTAAAATAGCCCATGGCCTGCTTCTCGCTGGTGGCCTCGCAATGGAAATCGATGACGATCGCGTCCGCGCCCGACTTGAGTGCGCAGGCGGAAAGCTCACGTTCGATCGCGGCAAAGGGATCATCGAGCGGATCCATGAAAATACGACCCATGGCATTGATGATCAGCGCGCGCTTGCCGCTCTTTGTGTCGACCAAGGCGGCGCCACGGCCGGGTGTGCCTTTGGGATAATTGAGCGGGCGGATCAGACGGGGCGCCCGTTCGATGAACACCAGCGCCTCGCGTTGATCCCACGCATGGTTGCCAAGCGTGATGGCATCTGCGCCGGCATCGATGAGCTCGTTGTAGATGACCTCGGTGATGCCGAAACCGCCGGCCGCATTTTCGCCGTTGATCACGACCAGATCGAGCTTCCATCCGGCGATGAGGCCCGGGAGCCGCTCGATCACAATAGTGCGTCCGGAGCGCCCAACGACATCGCCGATGAAAAGGATACGCATAAGTTCAATCTCTTTATCTATTCGCGCACGTTCTGAAAACCCGGAATCATGCGCTGCGAAAATCGATCACTTCGCTTTCCGTTAGCACGAGATCGAGCCGCGCGTCGCGTTCAGTAGCCGGGATAGACTGAATCTCCTGGGCTGCGAAGGCGATGCCGATGGCGGTGATCTTCTTCTTTGCGCGCAACGCATTGATGGTCATGTCGTAGTAGCCCGCACCGTATCCGATGCGATGGCCGGCACGGTCGAAGGCAGCGAGCGGAACAATGAGGATGTCAGGCGCAACCTCAGGTGCCTCCGGCACCGGCTCGCGAATGCCCCACCGGCCGGAGGCCAACGGCTCACCAAATATCCACGCGCGCATGATCAGCGGCTTGCCGCGGCCGGCGATCGCAGGCAGCGCAAGCTTCGCACCGGCATCCGCGAGCTTGCGCATCAGCGGAACTGGATTGATTTCGCTCTTCATCGGCGAAAAACCGGAGACGATCGTGCCGCCCGTGAATTTTATCGGGAAAGGCCGCGCCGCGATCGCCTCAGCGGCAGCAGCACGCACAGCCGCAGGCAGCGCGTCACGCAATGCGAGAGCCTGTGCACGGAAGCGCGCTTTTTGATCGGCGACGGTTGCGTCGGGTGCGCTCACATTTGCTCCGTCATGCCCGGCACTCAGGTCCGGCCAACGGCCGGCCCGAAGCACAAGCCTTGTGCCGGGCATTCACGTCTTCAGGAGTTGTCATCATCAAAGACGTGGATGGCATATGCAACTCGGGCAGGCCCGAGTTGCATAAATCTAATTAACCGCAGATCGGGTAAGCCCGAACTGCGGCGACAAGTCCGGCCATGACAATTAAAGCGCAATACTGAGAAAAAGTACGGAGCCGCGATGGCCGTCGGAGTGTGATCCCGGGAACCTACATAAGTAGGTGGGCGCCATATGACCGAAACCACGGTCCCGGCCAGGGACAGCTCCCGTTAGGATCGTAAGGCCCCGGGGAATTTTCTCCGTCGCACCTCGCAGCCCCGCATAAGCAATGTAGTCATTAAGCAAGGGGAGCGCCACAGCACTCCTCGCCGCTTGCGAAAAGCGGTTAAAGCCGCCTCATCCTATCGCTACGCTGCCGTTGCCGACCGTTTGGTTAAGTTTCTTCGTGATGCCTTCGATGCGTTCGGCCGCGGAATTGAAAGCTCCCACGACAGCATCGGATGCGGCTTTGGCGCGATCAGCGGCGACGAGGCGCGCATCCTGCAAGGCGGCGACGTCCTCCTCCAGGCGGCGCATCTTCTGCATTGCTTCAACCAATTCGTCGGCAACCATCAGTGTCGCCATCACAGTGAGGCGGGTGTCGCCGATTTCGCCGAACTTGCGACGCAGATCGATGATGCGCTGGTCGACTTCCTTGGCGAGCGCCTGCAGGTGATCTTCCTGCCCATCCTCGCAAGCGAGGCGGAATTGACGGCCGGCGATGGTGGTGACGACCTGGGCCATGCGTTCACTCGTTCAAGTCCAGCACCGACTGGATTGATGCGATCGCTGTGTCCAGACGCTCGGCGATCTCGCGGTTTGTCGTCTCCAGCCGCCGCGAGCGAGCGGTTTCACCGTCGAGCGCTGCGGCAAGTCGTGTGCGATCGACACCAAGCGCCTGCACCTGGGCGGCGAGGCCTTCTTCGTTACGGTCAGCCTGCTTTCGCCGCTCGACTGCGGCATCGAGCGCGTCGAGCGCGAGCGCCAGGCGCCTGACCGCAGTATCGATTGCGCTTTGCTCCGTCATTGCCTTGATCCGCACCAAAAAGTCTTGCGGCAGCAGATATTTAGGCAAAGAACTTTACGTGCTGCGCGACGGTACAGTCAACGCTTGGCGGACGATTTGCCCAGCTGTTTTCGTCACCCTGTGCATGGCCGATGAGCGCGGCGGCGGTCACATTGACTCAAAGGACTTACATGCTATCCACCGGCCAAAAGGCCCTTTCATGAGCGCAAAAGCCTCGCCGACGGCAGCCGCGGCGCCCGCAGAGCGTCGCGAGCAACCGGCCGTTGGTCCTGTCATTGCTCACGCGAGCATGGCCAACGCGATTCGCGCGCTGGCGATGGACGCAGTGGAGCAGGCCAAGTCCGGTCATCCGGGCATGCCGATGGGCATGGCCGACGTGGCGACCGTGCTCTTCTCGCGCTTTTTGAAATTCGACCCGGCCGATCCAGCCTGGGCTGATCGCGATCGCTTCGTGCTCTCGGCGGGTCACGGCTCGATGTTGCTCTACGCCCTGCTCTATCTCACCGGCTTTGAAGCGATGACGCTCGATGAGATCAAGCGCTTCCGCCAGCTCGGTTCAAAAACTGCCGGCCACCCGGAATTCGGCCACGTGCCTGGCGTCGAAACCACCACGGGTCCGCTTGGGCAAGGGCTCGCCAACGCGGTCGGCATGGCAATCGCTGAAAAGCATCTCGCCACCGTGTTCGGCGACGCCGTCGTCAACCACAAGACCTACGTGATCGCCTCTGACGGCGATCTAATGGAAGGCATCAGTCAGGAAGCGATCGCGCTCGCTGGCCATCTCAAGCTCAACAAACTGATCGTTCTGTTCGACGACAACGGCATTTCGATCGACGGCGCATTGTCGCTTGCCGACAGCGTCGATCAGTTGAAGCGCTTCGAGGCTGCCGGTTGGACCGCGTCGCGAATCGACGGACACGATCCGGCGGCAATCAGCACAGCACTGGAAAAGGCGCAGACATCCGACAAGCCCGTTTTGATCGCCTGCAGGACCAAGATCGCCTTTGGTGCTCCCACCAAGCAGGGCTCGGAAAAATCGCACGGGTCTCCACTGGGCGCAGACGAAATCGCCGGTGCTCGCAAAGCGCTTGGCTGGACATCCGCACCATTCGAGGTGCCGGCCGATATTCTGAAGGCCTGGCGTGCGGTAGGAACGCGCTCGAAAAGCGCGCATGCGGATTGGAAGAAACAGCTGGCCGCGCTCGACAGCAGCAACCGCGCCGAATTCGAGCGCCGCATGAAAGGCGATTTGCCGAAGCAAGCGCTCAAGGATGCAGTGCGCGCAGTCAAAGAAAAACTCGCGGCGCAACCGAAGGACATTGCCACCCGCACGGCTTGCGAATTCGCGCTCGAAAGTCTCATACCGGCACTGCCCGAAATGATTGGTGGCTCGGCCGACCTTACCGGCTCCAACAACACACGCATCAAAGGCATGAAGACGATCTCGCCCGCCGATTTCTCTGGCCGCTTCATCCACTACGGCGTGCGGGAGCACGGCATGGCCGCGGCGATGAACGGCATGGCGCTGCACGGCGGCATTGTTCCTTACTCTGGAACATTCCTGGTTTTTTCCGATTACTGCCGCCCGGCCATTCGGCTCGCTGCGCTGATGGGCAAACGGGTTGTGCATGTCATGACCCATGACTCCATCGGTCTTGGTGAAGATGGGCCGACGCATCAACCGATCGAGCATCTCGCCGCGCTTCGTGCGATTCCGAACCTGTTGGTGTTCCGTCCCTGCGACGCAGTGGAAACCACCGAGTGCTGGCAACTCGCGCTCGAAAACAGTGACAGGCCGAGCATACTCGCCCTTACGCGACAGAACCTGCCGCAGCTGCGCAACAGGCTCGACAGCGACAACATTTGCGCACGTGGTGCCTACGAGATAGCAGGCCCCGACGGCCGCTCAGACGTCTCGATCTTCGCCACCGGTTCCGAAGTCGCGATTGCCGTCGAAGGTGCAAAACTTTTGGCCGCGCGCGGCGTCGCGGCGCGTGTGATTTCGGTTCCTTGCTTCGAACTATTCCTGGAACAGAAGGAAGAATACCGCCGCGCCATCATCGGCGACGCGCGGGTCAAGATCGGCGTGGAAGCTGCTGTTCGTCAGGGCTGGGATGCCATCATCGGTTCCGACGGCATTTTTATCGGCATGACCTCGTTCGGGGCGAGCGCGCCATACAAGGAACTCTACAGGAAGTTTGGAATTACCGCGGATGCAGTCGCGCATGCGGCGCTAACCAAACTTGGGAAGATGTAACTGATGACTATATGTGTCGTGGTACATCGTGCCGCGGCAGACTGAACGAGCCGGGAGCGACTTTTATGACAGTACGGGTTGCCATTAATGGATTCGGCCGCATCGGCCGCAATATCCTGCGCGCCATCGCCGAAGCCAATCGCAGGGACATCGAGGTTGTCGCCGTCAACGATCTCGGACCGGTGGAAACGAATGCCCACTTGCTGCGCTATGACAGCGTGCACGGCCGCTTCCCGGGCCAAGTGACCGTCAAGGGCGACACGATCAGCGTCGGCAATGGCGCCATTAAAGTCACCGCCGAGCGCGATCCGTCGAAGCTGCCCTGGAAGGATCTCGGCGTGGATATTGCGCTCGAATGCACCGGCTTGTTCACCGCGAAGGACAAGGCTTCGGCGCATCTGACTGCCGGCGCCAAACGCGTACTGATCTCCGCACCCGCCGACGGCGCCGATCTCACCGTGGTCTTTGGCGTCAACCACGACAAGCTGACCAGGGAGCACAAGATCGTCTCCAACGGGTCCTGCACGACCAATTGTCTTGCGCCTGTCGCGAAGGTGCTCAACGATGCGGTCGGGATCGAGACCGGATTCATGACAACGATCCACGCCTATACCGGCGATCAGCCGACACTCGACACCATGCACAAGGATCTCTACCGCGCCCGCGCGGCCGCGCTGTCGATGATCCCGACCTCCACCGGCGCCGCCAAGGCCATCGGCCTGGTGATGCCCGAGCTCAAGGGCAAGCTCGACGGCGGCGCCATTCGCGTGCCGACACCAAACGTCTCGGTGATCGACCTCAAGATTGTCGCGAAGAAGCAGACGACAAAGGAAGAGGTCAACGACGCCGTGAAGCGCGCTGCGGAGCAGCAACTCAAGGGTATCCTCGCCTACACGAACGATCCCAACGTCTCTATCGATTTCAACCACGACCCGCACTCGTCCACCTTCCACATGGATCAGACCAAGGTCATGAACGGCACGCTGGTGCGCGTGATGTCCTGGTACGACAACGAGTGGGGCTTCTCCAACCGCATGGCGGACACCGCCGTGGCGATGGGCAAATTGCTCTGACGACCGCGGCGGGGCGGCTGATGACTGCGTTTCGCACCCTCGACCATGTCGACGTGAAGGGCAAACGCATTTTGGTGCGCGTCGATCTTAACGTGCCGGTAGAGAACGGCGTCGTCACGGATTCGACACGTATCGAGCGCGCAGCGCCCGCCATCACCGAGATCGCCGACAAGGGCGGCAAGGTGATCCTGCTGTCGCATTTCGGGCGGCCGAAGGGACGCGATCCAAAGCAATCCTTGAAGCCTGTCGCAGCCGAGGTCGCGCGCATCATCAAGCGGCCGGTAAAATTCGTCGACGATTGCATTGGCGAGCCGGCCGAGCGTGCGGTCGCTGCCATGAAGCCCGGCGACATCCTTTGCCTCGAAAACACCCGCTTCCATCCGGGCGAAGAAAAGAACGATCCCGCGTTCGTCGATGCCCTCGCCAAGCTCGGCGACATCTGGGTCAATGATGCTTTCTCGGCTGCACATCGCGCCCATGCTTCGACCGAAGGCCTTGGTCACAAGCTGCCAGCCTATGCGGGGCGCACCATGCAGGCTGAGCTTGAAGCGCTCACAAAAGCGCTTGAACATCCGGAACGGCCGCTGGCGGCGATTGTCGGCGGCGCCAAGATTTCGACCAAGCTCGACTTGCTTGGCAATCTTCTCGACAAAGTCAATGCGCTGATCATCGGCGGCGCCATGGCCAACACCTTCCTCGCCGCGCAGGGCAAGAACGTCGGCAAGTCGCTGTGCGAGCACGACATGCTGGACAACGCCCGCGACATCATGGCAAAGGCGCAAGAGGCCGGCTGCGAGATTGTCCT
>DAHUXA010000073.1 GCA_027307405.1 Hyphomicrobiales bacterium | reverse complement strand
TGAGGCGGCATAGTTGCCGATCTGTACCGCTGCCAATCAATGCCTCGATGGCCGCAACGACCTTGGGATCGGCCGAATTGCGCAAGGAGTCGAATAGCGGTTTCGTGTCACTCACGAGATGGAGCCTCGAAAACTTGACTATTCCCAGATTATGACGTTAGGCAAAGAACCGTCGGCCAGACGCAACGATGTATAACCGACGCCGGCAAGGCCGCGAAATAAACCTAAATTGAACTGTCTTTTTCCGCTGTTCCACCGGTAGTCCCCGGTTGATGCGGCAGTTTCGAGAACGGCGCTCAACCGGCGCGATGCGAGATCTCGCAGATCGTCGCGCCCGAGCGCGATTCCGGCCTCGCAGAAAAATTCGATGCTACCGAGCGTGCCGCAGCAGAGCGTATCGACCGCGCCGGGCCACCCTCTCGCCGTCCCTTGGATGGCATTTCGTATGTCATTTGCCAGAATTTTCGGGTCCATTCCTCCCCGTTTGACCATGGCTATCCGTGCAAGGCCGATACCGGGAGCTCCGTGGCACCACTGACACGGCCAGGACGGCTGCCCCTCCCCGCGCAAATCTGGCCAGTTATTGCGATCCGCGTCGTAGCTCGAATTTTCAAATGCAATGCATTCCGACGCCGCTTTGGCGAATTCCTCGCGTCCTGTTGCCGAGGACAGCGACGCAAGTGCAAAGGCAAAACCGGCCGCCCCATGCGACATGCCATTAAGCGCTTGCTTGCCCGAGCCCTGGCCAACCCAACTCCGGCGGCCTTCTGAACCAAGCCGGCTTTGAGCGATCAGATGCTCGCCGCACTTGATTGCACGCTTGAGTACATCTTCCGATCGGCTGTCCCGATAGAGACGAAGAAGGCAGAGTATCGCACCGGCGCTTCCACCGATGACATCCAATTGCTTGTCCGCCGCGATAAGGCCGTCGGTGATTAGTTCCGCCGCTACGTGGGCGTCTGCAAACAAATCATCATCACGAAGGCACTTCGACATCACAGCGAGCGCATAGACGACGGAGCCCAAGCCTGTTGCACCGCCGACGCCCATCGAGCGGGCCATTCGTGCTGCGCTTCGGCTTTTCAGATTTTTTCGGAGACGAACAACGCCTGCACGGGCAAGATCGGCTGAATCTTGATGTCCCGTAACAGCTGCATGCGCGGCCAGAAACACTGAAATACCTGACGCGCCGTTGTAAAGGTCAGAACCCAGACAGACGAGCTGGAAAACGTCAGCATCGCCAAGCCAGTCAATACCAATCCAGGCGGCGCCCGGTCCTCGGCGAATCGCATAACGCGACAGTTCGTCAGCGATCTTGTCGGCTTCCGCAATGAACGTTGTTTTCGTCGGCAACGCAGCGGTGTCTGGACGCTCCAGTAATCTTGTCGGACTTGCTGGCGCATCGCGAGGCTTAGAGAGCGATTTCGTATTCTCTTTGATGACCTCAATCTGCCAGCCGATCTCATTTTCATCGAAACGATTCATGCGAGCTCGCGCGCGCGCGATGCCCGTAGTTTCTCCCAACCGCATCGAAAAGCCGGCCGCATCGCGTATCTCGTTTTTATCGCTTGGCGATACGAAATGCGGAACGTTCAGCGCAAGCAGAGCGGCCCGCTCGGCTCGTTGAAGCGGCCAAAAAACATCGGTGTCCCTGTCCCATTCAGCCAGCCTGGCAATGAAGTCCGCCTGGGCAGACCATATGACTCCATCGTCCATTGTCCGGTTGTTTTTCAGGCGCTGGAGTAACATGGAATAGAAACGCGTAGCACGAACGACCTTGCGAACAGGAAGGCCGGCAAAGCTTGCAAATATATCACCCGCCTTTGGATCCTTGCCGCGCTTCAGCAGGAATTTGGCGTAATCCTCGAAGCCCGAAACAAAATCGTCGATATGATCAGCAAACCTGGCATAGCGACCATCAACGTGCGGCAAATTCGGATTGATATTGCTGGCCTCCTTCGACCTCGTCGGCCGCATCTCGTCGGAATTTATGTTGTCCCATTTGATTCTTATTTTTGAGTTCCAGTCTGCTGTCATCCCCCCGATGGCAAAGACTTTGTTTTCAGGCGAGCGTCCATACGCAGGCAGCAAACCGACCATCATGACCGAGTTTGCAAGCTTTTCAGTCGCGACGTCGAAGGCCTGCGCCTCCGGATCTTCGGAATCGTGCTCTTCGACAGTTGACTGGAGAATCGTTTCGAGATCGATCGGAACCGGATGGTCGCCGGACGCGATCATGTTCTCCTGATGCATGTCACTGGCCACAAAGCAATGGAAAAGCGCGAGCCACGAGCCGGCGCGCCGGAAGAACCGCCTGAATCCTTCCCCGTCGGTGTCCGCGTGACCGATAAATTCGGTCCAACCATAGCCGTCAGGTGCGATCGCACGCACCGCCTTGAGTTCGATTGGCGGATTGGACCGGTTCAATCTTTCGATCAACCTGTGCCAGGCAATATCCAGCCGCAGATCCTTCGGCTTGTAGACGACCCTTGAGCCATCGGCGAAGCTGACGATCCGTACCGAACGACCGCCATTGTGCGGATCGGAGATATCTCCTTCGATCTTTACAACCGGGCTGTCATTATTTGAATGCAGAATATCGCGGCGAATAGCCGGGAGATCGGCATCAAGGCGCAAAATGAATTCGCGCGACGTCTCGATCCACTGCCGGGTCATGACGGCAATCAGCCGCAGAAGTACCGGCTTCTCCTCAAACAGGCGCCGAAACCCGCCAGCTTTCATTTCGCCGATGAATTGATCGTAGAGGGATGTCCCGGAATCTGGTTTCGATTTCCCTTCGCCGCGCGCTGCTTCACTGGCTTTTCGCGCTTTGGAAAACTGCTCGTAGATTGCCGGGGCACAAAGAGCGGACAACTCTCTGAGCAGCAAACAATTCAGACAGACACGTGCAGGGTCCGTCAGATTATCAAACGCCTCCCGACCTAGGTCCGACCAAAGAAGCTCCGAAGCTTGCTTTACCAACGTCGCGAACAAGTGCTCGAAAGCATATGGCTCGGTCTGACCTCCTGCCGTGGCTTCTCCGGCATTTTTTTCTGGATTTTGTAGGGCCGCCTCAATCCAGATTGCATCACCAATCCAAGCCGGAGGAGAAACAGAGGCCTTGCGGCGGCTGGCGGCAAATCTCTTTAGTACCTCGTCAGTTGCCCATCCATCCCTTGCAAGCCGTTGGCTGAAGAGGGACCGGTCGCCACTGGCGGATGCCTGGCACCAGGCGGCAAGGCGGCGGGCAGCCAGGTCAGTATCGCCCTTCTGACCCGCCATGGCCTCAAATTCACCAGACAGGAGTTCGTCAATGGTCGCGGCGCGAACGATCAAGCGCTCATAGAACCCGTCCATCGATCTCACTCCGATTGGGCCCAAGTATACTCAAGCCCGAGGCCATTCTGTTCGGGCGCACCCAATGTCGGGTTCCGCGTCCCCATGTGAGGCCTTGCAAAAGGAAATGGGGCGGAACAAACGGCCACCCATAGAAGAGCGTTTTTTTGCCGCGGATTGGTTAAAATGGGGCGCGATTTATCTACAGAAATCAGTCACCTGCCTGTCATAAGTGTCTGCGGATATAGGCCTATTCCAATTGACTTTGCTAGGAGCGCGTCGGATCATGGTCTATGGCGCTGGGAGGGGGCGGTTTTCGAGCATCTCTTAGCTGACTGCTGGCGCCGCTGACGAACGAAAGGATCGTACGATGAAGACTATGTTCAAGACTGAAGAAGAGATCCTTGCCTTCGAAGTCTCCGACGAGGCGTTGGAGATCGCGGCGGGCATGACGAAAGAGAAGGCAGACTTCACCCTTGGGGCCTGCACTGGTCTGTCCGTCTGCGACGGCTAACCGGTCTATTAGACTGGTCCTAGCCTCTTAAATAAAATCTCTCTGACCCGCGGGACCGACGAGTCTTAAACGGGGCGTTGGATCATTTCCAGCGCCCCGTTGCATGTTGCAGCTGCTAAGATGAACCACCTTGCGGATCGGCTATTTCAAGCTGATCCCCCGGAGGGGTGGGTTGAATTGTTATTCCCCATACCTCTCCACTGTCGTCGCAATTGAAAACCAAATAGCATTGGCATCTGACGGTGCCCGCCCAACTGCGACCTCCTGGAGTAGCATCAGATGAATCGCCGGTCTTTGCTTGCGTCCGCCATGGTCGTGCTTGCAGGGCGGCGGCTCAACTTGCCCGACTGGATAAGCCGCGCCGAGGCACAAGGCGCCAGCTCGCACTGGCGGCACGGCTTGGCGAAGTTCGGTGAATTGCGATATCCGGCCGGCTTCAAGCAATTTGATTACGTCAATCCGAATGCGCCGAAGGGCGGCGCCGCGTCGCAGATTGCTCTCGGCACCTACGACAACTTCAATACGGTGATCGCCGGAGTCAAAGGCACACTCGTCCAGGGCATCGACTTCGTCTATGACACCCTCTTGGTGCCGTCGCTCGACGAAGTATCAAGCGTCTACGGACTCCTCGCGGAATCCGTAAGCTATCCGGATGATCTGTCTTCGGTCACCTTCCGACTCCGCCCCGAAGCAAAATGGCAGGACGGTATGCCCGTCACGCCAGATGATGTGATATTTTCCTTCAATGCATTCAAGAAAATAAGTCCGCAGGCTGGCGCCAGTTACCGTCACGTCGTCAAGGCAGAAAAAACCGGCGCCCGTGAAGTCACCTTTAAATTTGACGGGACCGGCAGTCGTGATCTCCCGCAGGTTGTCGGCCAGCTCACCATCCTGCCGAAGCACTGGTGGGAAGGCACCGACAAGGATGGCAAGAAGCGCAGCATCGAGGAAACCACTCTCGACATGCCGCTGGGGAGCGGACCTTACAAAATCAGGGAATTTTCGCCCGCCCATAATATCGTCTATGAGCGCGTCAAGGACTATTGGGGCAAAAACCTCAACGTCAATATTGGCCGAAACAACTTCGACGAACTGCGATACGAATATTTCCGTGATGCGACGGTCGCCATCGAGGCGTTCAAGGGAGATTTGGTCGACTGGCGTACTGAGAATAGCGCCAAGAACTGGGCTACGGCCTACGACTTCCCTGCGGTGGCCGAGAAGCGCGTCATCCTGCAGGAATTCCCTATTAACAATGTCGGCGTGATGCAGGCCTTCGCCTTCAACCTGCGCCGAAACAAGTTCAAGGACCCACGCGTTCGGCTTGCTTTCAATTATCTGTTCGACTTCGAAGAAATGAACAAGAAGATCTTTTTCGGACAGTATAAACGCACGTCCAGCTACTTCGAAGGCACCGAACTCGCCGCGACCGGATTGCCGACCGGCCGGGAGCTCGAATTTCTGGAAACGGTACGTGACAAGGTTCCCCCTGAACTCTTTACCAAGCCTTACGCCAATCCGGTCAACGGCGATGCGACCGCGGTTCGCAACAATCTGCGTGAGGCACTAAGGCTGCTCAAAGAAGCCGGTTACGAAGTGCGCAACCAGCAAATCGTCAATGCAAAAACAGGCGAGCCGTTCGAGGTGGAGTTCCTCGCCAACGCTCCGCTCTTCGAGCGCGTCTTCCTGTTCTACAAGCCTTCACTTGAACGCCTCGGCATCACCGTATCGGTGCGCACGGTCGACGAGGCTCACTACGAGAACCGGTTGCGTAGCTGGGATTTCGACATCATTACGTTTGCCTGGGGTGAATCGCTGTTGCCCGGAACCGAGCAGCGAGGCTATTGGGGCTCGGAGGCGGCCGATCAGTCAGGCTCGGACAATATCCTCGGTATCAAGAACGCGGCGGTCGACGAGATGATCACAAAGGTCATCGCGGCCAAGACTCGCGATGATCTGGTCGCTGCCACCAAGGCCCTCGACCGCATATTGCTTTGGAATCACTACGTCATTCCGCAGTGGGGTTATGCCAAGTTACGGACAGCGCGTTGGAATCGTTTTAGCTATGCCGAGCCTTTGCCGAAATACGGCATGTCAGCATTCCCAGGCGTCTGGTGGTGGGATGCGGATAAAGCAGCCAAAACGGGCGGCAAAAGGCAAACCCAATAAAGACTTGGCACTTGGCGCGCGCGGAACCGCTCGGGCGCACAACGGCTGATCAGGTCTTGCGCAATTCCATGCCAGCCTTGATGAATTCCTGATAGTCCGGCGGTTCGAAATCCAAAAGAGTCCCGCCCGAAGCAAAATGTTCGATGAAGGCACGGCCGATCACGTAGGTAGCGCCAACGGACAAGGCCGGTGTTGTCATCGCGCCAATTGCCGTTCCCGCGATAGGCACGCTTTTTATCAAGCTGGCCATTCCCAGGCCGGTGCTCGCCGGAATCATCGTTCCGGCGAAGCTCGCTATAATTGCCTTGCCGCGGTTCTTCGAAAAAGGAATGTCGTAGATCTGCGAAAGACGACGCAGCATTTGGATTTGGAGTGCGGCGACAGCGGCCAGATCAACGACCGGCACCGGAAGAAGACCGGCAACCCCAGACCATAGAGAAAAACGCTCGACCAACTTTAGTGCCCGCGCTTTGCGCTCGTCAGGGGCGACGTCAGCAACGTTCTTTGTTGCGATTGAAGGTTCCTGCTTCGTATTTCCTACCTTCGTCACTTCCGGCAGAGGCTCGGAGACTCGGGGGTGAGGTTCGGGGGCTCCTCCCCGAGTGACGTTAGGCCGAATGGCCTTTGGCAAGCTCTTCTTACTCATGATCACGCCGCCTGCTTGATGCCCACTATTCCATCGACTTCGCTGGCGATCGCAGCAATCTCACGCGCCGCAAGCCCGTTCCAACTGATGAGACTCGGCGTCGCTCCCCAGAGGCCTGCTTCCGGATAGGCGACACGATTGGTCATCTCGCTGGTGAGCACCGGGAATCCGGCCTCGACCAGTTCCGCGCGTATGTGTTTGGCAATGACCGAGTCCCGCGTGGTCTGAGTCAGAACACAGCGGAAAGTCGGCCGCCGGCCGCCGGCATCATCGAGCAACGAATTGAGGGTGTCCAGCATGCGGTCGATGTCGAGCGGCGATGCCTTGACCGGGACGAGAAGGAAGTCAGCCGCGGCGATGCACGCCAACGTCGACTGCGAGCGGAAACCGGGCGTATCGATAATGATTGGACGACCCGCGGCAGCAAGATTTTGCGCGGTCTTCCAGGCCTCTGGTGTTGCATCCTCTATGACCGGAACGCCGCCAAGTGCCCGCTCGCGCAAGGCGAGCCGAGCGATCGAACGTTGCGGATCGGCATCGATGATCGTAGGAGCCCGACCGGTAAGATGCCAATGAACCGCCAGGCAACTGGCAATCGTACTTTTACCACTACCGCCTTTCATTGTTGCAACGGTAATTATTTGTCTCATGGCCGACCTGCCTTTCCGCTTAATCTGCGTTACGGCGAATCACTTGCAACCAATGCTACCGGATTCTTGGCCGTCATTCTTCAGACGCCGAGTCGGCGCGAATATTTGCGGTTTTTCAGCCACCCAGCAAGATCGCTTGCCGTGTTCCCACCGGTATTGTCGCTTCGGACGGCCTATTGCGCCTGCTGGCACGATGCGTTGAGGACGACCTTGAACATATCGAAAGACTGCACTCGCACCCGACACGTGGTCCGCGGATCGAGGGTGATATTGATGACATCGCCTGTGGCGACCGATTGTTGTTTTCCATTGACGTTGATATTGACGCTTTCGTTTGTGGGAGCGCCGATCAGGCCAATGGTCAAGCGGCCGCTCGCAACGATCATCGATTGGTTCGGTTTGATGATATAGGTATTTTTCGAAGGGATGATCTCGTCCAACGCGGCTTCAAAAGTTGAGAGCTTATTTTGCAGGGCGACTTGTGTTGCATTCAGATCTGCGATCTGGGTTTTGAGCTTCTGGTTATCGGCCCGAAGTTGCTGGATTAGCTGCCTCGCGCCTGCAATGTCGAGGTATCCGACATTCAGACCGACGACGTAGCAGCCAATACCCAACAGTATCGCAAAGATGAATAACCACCAGCGTGGCTGGGCCCTGAACATGCGGGACAACCGGGACCTAGCCGTTTGCGGAGATTCCATCGTTTCAGTCACCGGCGATTCCTTCGCAACCCTGGTGCAATTCTGCCGCGCACATCCATGATTGCCGACTTAGATACAGGAAGGCAATTCGAAAAAGCCGCGGCAATTACTGCTTCGGTACTCCTGTTCCAGCACCTGCCCCCGATGTGGCGGATCGGAGCCACTCGGGAAGCCGGGGCACGTAATTTTTAATTTGCGAAAGATCAAGCGGCAGAATTGAGGTCGGTGCCGCAGGCGGGTTGGCCTGCGTTACGTTAGGCGGGGTGGACGAAACGGCGGGTGGGTTGCTCTTACCGGTTTCCACTGCTGCTGGCGCGCCGGCTGCGGATGCGGCCGGCCTCGGCGGCGTATTTATTTGGCCCGATGAAGGTGCCGACATCTTTTCATGCGGTGCCGCCTCATCCTCAGTCGCGTTGGCTTTGGAGTTTGTTCCCACCGCATTGTCGACATTGCCGAGGATAATCGGCAAGCCGTCCTTGCCGCCGCCGATGATCACGATTTTTGAATTCTTGGATTGCGCAAGCGCAAGCGTCGCTTCAATGCCGCGCCAACGCAGATATGAATCGGAAATCCCCTCGCTGACTGTCCGCTGGAAGGCTGCTATGCCATTTGCCTCGATTTGCTTGCGCGTCGACTCCTGCGCCTCGCGCTCAACACGATACTTGTACTCCTGGATCTCGTAGTACTGCTGAGTTTGACGGTTGATGGCTGCAACAATTTCCGGCGGCAGCTCGATGCCGAGCACAAGAGCATCCAGAAGCTGGATCGAATTTTGCAGGAAGTCGTTGTAGTGCTTGGGATCCGGCTGCTCCATGGCTTCAGGCTGCACCAGATTATTGAGGTGCGTGCTCAGGCTTTTTTGTGCATCCGCTCGAATCTTTGCCTGGATTGCTTCGCGGGACGTATAGACCTCTTGCGCCGTGTATTGCGCGATGACTTCACGCGCCCGGCTGCCGAGTTCGGGTTCTACAACCGAGGCCAGGTACTGGGGACCGATGAATTTGTGAAGCACGGCGACATAGTTGTGCAACAATTGAAACCGCACGTTGATCTGTGCGGTCACGCTGACGCCGTCTTTGGTGATGGCGTTGTATGTCTGGGTCGTGGATTGCAGCCGCAGGCTATAGATGTAGAGCTTGTCCCACGGCCAAATGATGTGAAGACCCTCGTCTCTGAGTTCGCGAGGATCCAGAATCGTGCCGCGGCCGACGAAGCACCAGCAGTAAAAATCGTATCCGTTGAATCGCTTCCAAAGTACTCCGACTGATCCGCTCGGAACAGTAATTATCACGTACGGGAAAAGGATGGTGGCCACCAGCAATCCCATCAGGAGTGAGATGGACAGGCTTGGCAGATGGCGCCCGACAAAACGCCGCCATCCGCGCTTCTGCCGGGGCGGCGGCATCCCATCAAGGGACTCTGGGTACTTCGCCATCACTCCTTCTCCATCGAACGCTACCGCCGTCTCTTCGTGGTTGTACTTTTTATAATACGCTGCTCGACAATCCGTCCTTCGTCCATACGAATCCTGCGCGCAGCCAGATTCAACTCGTCGAGATAGCGATCATCGTGTGTGATCACCACGACGGTCGCGCCGGCTTTCATCAGGTCCGGCAGCAGTTCGTCGTAGAATTTGCGCCGGAATTCCGGATCCTGTTCGGCCGTCCATTCGTCAAGCAGGAGGATCGGACGCTTCTCGAGCAGGCTGACAATGAGCGCGAGTCTCCTGCGCTGGCCGCCAGAAAGATCGAGCGTGCGAAACTCACCGTCAGATAACCCCGTTTTGTCATTCAATCGGAACTGCCTGAGCAGACGGTCGACTTCGCCTGGCTCCGGGTTCGGCACCCCATAGAGCCGCTTGAACAAATGATAGTCAAAGAAAATCGCCGACATCAACGCGCGATACTCGTCGCGCGTATCGCCATCGATGTGCTTTCCATCGAGGATGATTTCACCGGAATCAGGGGGATAGAGGCCGGAAAGGACTCGTAAAAACGTCGATTTGCCCGAACCGTTGCCGCCCGTAATGAAAACGAGCTCACCGGGCCGCAAAGTGAAGTCGATCGGGCCAATCTGGAAGGACGTCTCGGAGTGCCTGTCGACGTAACGGAACATAATCTTACGCATCTCGATCTTGTCGAAACGCTTCGGTATCGGGATCTCGCGCAGCTGGGCCGATGAAACGGTCGCCCGCATGGCGTTTTCAAGTTGCACTATTCGGTCTGCCGCTGCATTTGCATTCAGCAGGATCGGAATCGATTGCACCAGACCGAAGCACGCGCCCACAATGAACATCAGGGCCGTCGTGGTCTTTGTGAGGGCCGCGCCTCCCAGCGTCTCGCTGAATTGCGGAGCCACAAACACGACGGCGCCAAGCAACACGTACATCGAGAACTGGGACGTCACGATCATTTTGAAGGTTTCGGCCTGGGTCGTTATTTTGATGTTGGCGGCCGTTCGCGACACGTCGACTGCATCGTCAAATAGGTCGGCGCTGCGCGCGCGATTGAGCCGCACCTCCTTGAACCCATCCAGGAAGTCGGTAAGCCGGTCGAACAGCCGACGCTCCCACGCCGCCGCTCTCTGTTTCTCCCCGACAAGGCGACGATTCTTCTGGTGGAAGATTGTTGCCGCCACCGAAACGATGACAATCGTGGTGACGATTGCCGCAATAGACAAAAACGCTACGTAAATTGCCACAAAAACGATCAGGACCGCGCCCTGCACCGTAAAGGCGAGCATATTGCTCGCTTGTGTCAGTATCGCCGTGTCGCTGGTGACCGCAGCGACAATTCTCGCGCGGCCGATACTCTCGATCGACAAAAGCTCCGAGCGCCTTATCTGGTCCATAATGCGTGTGCGGATCTTGTGAATGATGGATTCGATTTCGGCGGTGGTTGTGATGGTGACGTAGTATTGGGTCTTGATGAACAGAAGAAGCGCGATCACAAAAAGCGTGGCCGCCCACAAACTGGAACCGCTTTGCAAGCCGGAATTGATGGCAGCAAGGATCGCCGCGGTACTGATGCCTCCGAGTCCGGACATGATCAGCAGCTTCGGCAGCGAGCCGTGCATTTCGCGGCGAACGAGCTCTAGGAAGGACATAAGTGTGATGTCTTCCGTTTACACTTCTACAAAATGCTGCTGCCGGTTCAGCATGATACACGCCTGCCGAATCCGACAACCCACTTCCGTCAATTCCGGCGATGCCATTCGGCGCGGCGCGATGGGCCGGTCAGAAGCAGGACAGGCAAGACTACAAATGGAGTGGTGATAAGTGCCAGAAGAAAAGTGCCGAAAAAGCCCATTCGGCGGTCGACGCCGCAAAGTCCTGTGAGAACACAGAATACTATGTAGACGATGGCTTCGAGCATGGGGCTCGGTCTCGCCGGTCAAAAGCTCTCTCGCTGCGGTAGATGGGTCAACTCCCAAACGCGCTATAGGGGCGCAACTTAGGGACTTGTTGCCCCGGCTTCAGCGCTGGACTTGGCACTGCGGCCCTTTCGCGAATCCCACATGTCCCTTTGACGCTTGATGAACTCGCGATAGTCGGGAGGATTGAAATCAAGAAGAGTCCCGCCCGTCGCAAAGTGCTGAATAAAGGCCTTGCCGATCGCGTAGGTAGCTCCAGCAGAAAGCGCCGGCATGACGAATCCGCCTGCGATCGTTCCGATGACAGGCACGGCTTTGAGTACGCTTGCGGCCCCGATACCGCTGGTCGCAGGAATCATCGACCCTGCCAAACTCGCTATGAGGGCCTTGCCGCGATTTTCCGAAAAATCGACGTCGTAGATCTGCGAAATGCGACGCACCATCTGAATCTGGAGTCCGCCGACCGCAAAGACGTCGATGACCGGCACCGGGATCAGTCCTGCAACGCCGGACCACAAAGCAAACCGGTCAACCAATTTCGACGCCATTTCCTCGCGAGTTTCCGGCGTGTCGGCCGTGGCTTCGCCTGTGTCTGAGCTCGCTGAATTCTGTGCCATGGCGGATCCCTTTCTACGGACTTGAGCACGATCAGCACTTGATCGCTAAGTGCTTGTTTTCCCGCCCAAACCCCTCGTGGCGCAAAAAGCGTATCATGCAGAATATTCAATGCCAAGCGGCTGCGACTCCGCGTCCGCTCACGTAAGTCAGCACTTTTGCGAGCCCAAGAGAGGTCGCGGCGCGGCCCAATTTTGAACCGCGGCCGATAGTGCAGCGCCAAACTTTGTGCCAGCCTTGCCATGCCGGACCCGATCCCATAGAAGGCTTGAAGGCGTAATTTTTCGGAGGTCGGCCATGGATGTGACCAAAACGGGCCAGACCAATGATGAACATGATGAACAACGCAATGAACAGCGCACCAGCTGGGAGCCGCCGGTCATAACAAAGGTGGCGATCGGTGAGACTAAATGGACTCGTCCCGGTGAAGGGAGCCCGACCGAGCCACGGCCGCCATCGTCGCCGGCAACAAAGTTCGGCTTTTCATTCGAGATGGCTTTTCCAATGTCTGCCCGTATCGATTAACAAAATAAGCACTGGTGAATTGAGTAAAGGGTGACGGCTTTGGGCGTCACAGTCGATAGCGTCCTCGTGCGGAATCAGGAATTGACCGCAGCTGACGTCGATGGTCGCGCGGTTGTCCTGAGTTTGGATGCCGGCTCCTATTTCGACTTCAGCCGGGTGGCGACCGAAATTTGGGGCATGCTTGCCGAGCCTCGCCGTGTCAGCGAGATTTTCCGCGGTCTTTCGAAACTGCACGACGTAGACGCAGAGACCTTGACCCGCGACGTCACTCCCTTCCTGCAAACGCTGGTAGAGCAACGGCTGGTACGCATGATTGCTCCGGAAGAAATGCGATGAAGTTGAAGACGATCCGACGCGCGTATCTGCGGGAAGCCTTTGTCGCGATCGTTTTGGCGCGCCTCGCCGTACGTTTTATACCGTCCGCCCCCATCTTCCGTTGGGCTGACCGGCCACCCCGTCGCATCAACCGTTTCGCGGTTGATCAAGTGAGTTGGGTTTCGTGGGCAGTGGAGAGCGTCGGCACAAAATCATTGATGAATGCCCTTTGCTTGCCGCGTGCGCTGGCAGCGCACGCCATGCTGCGCCGGCGCGGCATAGCAAGCCGCCTTTGCCTCGGTGTTGCCCGAGACGGACATGACCTAGCGGCGCATGCGTGGGTCGAGGTCGGCGAGAACAAAATCATCTCAGATTCTGAAATAGGCCGCTTCACGCGCCTCGCAGAGTTCGGTGGGGCATGCTGATCGCATAGGTGGATTTCCCATGAGTGGAATCGCCGGATTGGTACGTTTCGACGGTCAGAGCGTGACGCCGCGCGAACTCGAACGCGTCGCAAATGTGCTTAATCAATACGGACCGGATCGAGTCGAAATCATTGCAAAGAAGAACATTGGCCTCGTCCATGCGCTGATGCGGATGACTCCTGAAGACCGCTTCGACCACCAGCCGCTAAGAGGAGCAAGTGGGTCAATCATCGCGGCCGATCTGCGACTCGACAATCGCGATGAATTGCTCGCACGGATAGGAATCGCGCGTCTGGAAGCAACGGACTGGCCAGACTCGCGTTTGCTCCTCGTAGCATGGGAAAAGCTCGGCGACCGTGTTTGGTCAATACTGCGCGGTCCTTTCGCAGCCGCGATTTGGAATCCCCGCAGTCGATCGCTGACATTGGCGCGCGATCATCTCGGACTCAATGTGGTGATGTGGCATAAGGCCCAACATTTTTTCGCTTTCGCGAGTATGCCGAATGGCCTTTTCGCACTGGACGGCATACCGCGCGAATTGTGCGAGGAGAAGCTCGCCGATTTTTTGGTGCTCAATCACGCCGACCACGTAACAACAATGTACCGGAACGTATTTCGCGTTCCTCCCGCGTGTGTCATCCGAGTAAACTCCGACGGGTCACTAAATCAGCACCGTTACTGGGCACCCGCCGACATCACGCCGGTCAGACTTCCTTCCGACGCAGCTTATGCCGACGGATTGCGCGAGTGTCTCGATATTGCGGTGCGCCGTCAAATGCGCAGCATTCATCCAGTCGGATGTCTTCTGAGTGGCGGGCTCGACTCGTCGTCGGTTTCCATCCTGGCCGCTCGTGCCCTCACCGACAAAAACCAACGGCTTGTCGCCTTCACCGGTGTGCCACGCCGTGATTTTGATGGCCCCGTGCCGCACGGCTGCTACGCCGATGAAACTCCCTATGTCGATGCAATCCAAAAGCAAGCCGGCAACATCGATGTTGAATATGTGCGGAATGATGAGTGCGATGACTTCGCGCAGCTTGAAAGATTCTTTATTGCCCTGGATGGACCCGTGCGTAACCCAACCAATTTCGGTTGGATGACGGCGGCCCTCCAGCGCGCCCGCGCGCGGGGGCGACGAGTGCTCCTCAGCGGTCTATATGGCAATTACACCATAAGCTGGAATGGCTGGTCGCAAACGGCTGGCCACATGCTGCATGGCAGACTGCTCTTGGCCTATCGGCAGTGGCGGCTTTACTACCGGAGCACGTCCTATTCTCAATGGGGCGCGCTGCGAAACCTTCTGATCGAACCAGTGATGCCCGCGCAACTAGGCAATTGGGCAAATCGCCGTCGCCACCCGACGCGGACCGCGGCTTGGCAAGATCATGCTCCGATCCGAACGGATTTCGCCACTGCGATGGCCGTCGGTGCCCGCGCCAAAGGAGCCGGGCACGACTTCCTCTACCGCATGCGGCGGGACGAACGCGCCCGGGGGCTTGCCCAGATCGACTATGTCGGGGACTGGCATGCGGCGGAGAAAGCCGTGACCGGCGTCGAAGTGCGCGATCCTACCGCCGACATGGACGTAATTTCGTACTGCTTCGGCGTCCCATCGGAACAATATCTTTCCGAAGGCATCGATCGTTCGCTGATTCGCCGTGCGATGTGGGGACTGCTTCCGGAGATGGTTTTGACCAATCGCCTGACCGGCCTGCAAGGAGCGGACTGGTACGAAAAACTTGAAAGTCAGCGCCGCGAACTCGCTGTCCAGATCGCGGAGCTTTCAAAATCTGCATTGGCACGAAGAATCATCGATCTGGTACGCCTCGAGAATGCAATAAAGAATTGGCCGACTGGTGGCTGGCACACGGCTGAAATCTTTCGGGAATACAACCTCGCACTCACGCGCGGGATAGCCGGCGGCCGGTTCCTCCGCTGGATCGAATCGGCGAACTGACCGATCTCAAATGCCGTGGTCGGGGATGATCTCAGCCGTCACAAGACGGTGCCAGACGAACAATATAATGAGCGCGCCGACGGTGGCGCCGATAAACCCGGCGCCCTGACCTGGCCGATACAAGCCAACGGCCTCGCCGGCGAAAGACGCGAGAAGCGCTCCGGCTATACCCAATATCGTAGTGAGGACAAAGCCTTTTGGCGTATTCGGGCCGGGCATAATCAACCGCGCAATAATTCCGGCAACGAAGCCGATAACAATGATCCAGAGAAGAACACCCATTATGGTTCTCCCTTCTTCGTTCAGCGGCGGGTGCGAGTCACCTATCTAGAATAAACGCACTCTTTCGGGAAACAAGCAACGGAGAGAGACCCGATTAGCGCTCCGGCCCTGAAAGGCTCAGATCGCGCTCTGCCCGGAAAACATTGCTGTACAGGTTCGCGATCCATTGGCGTCCGCTTGATGTCACGTTGAGATAGCGAATGGCCGTCTGAACATGCGGGGAAACAGTCTTCCAGTAAAACTGCGGATACAATTCGGTCAGATCGGCTGGCGATTCATAGCCCAGCTGTCTGTTGAGGCCGGCTTCTTCGAATTCATAATAGAGCGCGTTGGCTTTGCGTAAATATTGTGGATCACCGAGCTGGCCGATGAGGTCGGCGGCACGCACAAGCGAGCCTTCTTCATCATCTTCAGGCTCAACTGTGGAGGCCGGGAACCGCGTAAACTCGATAGCACGGGCGACCCTGCCGGCGTCCAAATACTCACTGCCGGAAAGGCGATCCATCACAAACAGTTTCGACCGATCGACATGATATTGCAAAAGCGCCGCATCGGATGAGCCGCGTGGAACATTGGCTTTGTTCCCGCGCGCATCGATGACATATCCATCGGCGCCATCTCCTTTGAGAATGCCCCGCACATAACCAATGTCATGCAACAAACACGCGACCAGGAGATGGGCGTAATCACTGGGTGTCGTGTGCGTGAGCAGCGCGCGACCCTTCATGATGTCGTATCCGACCAACGTAACGAGCATCGTATGCTCAACGTTGTGGTAGAGAGCATCACTATTTCCAATGCATTCGAGAGAAAGGCGGGCCACCGATGGAATGAGCTCGGTCAAATGCGCCTCGGTCGACCGAAACCTGCGGCTCAAATGCGTCGAAAGGAATGACCCCAACGCCTCCGAAGCCAGCTCAGGAACAGTGATCATGAGACCCCCCTCCTCATGGTTCGAAATTTTTATGGCGTCATTTACCTCACGAAATTGATCCGCGCGCTTGCCCGATAGGAGATCGCGAGGGGCACCATTTGTCCAGTATCGTAATACTAAAAGCAGCGGCGCCGGCGATCTGAGCGCAGATGCGGCAGCACCGTGGCGCGATCCAGTCTGCTGGTTGGATAACGCACAAGCTGCCTCCCCGGCTTGCAACCGGCATCGAGTTCAATTCAATCAAACGTGAATGAGCGTCGCTATTCAAATGGCGACACACAACCGTGGTTTGATATAAATAAAGACTCCCAGATCGATGATTTCTATATGAAATGCTGACCTAATTTATCGTTGCATAGTGAGTGGAGGCGTAAATGGCTTTGCACCGGCTCGTGGCGTTGGTGTTGGCATTTCTGATCCTGACCCCATTGACCGCTTTAGCGCAAAACCAACCTCCTCCCGCTCCCGCTGCCGCATCGAGTGATCAGCTACTCAAGCCCGAACAGCTTGATGCGCTTGTCGCGCCCATCGCATTGTATCCGGATAACCTTCTATCTCTGGTCTTGATGGCATCGACCTACCCGCTCGAGGTCGTGCAGGCCGATCGCTGGGCGAAGGAAAACAAGGCCCTCAAAGGAGATCAACTAAAGGCTGCGGCGGACAAGCAGTCCTGGGATGACAGCGTGAAATCATTGGTTGCCACCCCAGACGTTCTCGCAATGATGAGCACGAAGCTTGATTGGACGCAGAAGCTTGGCGATGCGGTGCTCGCGCAACAGCCAGATGTGATGGACGCCATTCAGCGTCTGCGCACGAAGGCCGATGCCAACAACAAGCTCACGTCGACCAAGCAGCAGAAAGTCACAAAGACTCAACAGCAGGGCAAGCAAGTCATCGTCATCGAGCCGACAGATCCCGATACGGTCTACGTGCCGTACTACGATCCTGCCATTGTTTACGGAGGATGGCCTTATCCGGCCTATCCGCCATATTATTTCGGGTATCCCGGATACATAGCCGGAGGACTCATCGCGGGCGGACTCGCATTTGGCGCTGGCTATGCTGTGGGACGCTGGGCGTCAGGCGGAAATTATTGGGGCGGCGGTGCCAATTGGGGCGGAAACAACATCAACGTCAATCGGCCCATCAATATCAATAACAGCGGAAACAATTGGCAGCACAAACCCGAGCATCGCGGCGGCGTGCGATACAACAACGCCAACGTGCAGAACAAGTTTGGCAACAACAATATTCGTGGCGGCGCTCAGAATCGCATGGATTACCGTGGCCGCGGCGGTGATCAGGTGCTCAAGCCGGGTGGCGGCGGGCAAGCTGGTCTAACGCCTGGCACCCGACCCGGTGCCGGTGGTGGCGGTGTCCAGCGACCTGGCGGCGGGGATCGGCCCGGCGCAGGAGCAGGAAATCGGCCTGGCGCGGGTGGCGGCGGCGCACAACGGCCCAGCGGAGGGCAGCGGCCCAGCACAGGTGCGCGTCCCAGCACCCGGCCCGCGGGCGGCGGCAATGCCCTCGGGAATATCGGATCCGGCGGAGCCGCACGCGCGCAAGCTTCGCGTGGACACGCAAGCCTCGGCGGCGGCGGCCGCGGTGGTGGCGGTGGCGCGCGGGTGGGTGGCGGCGG
>DAHUXA010000072.1 GCA_027307405.1 Hyphomicrobiales bacterium | reverse complement strand
ATCGCGGCGGCTCGAACCGAGCCAAATCACGAGCCTTAGTCGAGCCGGCGTTCATATAAATATACTAATACTTGTATAGGACGTCAATAGGTTGAAATGCCTTCTTAATACAACCTACTACCGCTACACCACCCGCACCTTCCCTTTCTCCCCAACCGCATCGCCAGCATTAGCGCGTGGCTTAAATTTGCGCCAAGCTGGCGCTAACAATGAGACAAGGGCGCGAAGAAACGCCCTCGCAGGGAGAACGCCCAATGACAACCAAAATACCGCTGAGGCTCACCACGCCGCTCGCCAGCTGCGCGCTGCTCGCACTCGCCTTAATCGCACAGGCCGTCCCCGCGCAGGCGCAATACACGGCCAAGGACTGGCCGGAAGGCGCGATGAAGCAGCGCTTCACTGACACCTGCGGCGCCTGCCATGACATCAACCGCATCCGCGTCGGCTACACGCCGCAAGGTTGGCTCACGGTCGTGCGCATGATGCAGAACTTCGATACGCCCATCCCCGCCGAAGAATGGCCGGCGATGACCGAATACCTGATGAAGAATTTCCCTGAGCGGCAGCGCCCGTCAGCCGTGATCGTCTCCGGCCCCGTGAAGGCGCGCATCGATCTGTGGGACGTGCCGACACAAGGCTCGCGCCCGCACGATCCACGCGCCGCCAAGGATGGCTCGATCTGGTGGACCGGCCAGCTCGCCAACAAGCTCGGCCGCATCGATCCGAAAACCGGAGCGATCCGCGAATACACCCTGAAGTCGCCGCACACCGGCCCGCATGGGCTCGCTGAGGACAAGGATGGCAACATCTGGTTCACCGGCAACAATCTCGGCCTGATCGGCAAGCTTGATCCGAAAACAGGCATCACCACCGAATATCCGCTGCCTGACAAATCGGCGAAGGACCCGCACACCATCAACATCGCGCAGGACGGAATGGTGTGGTTCACCGTGCAGGGCGGCAACATGATCGGCCGGCTCGATCCCACGAGCGGCGACATCAAGCTCGTCACCTCGCCCACCGATAAGTCGCGGCCCTACGGGCTGATGATCAATTCAAAAGGCGTGCCCTATTTCGTCGAATTCGGTGCACCGAAGATCGCCAGCATCGATCCGCAGACCATGGCGATCAAGGAATACAAACTGCCGAACGATGGCGCGCGGCCACGCCGCCTCGCCTTCTCCGATGATGACACCATCTGGTACACCGACTTTGCACGCGGCATGCTCGGGCGTCTCGACCTCAAGACCGGCGACGTGAAGGAATGGCAATCGCCGAGCGGGCCGAAGTCGGAGCCCTACGGCATCGTCTTCACCAAAGGCGCGCTCTGGTACAACGAGTCCGGCGCCAAGCCGAACACCATCGTGCGCTTCGATCCGGGAACCGAAAAATTCCAGAGCTGGGCGATTCCAGGCGGCGGCGACATCGTGCGCAACATGGATGTGACGCCGGACGGCAATCCGGTCACGGCCAATAGTCTCGCCAATCAGGTGGGGCTGGTGACGGTGGAATAAGGACGAGAGTCAGACAGGCAAAGCTGCACACCAATCTCGGCGATCATGCCCGGGCTTGACCCGGGCATCCATAATGCGCTGCCGCAAGTCACGTAAGATTGTTGTTGCTGGGTGGCCTCATAGATTGCCGGGTCACGTGGCGCAAAGACGGCATTTCGCCCCTTAAGCCGAAATTGGCCGCACTTTCCCCCTCTCGCCCAAGCCGCACTCCAGCGCTTTGCGATCCCATTTCGCCAAATCGGCCGCGGCGCCGTAGGTGCACTGCAAGAACTCCATGAGCGCCGCGTCCGGCTCGCGCGCCGCACGCACGGCATCATAGGGCATGATGAATTCGCCCAGCTCCTTGCTGAAAAATGCGTCCTTCGGTTTCACCGGCGCGGCGCCGAAACCATCCGGCGCCGGATAGGCGTAGGAATAGAAGGCGGCATAGTTGATGGGCCCGCCACCACCCGGCCAGAACCCGGCGCTCGACACTTCGTGCGAATAAGCCTCCTGGGCCACGGCATTCGGCAGATGCGGCACCCCGCCCGGATGGCGCGGCGCGGAACGGCCGGAAAAGCGCGTCACCGCCAGGTCGAAGCTGCCCCAGAAGAAATGCACTGGGCTCGTCTTGCCCAGAAAGGCGGTGCGGAAATGGCCGAACACCTCGCTCGCGGAAAGCAGCACACGCCAAAAGCGATTGGCAAAGTCGGCATCATAGGCTGCGTGCAGCGTATCCTGCTCGAACGGAATGCAATCGGCGATCTCGTTCGGCATGGTCGTGATGCGCACATCGACGCCCAGTTCGCGCAGCGCGATCATCACGTCTTCGTAGAATTCCGCCACGCTCATCGGCTTGAGCATGATCTGGCGAAAATGCCCTTCGCTCGTCCTTACCCACAGCACGTGATCGACAAAGTCAAAATCGATCTGGAAACTGCCGCCGTGCCACGGAATTGGCGATGTGGTGAGCCCTCGCGTGGTGACATAAAGCGCGACATGCCATGAGTGATTGAGCCACGGCGTCAACGCCAGCCGGACCTTGCCAACCACCTGCGTCCATAGATGCAGCGTGTCGCGCGTGTCCTTCCAATCTGCATAGGGAAGTTCCGGCCAACGTTCCGTCATCGATGATGCCATGGTCGCACTTTACACCCGTTCCCAGTACCCGGCCCTTGTTACGATATACTGCCCTTTCCTGAAGGGGACACGCGCCAATGACGTTACGGTCGCCTTCGAGGGAAATCCGCTTATCGCAAAAAACGCGACCATGCGTGTCGCAGTGATGGCCGCGGACAAAGACGCGGACGTCAGTGGCGTCATCCGGCGAGCGCAGGACGTCTCGGCGGTCAGCAATTCGATCAAACGCGGTATCCCGGTCCAAATCGTCACTAACGATTAGGCGGTCGTCACTGGTGCGAAGCGCTGGACCGTTGCCATATCAAAATACTCGCGGATTTTGTCGATGAGACCGTCGGTATTGAAATGAAAGACAAAGCAACATTGCAGCTCGTACGTCCGGCCGGTCGGCTCAACTTTCAAGGCGCCGAAATCTGCCTCGCCTTTGAGCGTGCCGCCCGTTGTGTATTCAAGGCACGCGAATTCATCGTTGGCGAACAGATTGACGATCTTTTTTGTCCGATCGGGTGAAGCAGCCCAGTGATTTTCCGCCATCGTCCTGAATTGCTGCTTGCCCTTAATTCGCGTCTTGGTGGGAACGACAAACCAGTCAATACCGTCGGCAAACAAGTCGACAAGCTCATCCATTTTCTTCCCAAACAGGAGCTCAAAATATTTTTGCATCCTCGTCATGTTGTCCCGGGCCGACATGGGCGTCCTCTTCGGATTTTTCGGCGGAAGCAGCTCCGCCATCCCTTTTACGGTCCAGATGAGCTAAAGTTCCGATAGCCCTATTCGAAAACGGGTTGGGGGGCGCCAATGACTACGGCTGTCAGCACAGATGCCGCAACACCGTCGCATCGCTGGCTGCGCGTGGGACTTATTCTCATTGCGGTGCTTGAATTTCTGGATGCGCTGTCGGGCGTGCAGAATATTTTCACCGACTATCACCACCCCACCGCGTTCCTGCGCTTCGCGCAAACGCTCACCAGCATCAAGCTCGCGCTGGCGCCGGTGCTCGCCGGCGCCGCTCTGGTCTATGCCGGATGGGGCAATCTCCGTCGCGCAATCCTTGCGCTCGCCGCGCTCGCGCTCATAACGTGGGTGCTTGATGATGTGTGGTCGATACCGATACACGGGCTCGAACTATCGCCCGACTATGGCGGGATGGTCGCGCTCTTTCACCACTTCATCTTTCCTGCCGCCGCGCTTGCCGGTGCGGCGCTGGCACTCAGGGATCGGCAGCTTCCCCTCGCTGGCCTGCTGGTCAGCGTGCCGACCTTGTTCAACTGGGCCGGCGTCGTTGCGTTCACCGTTGCCATCATGATGTACGGGTTCTAAGCGGCGCCCGCACGCCCGGTCGAACGAGAAAACAAAGAGGCCGCCAACCCCAGGCGGCCTCAGTCATGCCCCGGTGACCGGCCGGAGGTCTTAGAATTTACTTCGATACGACGTGCGCGATGTTGTCAGTCGCTTGCCACAAGAGCCACTGAACGCCGCGTCCGTCGCCACCGTCGGTCCGTCCCCAAACTCGGTTTTACGGATACGCCCGTACGGAAGTCGCGGAAATAACTTTGACGCTCTGACGTGTTTGAATCTTCCCGACCGTGATCCAGAAAACACAAATTCCCGGTATCATGGAACCGATTCCACTTCGCCCGGCACCTAATTACCCGATTGCGTCGGCACGTCACTGCGCCTGAAAGTAGAAATTGAGTAGAAACTTTTTGTGTGCTCAGCCTATTTTTTTACACCTTCGTTATAGACGGAGCCTGGTGACTCATTTGGAAAGAACGCTCGGCGACATGTCAGCACGGGGAAGAACCCATGCGAGATTTGATGTTCATGCTGGCACCGGTGGCGCTCATCATTTATTTCGTAGTCTATCCGGACCAGTTAAGCGCGCTTATCAGCTGGGCCGGCCAATACGTTCATTGAAAATTTGAGCCATTGCTTATAGTCCTAGCATCCGCACGGCGATGAGGGCGTCGCTGCCGATTCAAACGGGCGATTGACGTGCGGCGCTACATCTGTCATCCGCAGCGCCTGCTCTCGTCATTCCTTCAGTCCTTGCAATGCCCCGAAGATCGTTCCGAATTGGCCGTTCAATCACCGGCCTTGGCCTGTTTGCCATCAGGCCGATCAAGAAGCGTGAAAAAATCGCCGAATACAAAGGCCCGCGCGTGAACGCCGAGGAAGCCGGCCGGCTCGAGCGGCGCGGCAACCGCTATCTCTACGAGATAAACAAGCAGATCACCATCGACGGCACGCCGCGCAGCAATGTCGCGCGTTACGCCAATCACTCCTGCAATCCGAACGCCGAGACCTACACCTATGGTGGGCGAGTGTTCATCCGCGCGCTGCGCAAGATCAAGCCGGACGAAGAAATCACCTACGACTACGGCAACGACTATCTCAAATGGGTCATCGGCCGTTCACGCTGCCAATGCCGCCGCTGCCGCCGGCGCCGGGCGCGGAAACAGCGGGAGGCGCGGGCGTTGAAGAAACGCCGGGCCAAACGCCTCGCACGCATGCGTCGGCGGCGCTAGCGAAAGCGCAAGTCTGCCATTCGCTGCTGCCTCTGCCCGCCCTCATTCAGCCGTGCTAGGCAGATGCCCGAATTCGCTGGGGCCTCCCTTGACCTCCGACAGCCTTAACCAGCGCGCGGGGTTGCGCGCCGACCGTATCCCGCGTGGCATCCTTTTCATGCTCGGCGCGACCGTCATGTTCGCGGTCTCGAGCGCGCTATCGAAATGGCAGGTCGCCGAATATTCCTTCATCGAGGTACTGTTCTTCCGCGCCATCGCGTCGCTCATCACCTGCGCCGTATTGATCTTGCCGCGCACCGGCCTTCCCGTTTTGCGCACAAGGCGGCTGCGCGACCATTTCGGACGCAGTGTCACGCAGGCTACCGCGCAGAGCCTGATCATCATCGCGTTCGGGTTAATGCCGCTGGCCGGGGCCGTCGCCATCAATTTCTCTTCGCCGCTGTTTGCAACCTTGTTCGCCGCGCTATGGCTGGGCGAAAAAGTCGGGCTTGCTCGCGCCGGCGCGCTTGTCGTGGGCTTTCTCGGCGTTCTGCTGGTGGCCGCGCCGGGTGCCGACAGTTTCAGGCTCGGCGCAATGTACGCACTTTCGAATGCGGTGCTGTTCGGCAGCGTCACAGCGGCGGTGCGCGGCATGACCACGACTGAATCAGCTGAGACTTTGACCATGTATCAGATGATCTTCCTTGCGCTGTTTTTTGGGCTGGCCTTGCCGTTCTTTTTTGCGTGGCCGACGCCGACTGACGCGGCCGCGATGCTCGGCAATGGCATCATCAATGCAATCGGACAATACTGGTGGACGCGGGCCCTATCGCTGGCGCCGCCGTCCGCGGTCGGGCCGTTCTATTATTTCATGCTGGTGTGGTCGGCCGCACTCGGCTTTATTTTCTGGGGCGACGTGCCGACACCGGCGCTGCTTGCCGGCTCCGCAATCGTCGTTGGCTCCGGCCTGTTCCTGCTCTGGCACGAAACAACCAAAAAGCCGATCGCTGCAGACTAAATCCGAGCGAAAAAGAGGGAGTAAAATCAATGAGTCTGAACATCCGCCGCGTCGTTACCGGGCACGACGACCAGGGTCGCGCCAAGGTCCTGATTGACGAAACCGTCAAGAATGTCGCGGCGCAACGGCCCGGTGCGCTTTATAGCGTGATCTGGTCAACCGAGGGCTTTCCGGTCAACAACGATGGGGACGATGATCCCTCCGGCAAGAAGATCGGTACAACTGTCTCAAGCGGAACAGTGTTTCGTGTTGTCAGTTTTGGTCCGGGCGTGGCCCCGCGCAATCATCGCACCGACTCCATCGACTATGCGGTTGTCATGTCGGGAGAGATCGACATGGAGCTCGACGTCGGCCACGTCCATCTCAAGGCCGGCGATGTGCTGGTCCAGCGCGGCACTATCCATAACTGGGTGAATAAAGGCACAGAGCCTTGCGTCATCGCCTTCACGCTCGTATCGGCGAAGTCGGTGACCGCGGGTGGAAAGGCACTTCCCGCCCAAGGGTGAAGATCAATAATTATCGATCCAGCTCCGGATAATGCCGGAAGATGCCCATCTCGTTGAATGCAATCCGCCGCGACGATGCGAGATAGGCCCTGATGCCGGGCCGCGCAGCGACCTTGTCGCGAACGCCAACCAGGCCCGGCACCTTCCGCTCAATGACTTTTATCGCCTGCGGAAAGGCATAGCGAAGGCCTTCGATCAACTGGAAGATCGACAGGTCGATATAGGTCGCCTTACGGCCAAGCAGGTACGGCCCGCCGCTCTTGTCGAGCACAGTCTCGAAATAATCGAGATATTTCGGCGCGCGCTCGTCGATAAAATTGTCGGAGTAGCGCTTCGCCTCCGGCTTCTGATCCTCATAATAGAGACCCGAGCCGACCGGATGATGCGTGTCGTGGATCTCCTTCACGAAGTCGGTGACCGTGAGCTGGAGCTGATGCAGCCAGAGACGGCCAGCTTCCTCGCGCGGGCCAAGCTTCAAGCGCGGACCCAGATAAAATAAAATATTTGCGACCTGCGCGATCACCAGTTTGCCGGCCTTCAGGAACGGCGGCGCGAATGGAGGATGCTTATCGCGCCCGCCTCTCATCATGGCCATCATGCGATCCATGCCGCCGGACTTGCGCGCCACGTCGTCATAGGCCGCGCCGGCATCTTCCAATGCAAGCCGTACAAATTCACCCCGGCCTTGGATCTCCGGCCAATAGAACAGCTGATACCGCATGGGAACACCTATTTCGGCGGCACGCCAATGTCGCGGGCATCCACGTCTTTCTGATTTGCATTGAAGCAAGATGTAGATGGCCGGGACAAGCCCGGCCATGAGGATCTCGAACTCGATAGGCTTTCAGCCGGCGCAGTGTTGCTGCAGGCCTAATTGACCGCAAAGCAGTACATCAGCCCGTCGCCGCCGGTCGAACGCAAATCGGCCTGCGAGCAACCGCCATCGGGGCCACCCGAAGGATGCGATGAGTTCCACGATTTTGATGCGTCGTCGTCGCGCAGACCAACTCGGTCATTGTGCCCGAGCATGACCGAACCTTGCGTGCTGCTCGAATAGTTCTTGCAGGTCATGTCCTTGTCGGCCGGAAAGGCTTTGCCGTCCGCTGTCGAGCCGGTCAGAATGTCATGCCGGTTCGGCGTGTCACCGCGGGCGTTGATCACGTCGCCTTTCTCAGAAAGATTGTTTTCCTTGCTGAGCTTGTTGTTGGCGCTGTGCAAATCGTCGACGCTCGCGGCGACGACCACACCTCTTGCATTCATCCAGGGACCCTTGCCGATGCGGTCGCGCGCATTCACCGCGCCGTCGCCTTGCGTGGACAAATAAGCGTGCCAGGTCTTGGTGCCTGCCCCCGCTGTTTGCGCGAGCTGCTGGCAATGCTGATCCGCTCCGGCGATTCCGCCGAGATCGGCACCTTTGCCGGGGCCGACACTTGTTACGAAGAAACTCATATTCGCCTGTTGCGCGTGAGCTGGAGCGGCACCCAGCAGCGCAAGGCTCGCCACGAGCGGCGCGCAAATTCGAACGACAGTCATCTTATTACCTCCCGACATTGGCACAGGCCCGTCGCCTCGCCATCGGGAGGGCACAACACCGGGAATAAATTTCTATTCCGGCGCTCACGGGACGTTGATGCGCAACTCAACCGGGTTTGCCGGAATATTGCGCGTCAGTGACCGGCTCGAGCCAGGTCACGTGTTCGCCGCCCTGTGCCTCCTGCATGGCTATATGTTCCATGCCGTGTTCGGCGGTTGCGCCATGCCAGTGTTTTTCGTCCGGCGGAATCCACACGGTGTCGCCGGCGCGAACTTCGCGCACCGGCCCGCCCCAGGTCTGCACCCGGCCAATCCCGGAGGTGATGAAAAGCGTCTGGCCGAGGGGATGGGTATGCCAGGCGGTTCGTGCGCCGGGCTCGAAACGCACCCACGCCGATCGAATCCGGGCGGGATCAGGCGCCTGGATGACGGGATCCTGCCAGACAGTTCCAGTAAAGCTCGGCGCGCTCATCCGGCGTGAGGGCCGCGATCCGCAAGCTATTATGTCCATGTCGATTTTCTCCCCTATTGCTGCAGTCTCCTGCGGCCGCCCCGTCGAAAGCAATACTTTAAAACCAGTACTTTAAATGTCCCGGATGCAAAAAAGCCCGGCGTCGCCGCCGGGCTTCGACTTCAAGGCAAGCGATTACGGTGCTCAGGCCGGCTGCAAATTGCCGGCGGCCTGCTTGCCGCGCTCGGTTACGATTTCAAAGCTGATCTTTTGGCCCTCCGTCAGCGAGCGCATACCGGCACGCTCCACTGCGGTGATGTGCACGAACACATCCTTCGAGCCATCGTCCGGCTGTATGAAGCCGAAGCCTTTTTGGGTATTGAAAAACTTCACAGTTCCGACAGGCATCAAGAGTTTCCTTTCACGCTTCCTGTTGAACGCCCACACGATCATCGCGTGGACGGTCACAAGCCAAGTTTTTGGGAGTTCACTTGAGCGCAGCCCAAAACCGGGAGCGTGGCAGCAAGTTAGGCCGAAAACCAGGTTGCGGGCGGCGACATAGACGGATTTCGCTGCAACGTCAACGGCTCAGCAGGCGATTGCCGATGTCAGATAACGCTTTATGAATTCGTAATGGCAACTCGTTAGCATCATGAGGGGCTTCGAATCTTAACAGACTGTGAAAACGGGGCCGCGCCAACCAAATGTGGCCGTGATGGGGCGATATGCGCGGAGATAAGCGGAAAGCAAGGCGCCACCGTATGCGTTTCGAAGCGTGGCTGGTGCTTAAAGACGGCGAGCGTTGCGACTGCACCTTGTCCGATATTTCTCATATCGGCGCACGCATCAACATCCCCGATTCGGAGGCAATTCCCGACAACTTCGTGCTCTTTCTTGCGGAAAACGGTTCGGCGCGGCGCCGTTGCCGGGTGATATGGCGCAAGCCGCGAGAACTCGGCGTCAAATTCGAGACGTGGCTCGACGACCGCATAAAGGCAACGCTGGTACCCAAATCCGGTGCTGCCGCCCCATTGAAAGAAGCCGAGCCCGCCGAAAGCAGCGCCTGATCGCTGCTCGTTACGTCTGCTGAATCGCTGAAAGCAGCCATTTGCCGCCGCCCGCGCGCATGAAGGTCCACAATTCGACGACCTCACCCGGCTGGCCACCTTCAACGGTGCGGCCACTCGCACGATCAACCATGCTGTCGGTGAGCGCAAAGCGCATCGCGACGGTCGCATAGTCGACGCCGCCTTCGCGCCAGGCTTCTGCCAGATCGCCCTGCTCAAGCCTCACGTCAGTGACCTTGTTGACGAGACCACGGCTTGCGTTCTCGGCGAGCTGTTCCGAGAAATAAGACAACATCTCCGGCGTCACTTTCGTGCGCAACGCATTGAGGTCCTCGGTCGAATAGGCGGCCTGGATGTCCCCGAGCAAGTGTTCGAACGCATCGTAGTCGGCTTTGCCGATCGTGAGCGACTCGCCGGCGGGCGCATTGGCGGCGAACATGCCGCCGAGGCCGCTGAAGGAGTGACCGGTCACCGGATGTGCCGCCGCATAAGCGGGCTCGTGGCGCCGCTGCCACCAGGAGAACAGCAACCGCGCAACGATCACGATCAAGCCGATTTGCAACATCAGGCCGAGCAGCGAGGCGAAGCCACCCATGCCGCCGAAGACTCCGTGGCCAAACAGCAAGCCGAACAATCCGGCGCCGAGGAAGCCACCGGCAAGACCACCGAGCAGACCGCCGCCAAACAGACCTGGACGCGCCGCAGCTTGGCCAACGGCGCCGGCACTCCCCGGCTGCGTGAGCGTGCGCTGCATCGGCGCGGCCGCGTTCGGCGCGGTTTGCGTGGCGGGCGGCGCCGAGAATGTACGCATTCCGCGGCTGCCGCCGGAGAAGCCGCCGCCCGCGCGCGCATGCGCGTCGGCGGTCACAAGCACAAGCGCCGCTGTCATCGCGGCAATGGCTAACAGAAAGCGATGGCGTATCATGGGGTTCCCCCGACAATTCAGGGTCAGGAGAGTATGTATGGGCGGGGTGATTTGTAAGGGGTGGCTGCAGCGCTACAAAGTCGCGGCGAGTTAGGGGCCATTCATCACGTAAATATCATCAGTCGCGCGGAACAGGCTGCTTTGCCGGTCATTGCCTCCCCAGCAAGGAGGCTCGCCATGAAGGGCGTAGTGGGTGTTGCAATAGTTCTGGCCTTGACCGTGGGCGCGGGCGCGAAACCTGCCCCGGTCGGCGACCTCAATCGAATGGACGATCGAACCCCGACGCTCGCCCGCAACGATGTCGATATCGATATCACTCCCGCCGCGCGCGAGCGGAGTTATTTTCAAGCACCACAACAGCACTTCAACGCCGGCAATGTTTCGTGCCGCCTGCAGCTGAGCGTCTTCGACAAGACCCGCATTGCACAATCGTGCAACTGAGGCCTTGGAACCAAGCAGCGATAGAATCGTTGTTGCGGGGAACTCTGCGAATGGCGGCATCCCGCCGCAGCGACTGATGGGGCGCACCAATGCTCGGTACCATTCTTATTATTCTGCTGATCTTGGCTCTGGTCGGGGCGTTCCCGCGCTGGGGCTACAGCTCCGGCTGGGGTTACGGCCCGTCCGGCATCCTCGGCGTCGTGTTGATCGTCGTGTTGATTCTGGCGTTGACCGGCCGCGTCTAAGCGCGGCTACTGCACCAGAGTTTTCTTCACTTCGGCGACGAGCTGCTTGAGCGTGAACGGCTTGGCCAGGAACGCGTACTGTTCCTGGCTCGGCAGGTTCTTGCTGAAAGCTTCCTCAGCGTAGCCGGACACGAAAATAATCTTCACGGCCGGGTCGCGCTGGCGCAGCTCCTTGAGCAACGTCGGCCCGTCCATTTCGGGCATCACGACGTCGGATACGACGAGATCGACGTGGCCATGTTTGTCGAAGGCCTCGATCGCCTCGACGCCGTTGCCGGCTTCCAGCACGGTGTATCCGCGTGACGCCAGCCCGCGTGCATTGAGCGCGCGCAAACCTTCTTCATCTTCAACCAGCAGGATCGTGCCCTGCCCGGTAAGATCGGCAGTGGCGGCGCGAGCCATTGTGTCCGCGGCCGCGAGCGCGCTCGCGATTTCGGGAGCTTCTGTTGCCGGAATTTGCGCAAGCGTCTCCTCGGCACCCGGGACATGGCGCGGCAGGAAGATACGGAACGACGTCCGGCCGGGCTCGGAGTCGGCGTAGACAAACCCGCCGGTCTGCTTGACTATTCCGTATACCGTTGAAAGGCCGAGACCCGTACCTTTGCCGACATCTTTTGTGGTGAAAAACGGCTCGAAAATCTTCTCGATGATGTCGGGCGGGATGCCTTTCCCGGTGTCGCTCACCTCGACCAGCACATAATCGGCGTTGGGCATGCCTTTATAGGCAAACTGGGCGCACTCCTCGGCCGTAATATTGGCGGTGCGCAGCGTGAGGTTGCCTCCGTCCGGCATCGCATCGCGGGCATTGACCGCTAGATTCACGATCACCTGCTCGAACTGCGAAATGTCGACCTTCACCGGCCATAGGTCGCGCCCGTGAACGATTTCGAGCGTCACGTTTTCGCCGATGAGCCGTTTGAGCAGCATTCCCAGATCGCTGAGGGTTTCGCCAAGATCGAGGACCTGCGGCCGTAGCGTCTGTTTGCGCGAGAATGCCAGCAACTGCCGGACGAGCGCCGCCGCGCGATTGGCGTTTTGCTTGATCTGCATGATGTCCCGGAAGGACGGATCGGTCGGCTTGTGCGCGTTGAGCAGGAAGTCGGTTGCCATCATGATGGCGGAGAGCACGTTGTTGAAATCGTGCGCGATGCCGCCGGCGAGCTGGCCGACCGACTCCATCTTCTGCTGTTGCTGAATGCGATTTTCGAGCGTCCGCTGCGCTGTCGTTTCCAACGCATAAACGATCGCAGCCTCGCCATCGCGATCTTCTTCTTCGACTGCCAGCACGAAGAAGTTTGCCCAGCGTTCGGCGCTGCCGGTCAACGCAGCCTCTACCGGCGCGATGCCACTTTGACCTTCCGCGGCCTTGCGGATCGCAGCCTCAAGCACCGGCTTGTCGCGCTCCATTACGACCGACAAAATCGAGCGGTCATCGCTTTTCAGCAGCCCCTCGAACGTGGCGGCAAATCGCGCATTGCTCCGGCCGATCCGGCCGGTCCTGTCCACGGTGGCGATTGCCATTGGAGTATTCTGGAAGAAGCGCATGAAGCGCACTTCGGCGGCGCGCTGCGGATCGCTGCCCTCACCTTTTGCCCGGTTGAGCACGAGCGTACGCGAAGCGCCCGGCGTGCCGTCGGCGCCGAACGCAACCTTGTGGAACAAGCGCACGGGCACGGGTTTGCCACCGCGATTCTTGAGATCGAGGTCGAACACCTCGGTCATCACCTCGCCCGGCGCTGCATTCAATGTCGTGAGCAACGCGGCCCCCTCGCCTGCGATGATGTCACTGAGTTTCAGCGAGCCGGCTCCGACCTGGGCGAGGTCGTGATCGAGCCACGCTGCGAGCGTCGCGTTTAGATAGATAATGTCGCCGCCAGCATCGACCGAGAAGAAACCGGCCGGCGCGTGGTCCAGATAGTCGATCGCGTACTGCAATTCCTGGAACACATTCTCCTGGCGCTCGCGATCGCGCGTGACGTCGGCGATTGACCACACCGTCATGCGCGCGTCGCGCCGGTTCTCGCCGAGCGGGCGGACACGCAGACGCAGCCAGCGGGCGCCCTCGCCGGTCATGCCCGTGACGCGCACTTCTTCTTGCAGCCGGCGGCCCTCGCGTGCGGCCTTGAGCAGGCGATAGATCGCCTCCGAAACGTCGGGGTCTCCGATGAATACTCGTTCGATCGGCCTTACGTCGTTTACGCCGGTTGCGCCGATCAGATCGAGGTAGGTGGCGTTCGCATAAAACACCCGCCCTGCGTGATCGGTCACCACGATGCCGTCGAAGGCTCCGTCGACCACTGCTTTGAGCAACGGATTGCCTTGATCCTTCCCGGCAAATCTCATGATGCCGGAGGCGGCCGCAAATAGCGCAAATACGCCGACGGTTCCAAGCACCGCCAGCAAGGTCAGGACATAGGCTTCCACATAATCATGGCCGATATAGACCAGGCCGCCAGCAGCGGCGATCAGGACCGCCGCAACGACCAGCACTAGACTGATTGAGCCGCCGCGCGGCGCGTTTTGGCTTTTGTCGAAAGCCTTGCGATCGTGCCGCACCCGCGCCACCGCTACCGGATCCTGACTTGCCATAGTCCTTGAGTGCCTTAAGGGGGCCTATTGGCGCAAGTGCCCGCCTCGGCGGAATCCCAGCCTTTGGATAATTACGCCCCGTCAGCGCCTGTTCGATACCATCCGGCGCAGCCGCATGACGTAGCCGATCACCTCAGCAACAGCCTTGTAGTGCTCCGGCGGAATTTGCTGGTCGATCTCGACGGTAGCATGCAGGGCACGCGCGAGTGGCGGATTTTCCACGATGGGAACCGAATGTTGGCCCGCGACCTCCTTTATTTTAAGGGCCAAGGCGTCGACGCCCTTGGCGACGCAGACCGGTGCATCCATTCCCCGCTCATATTCCAATGCGATCGCATAATGCGTCGGGTTGGTGATGACCACCGCGGCTTTCGGGACTGCCGCGATCATGCGGCGACGCATGCGGAACTGCCGCACCTGTTTCATCCTGCCTTTGATCGCCGGGTCGCCTTCGGTCTGCTTGAATTCTTCTTTCATCTCGCGGAGCGACATTTTCTGTCGGTCGTACCATTGCCGGTACTGGAAGAGGTAATCGGCTGCGGCCATCACGGCGAGCATGGCGACCACTGCGCCCAGCAGCTTGAGCGCCAAACTTTGAGACAGCGGGATGATCAGCGACGCATCGCTTCGCGTTAGCGCCTCGAGCCGGCCGCGTTCGGGCCACATCAGCGTGGTGAGCACGCTGCCGATCAGCACCAACTTGACCAGCCCCTTGGCCAAATTAGCGAGCGCCTGTTTGGAAAATATCCGCTTGAGACCGGCGGCCGGCGAAATCTTGGACAGCTTGGGCATCAGCACTTCGAACGACCACACCAGGCGGTGCTGTATGATATTGCCGCCGAGCGCCGCCACGAGCAGCACCAGGAAGGGGATCGCCATGGCCGCGATCATCTCGCTGCCGATCTTCTGAAACAGCCGCGGCAGAGCCGGGCCGTCGACGCTGATGTCATATGAGTTGGCGATGAGACCGCGCATGGTCGTCGTCAGGTCTTTACTCATCCCGCCGGAGAAGGCCATCAGCACAAGCGTGGCGCCAGCAATCACGAACCAGGTGTTGACCTCCTGGCTCTTGACCACGTCGCCGCGTTTGAGGGCCTCGTCGAGACGCTTTTGCGTCGGTTCTTCTGTTTTATCGGCGTCGTTGAAGTCTTCGGCCATGCGCGTTCCCGCTCAACCGCCATGTGCAAGATCGGCAAGAACACCTTGGAGGTAATCGACAAAAGTGCCCATCATTGCGCCGATCACCAGCAGCAGAAGCAGCAATCCGAGCAGGATCGATAGCGGCAGGCCAATAAAGAAGACCTGCATTTGTGGCATCAGCCGCGACAACACGCCGAGCCCGAGATTGAACAGCAGCCCGAACACAAGGAACGGAGCCGAAAGCTGGATACCGATGCGGAAGGCGGTGGCGATGATGCGCGTCACGTGCTGCGCGGCATCGCCCATCAACGGCAGTTCGCCCGGCTGGAAGATCGTGTAGCTGTCATTCATTGCCGCGATCGCCAGGTGATGCAGGTCGGTGGCAAAAACCAGCGTGACGCCGAGGACCGTCAGGAAATTTCCAACCAGAAGGCCCTGTTGGTTCTGGGTCGGATCGACGGCGGTGACAAAGCCCAGACCTAACTGCTGGGCGACGACCGATCCCGTGACCTGAAGTGCAGAAATAGCCAGTCGCGCGGTCAGGCCCAGCACCGCGCCGATAACCAGTTCCTGGAATAGCAGCACCATCACCGGCCCGAAGGTCTTGAGATCGACGGCATAGGCCTTCTGGTGAGCAGGCAGGAGGATTGCGGTCAGCACCAGCGCGATGGTGAGACGCACCCGCGACGGCACGCTGAGCTCGCCCACGCCCGGCATCAACATGACCATGGCGCCGACACGTGCAAAAGTCAGCAGGAATGCGGTCGCCAGCGCGGGCAGGAATGAGATGTCGATCCGCATGGCCCGCGCCTAGCCGCTGACAATGCGTGCAGCGATCCGCAACATTTCGGCGTGCATTTTCTCGGCCATGAATGGCAACGCAACAAGCAACGAAATGAAGATCGCCAGGATCTTTGGCACGAAGGCGATGGTCATTTCCTGGATTTGCGTGAGCGCCTGCAGCAGCGAGATGGCAACGCCGACGGCGAGCCCGACCAGCATCACCGGGCTGGACACTACGATCAGCGTAAAGATCGCATCACGGGAGACGTCGAGAACTTCGGGGCCGGTCATGTCGATGAATGCCTAGATCGGCATCTTCATGATGTCTTCGTAGGCGGCGATGACACGATCGCGCACGGCAACCACCGCATCGATCGCGACCTCGGTTTCAGAAACCGCGGTAACGACGTCGACGATATTCGCTTTTCCGTTGGCCGCGGCGCGCGTCTGCGCATCGGACTTGCGGCCCATTTCGGCGACCGAGCCGATCGCCTCCTTGAGCACGGAGGCAAAGCTTGTATCGCCGGTGGCCTCGGCGGCCGGTTGGCGGCCAAGCGCGAGGGAGCTGACATCGGACGCGATGCGCGCGACATTGGCATAAGCGCTGGCGGCAGCGAGTGGTGTGGCCATGATGATTTACGCCTTTCAGGCTTTGAGGATGTCGATGGTGCGTTGAATCATTCGCCGCGTGGCGCTGATCACGTTGATATTGGCTTCGTAGGAGCGCTGCGCGTCGCGCATGTCGGTCATTTCGATCAGAGGATTGACGTTGGGGTATTTGACATTGCCAGTAGCATCTGCAGCGGGATGACCAGGTTCGTATTTCAGACGGAACGCGGAACTGTCGGTCTGCACCTTGCCGAGCCCGACCAGTTGAGTGTCGATCGTGCGATCGAGTTCGCTGCGAAAAGTCGGGATCTTGCGCCTATAAGGATCGGTGCCGGGACTCTGCGGCGTTGAATCGGCATTGGCGATGTTTTCCGAAATGATGCGCATTCGCCCCGCCTGCGCGCGCAAGCCGGAGGCTGCGATCGTGAGCGTCTTGAGGAAATCCACCGTTGCCCTCCTCGTGATCCCTTGGCCGCTCAGCGCTTGCCGAGCGCGGTCTTGATGAGATTAAGGCTGCGCGTGTAGAGCGCGGTCGCCGTCTGAAAATCCATCTGGTTTGCAGCAACCTTCATCATTTCTTCCTCGAGGTTCACGGCATTGCCGGTCGGGCGCACCTCGAAGGTGCGTGAATTGCCGCTTCGGTAGGGCGATGGGCTCAAACCGACACCCTCGATATGACTACCCGCCGTGCGTGTGAGAGAAACGGTGGAGACACCACCGGGCGCGGCAAGCGGCGCATCATCGAACTTCAGCGGCGCGAGATCGTGCCCACGGAATTTTGGCGTGTCGGCGTTCGCGACGTTTTCGGCCAAAACCCGCTGCCGTGACTGAGCCCAATCGAGGCGCGTTCGAAGCATGGACAGGATCGGAATGTCGCCAATGGCCATTGCCAGCCCCCCAAAAGCCCTGTCGCTGCATTGCCGCCGTAAGCAAATGCAGCGTCGTGCTAGGCAGACTTTGCCGGCCGTATGGTTAATGGCTGGTAAAAAATAAAGGCGGGAACGAGTTGCGGAGGCCATCATTACTGGCGTAAATGGCGCGAAAATCGGGTCAGACGGTAAAATGCCACTTTCTTTGTTAATGCTCTGTTAGTATTCAGGGCGGCAAATTGTGCCTAGTCAAATTAACCATTCGGGCGATTCTCACCCGGTGAGTAACAGCATGAAGAACGGAGCGCATTGATGTTCGAGACCCTGTTCGGCTCGGAGATGCCGCTGGCCGCCCGGTTCTTTATTGCCTTTTTAATTGTGCTGGCCCTGATCGGGCTGACCGCATGGCTGGTGCGCCGCTTCGGTGCAAACCGTCTCGGAACCGCCGCCCGCGGACGTCAGCCCCGACTGGCCGTCATCGATGCTGCGACGGTCGACGGGCGCCGGCGCCTGGTGCTGATCCGCCGCGATAACGTCGAGCATCTTCTCATGATCGGCGGCCCCACCGATCTGGTGGTAGAACCAAACATCGTGCGCGCAGTGGGCGCGCGTGAAGTTGCACGCGAGCCGGCGCGCGCCAGTACTCCCGCTGAACAACCCCCAGTACGCTCTTCCGCTGCCGCTACAATTGACAATGGCTGGCCGCTTCAACCGGCGGAGCCGGCCCCCGCCCCGGCGGCACCCCGGCCCTACCGCTCTACTGCAACTGAAGAGCCTTGGCTCCCGCCGGAGCCCGCCGCACGTGCGCGCCCGGCTGACAACCTCACCGGACTTGCCGCCGAATTGTCG
>DAHUXA010000071.1 GCA_027307405.1 Hyphomicrobiales bacterium | reverse complement strand
GTCGGAAAAGGCCACGATCGCCCAGCTCAGTTTCCTGGTCAGGAGCGAGTCTTTGAGCACCGCGTCACGAAACTGCGGCAGCGCGCCTTAACGACCGCAGCGAGATAGGGCGTCTCGACTTGGAAGTGTTTGACGTTGCGCTTTTCAGCCTGGATGAGAACGGAGCCGGCCTGCTCGATGATGGTGGTCGAGAGCCCGTCTTTCTGTTGCTCGGGAAGCGCGATTACCGAATTCGGCGAAATCAGTATCGTTTCCTCACCGCGGGTCAGGAGCACGCGGCCGCTGCGGCCGGTGCGGATACTGTCGCCAGGCTTGAGGGTCGCTTCACTCGTCAGCGACGCTTCCTGAACGCCCGACGTCGTCATCCAGACATCGCCGGATGACTTGCTGACGCGCCATGGGGCGGCGTCTTCGGCGAGCGCCTGCGAGCCCGCACAACCAAAAAAGATTCCTACAGCTAGTACCGGAGCACAGAGCGTTACAATTCTGTTCAACACCGGCGCCTCCTGCCATGTGTCGCGCCCCAACCTGGGGACGCGCTCCCTGTCACCCGATTGGCATCATTTCTGACGGAAATTCTTCAACATTTAGCTTATTGGAACCGAACTAGGGGGCCTGTGACGGTAAGGCTTCGTTAACCCTGAAAATTTACCCTTGTACCTCCAGAGGTATTTTGACCCGCGAGAACGCCTGACGCATGCCGCGGATTCTCGCGAACGCTCCAAGGGTTATTGCACAGACGCGAAAACGGGCCGCGGCCGGTGTCCCGCCGCTATTATTAATGCTCACGTTGGCGTGGGCCGCACCCGCCTGGGCGCAGCAGCCGGTTCCACCGCCGCGTTACGACCCGCGACAGACTGAGAAGAGCATCGAAAATCTAGAGGGCGGGCAGGACAGGCCCAAACCTGCCGTTCGTCTGCCGAGCGTTCCCAAGACGGAGGTTCGCGCCAGCACCAAACCCTTGTTCAAGCTCAGGGCTGTCTCCATTGAAGGCGCGAGCACCATAGCAAGTGAGGTGATCGCCGAGACCTACACATCCTTCCTTGGCAAGACCGTGTCGCAGGCTGATCTCGTGGCGATCGCCGGAAGCATTACCGAACTGTACCGGACATCGGGCTACTCGCTCAGCCGCGCCGTCATCCTCCCGCAAGACATCAAGGACGGACGTATCCGCGTCAAGGTGATTGAGGGATTTATCGCGGAGGTCGTGCTCAAAGGAGATGACGTCGACCGATTTGGAATCCGGCCGGTACTCGCGCGCATGATCGGGGAACGCCCTTCGCAGCTGAAAACCCTCGAGCGGCATTTGTTGCTGGCCAACAATATCCCCGGAGTGCGCGTCACCGATACCGCGCTTGAGGAAATCGGGCCCGCGTCCGGAAAATTCCGCCTCATCGTTCGGGTCAAGACATGGCGGATCTTTGCCGCGCTGGGAGTTGACAACCAGGGCGCAGACGCTGTCGGCCCCTATGAAGCCTTTGCGACGGCCGGCTTCAACTCGTACTTCCTTAAGGGCGACAACCTCAGCCTGAGCGCATCCTCGACACCCTTCGCGATGCGTGAGTTCGCTTTCGGGCGATTGTCTTATGATGCGCCGGTTGGGACCGACGGTGCCCGGGTGGGCTTCAACGCTCTATACAGCAATGTTGCGCCCGGGGACGCCCGGCAACAGGTGGACAACCACTCGATAACCGAGACCTTTGAAGCGAAGGGCAGTGTCGTCCCGCTGGAGACGCGGAAGTCGTCGCTGTGGCTGACCGGCATCTTTGGCTTCAGCGACAATTCGGAGCGCGACAACTCGGGCATGATCTACAAGGATCACCTGCGCTACCTCAGTCTGACCGCCGATTACAAGTTGCAGGACAATTTCTCCGGGTGGAATTATCTGAGCGTGACGGCGCGTCAGGGTCTCACCATTCTGGGCGCCTCGAGCAAGGACGATGATTTGCTGTCGCGCGCCGGCGCATCCGGAAATTTCTCGCTGCTCAATTTCTCGTTCACCCGCTTGCAGCAATTCTCGGATGTCTGGTCGATAAAAGCCTCGGTGAACGGCCAATGGGCCGGCGGGCCGCTGCTGATTTCCCAACAATTCTATCTGGGCGACGCCGCCTACGGGCCTGGCTTCTACAGCGGAGACAGTGGCATTTATGGCTATGCGGAAATGCGATTTGACCAATCCGTTTCGAACGACATTTTAAAGGGTTACCAGCTCTACGGCTTCTTCGACAAAGGCGCGGTCTGGAGTTTCAATAACAACGGGCAGGTTCTATCTCTCGCATCGGCGGGAGCAGGCATCCGCTTCTTTCTCGCGGATCAGTGGCAGGCTGGCTTCGGGTTTGCCGTGCCTGTTCACCAAGGCACAACCGCGAATGACGTCAACAGCGTGCGGGCGATCTTCTCGCTGTCGAAATCCTTCCAGTTATGTCCGCAGAAAGCGCAGATGCGGTGCCTTTAAGCGCGCCGCTTGATGGACTGCATCAGTTCAGGATGCCGACTGCGCGAGATGCCACCAGCGCAATGGTTGCAAGCGATATGGCGGATTCGGCCATCATCAGAAGCTTGGCCCTGACGGTGAGGGGAAATGTGTCGGCGGGCGAAAATGCAGTTGCATTCGTGAACGCCAGAAACAGGTAGTCGATAAATCCCGGAGACCAATTCGGGAAATAGGCCGGTTCATCCGCCAATTGTTGGGTGAACAGGAAATCCTTCCCCTGTTTTGGTCCGAATGCGCCTGCAGGGCCGCCGCGGTCCAGCGCCCAGTACCACAGCGCGAAGATGATGACATTGGTCACCCAGATATTGATTGCATCCAGAAGCAGCGTACGGCCGCTGCCGGCATGGCCCGCCAATATTGCTATGATCAAGCGGACAAGAGCGCCGAAATTCATCAGCGTCACAATTGCCGTCAGGGTGATGGCCAGCCGGCGGACCCTCAGTCGGTCGCGACCGACCAGGGTCAACTGCTCCTCGGTCGACGCCTTGCGCGCGCGTCTTTGCGTCCATGCAGTCGCGACCGAGAGCGGAATGAGAAGTGCAAGCTCGACGGCGGGCGCGAGCCAGCGCGGGCCGATCATCAGATCATTCACGATGGCGATCTGAAGCACAACGATGACAAGCACAGCGCCGCGCGCCAGCCAGAAGTCAACGGCCTGGTCTGTCAGTTGTTTGTGGGGATGGGGCATTGGGGCAAGAGTGTCGATTCTGCCTTGAGGGGCCCCTTACATGCCGGGCGGCGAAACTGAATGCTACGGCGTCGGCCATGCCGGAATCAATGTCCGAAAGGCGGCCGGGCGAAGTCGTCGCTTCTCCCGCCGGTGCAGTCTTAACGAAACCGCACGCCTGTCGCTTCAGCTGAATACGCTGACCAATAGCTTGAGATCGCTTTCAGGTGCGACCCGTTCGTGCTTTTCGGCGATGCTCTTGATGCGGTAGCACGGGTCGCCCGGGTCCCGGTCCGAGGCAGGAATGAGATGACGAATTTCATAGGGACCGGGGGTCGATGTACGAAGAAGTCTTGGCTCAAGCTCGACGAGCTGACCGACATTGAACTTATGTGGCATGAGGTGTTCCTTTCGCAACGTCTGGTTTGATTGCGTAATCAGCAGGGCTCTCGTCATCATCCTTGTGCCGATGCAGGAAGCGGGCGATCTGTGCTCTCAGCGTGGCCGATTTCAGCACGTCGCCCATTGAGCCTGCGGTGTCGAAGAGTTCGCGCTGGAGCTTCGTCGGGATGGTGTTCCACTGCATGATGACGGCCGCGCCGAGGCAGCGAAGAATGCGCTCCTCGATTTCGGCGATGGTCGCATCGGCGACAGGTTTTTCAGCGGAGTCTTCCTCTGGAGCGGCGCCCCGCGAGCGGATGATCTTGTCGAAATTGTTCGCCAGCCAATCCTCGTTTTCCGCCAGCGCATTGAAGCTTTCCTTCGATCGCTGAAACTCGCGGATTTCACTCGGCACATCGGTGTGTTTGAGGGCTTCGGCGGATTCTGCCGCTTTTGCGCGAAATTGCTTTGCCGTGAACATGGGATGTTTCCTGCCTGGCACGCGTCGAGCGGATTCCCGCTCGACGGTGCAGTTGTTTCAGTTTGTTGGGTGTTGGTGACCTTATATAGGGACGATCAGGCCGAATTACGACGGCTTTGACGCAATCCGACGAATTGGCCGGCTCACAGGTTCATTTCTCGCCCGAACCCGTCGATGCCGGCGATCTTTATTTCAAGCAATAGGTCGTCTGCCCCTGTGGTTCTCGCAATTCATCGCCACATAAGGAGATTGTTTGAATGATGCACATTCAGATGATGTTTCAGAAATATTTTGGAGATAACGCTCATGAACCCAGTAACCCCCAATACCACTTCGGCGAGCACCGGCAATCCTGCTGAGGCGAAGCAAATTCTTCTCAAGGACATCGGCGCCAGGTGGGGCAAGTTCTCCGAGCAGGAGCTCGGCGCACTCAAGAACAAGGACGATCTCATCACCCAGGTCGTCGCCAAGTACAGCATCGAGAAGGCGCAGGCGCAGCGCGATGTCGATGCGGTCATGAAGGGCCGCCAGATTTGATCTGGACGCAATATTTCGGGGCCGCCGGTTGGCGGCCTCGTCGTCTGCCTCAGTCTATTTCCCGGGTAACAAACATGACGATCAACTTTCCGAACCGCAGCCGCAGTTACGATGCAACGCGCCAGGCAGTCCGCTTCTGGGGATATGACCAGTCCATGGAGAGTTCATTCTTTGTGACTGTGGATGCTCTCAGTAAGCTTCAGCCAGATATGAAAACCAACGCGGTTGATCTGCTGCGGGCGTTCGATACCAACCGCGACCGCATCTACGCCATCGCCGCGAAAGTCTATGGCCGGGGCAGAAGAGGCACCTACGATTTGAACGCGGCTGACGTCTGATTTCGCTTTTGCGCGCTTGCCCGGTCACAGCTTCGGTGCATTGGCCGCCAACTGTGCATGCGGATTGACAAACGCGTAACCGCGGACATCGCGCACGTGCACGCGGGACAAGCCGCCACCGGAATTATAGTCGCGGATCATCCATTGCCCGTTCCCGGCTGCCGCCTCGATATACATCACGTGACCGCTGCGGACGGCGGCGAGACCGGCACGCGGAGCGCTTTCATGCGGAAACAGCCGCGCCCAGTTGGCCGCCAGGTTGAGCCTCACATCCGAGAGCCCGAGAAATTTGCGTAAGCCGCAGCCGCAATAAGTGCGCGGGCAACCTTCGGGACGTGTGCCGATGATCGTGCCCTGATCCGCCGCGAGGACGGTGCGGTTGGTGGTGGCATCCGATGCCGTGGCGCGGGTTTCGATAGTCCCACCACAGACCTGCCGTCCATCATTCGTGTATGAGCAATCGCCCGACTGACTAACATGCTTGGCCTGACGTTTCGTGTAGGCCTCGGCCGGTTGCGCCACGAATGTGGCGAGGAGCAATGCGATCAGCGCTCCTACGATATTCAAGCGGTTCATGGTGTCCCTCATTTGCAGTGAAGACAAAACGGCAGCGACGCGCCGCCTTAAGCGTGAACAAAAATCTTTTGTGGAACGCCCGAGACGCTACGGTGGTAACAAGACAACCGCGCTCGTGAAGGGCAGCCGGACAATACCGGCAGCAACCGGACAGTGATTCGGCTTGACTTGCAACGCCATGGACTCCCGGTATGTCCGAATTGTGGAGTCCTTCGAAATCTCGAGTTCCATCGAATGCAGTGTCGAAGATTAGGGCTTGATTAAAACTTTGAAGTCGTTGGCCAATTTCGGGCCGATGCGGCTTGGTCGCTCACTCAAAGCCTCTCGATGAACGAATCCACTACGCGCTTTTCGCCCGCCTTGTCGAAGGCGATGGTGAGCTTGTTGCCGTCGACGGCCACCACGTTGCCATTGCCGAATTTCTGGTGAAACACGCGCTCGCCGACCGTGAAGGATGACAGGGTGCCCGTGGATTTCGCCACCAGTTCGCCTTCGATGATCATAGGTTTGCGGCCTTCGCGCTTTGCGCCACGCCGACCGGTCTTTTCAGGCCTGGGTTGGTCGCCGTCATCGTCGCTGCCGGCGTCATCGAAAACGCCGTCTGGCACGTAGCGCGGCTGGCCATTGTCATGGAATCCGCCACGGCCCTTGCGTGCCTGCGCGCGCTGCCAGCCGGGCGTGGTGTAGCTGGAGCCGAAAGAATTCATCTCGTCGAAACGTGAGGCTCCATACCCCGACATACCGAAGCCACCGGCGCCGCCCGCGGCTTCCTTCACCTCCACATGCGCCTCCGGCAGTTCGTCGAGGAAGCGCGACGGCACGGTCGAGGTCCACATGCCGTGGATGCGGCGGTTGGTGGCGAAATAGATCTTGGCAAGCTTTCGTGCGCGCGTGAGGCCGACATGGGCGAGGCGGCGCTCTTCTTCCAGGCCCGCGCGGCCGCTCTCATCCAACGATCGCTGATGCGGAAACAGGCCTTCCTCCCAGCCGGGCAGGAACACGCAATCGAATTCCAGCCCTTTGGCGGAATGCAACGTCATAATGTTGACGGCCTGCTCGGCTTCCGCGCCTTCGCGGTCCATCACCAGCGAGATGTGTTCGAGAAAGCCTTGCAGGTTCTCAAACTCCTCCATGGAGCGGATCAGTTCCTTGAGGTTTTCGAGACGCCCGGCAGCGTCGGCGGAGCGGTCCTTCTGCCACATGTCGGTGTAGCCGGATTCATCGAGCACGATTTCGGCGAGCTCGGTGTGCGGCATTGAATCTTTCTTGGCGCGCCAGCGTTCGAAGGCGGCCATCAGGTCGCGCAGCGCCAGGCGTGGCTTTGGTTTCATTTCGTCGGTGGCAGAAAGCGCAGCGGCCGCCTCGGTCAGCGGGATTCGTTTCTTGCGGGCGTAGTCGTGCAGCATTTGCAGGGTGGCATCGCCAAGGCCGCGTTTGGGCACGTTGACGATGCGCTCGAAGGCAAGGTCGTCTGCGGGCTGCGCAATCACGCGCAGGTAGGCGAGGGCATCGCGGATTTCGGCGCGCTCGTAGAAGCGCGGGCCGCCGATCACGCGGTAAGGCAGGCCGAGCTGGATGAAGCGATCTTCGAATTCGCGCATCTGGAACGAGGCGCGCACCAGGATGGCGATTTCATCGAGCGGGTGGTCCTCGCCGCGCTCGCGTGCCTCGCGCTGGAGCTGCTCGATCTCCTCGCCGATCGCGCGTGCTTCTTCCTCCGAATCCCAGGCGCCGGTGACCTGCACCTTCTCGCCCAGTTCGTCCTCGGTGCGGAGCGTCTTGCCGAGCCGGCCTTCGTTGTGCGCGATCAGTTGGCTCGCCGCTGCCAGGATGTGGCCGGTGCTGCGGTAGTTTCGCTCGAGGCGGATGACTTTCGCGCCGGGGAAGTCGTGTTCGTAGCGGAGGATGTTATCGACCTCAGCCCCACGCCAGCCGTAGATCGACTGGTCGTCATCGCCCACGCAGCAGATGTTCTTTGGGGGGCGCATAACGGGAATACCTACAGACTCGTCATGCCCGGCTTTATGCCGGGCATCCACGTCTTCCCGCAGATCAGCAAGACGTGGATCACCGGGACTCGCGACACCCAAGTCGGCTGTTGCCGACTTGGGCCCATCCAACTGCCGATCTCGGGCAGGCCCGAGATCGGTGTCGCGGCCCGGTGATGACGGGCTGAGGACAGTGTTAGAACTCGTCGTCTGCGCCAGCAGCTTGAGCCACAAATACTGCGCGACGTTCGTGTCCTGATACTCGTCAACCAGAATGAACTTGAACCGCTCCTGGAAACTGCGCAGCACATCCGCGTTCTGGCGAAACAACCGGATGTTCTCCAGCAACAGGTCACCGAAGTCGGCGGCGTTGAGCGTCTTCAGACGCTCCTGATACGCCATGTAAAGCTTCTTGCCCTTGCCGTTGGCGAAGCTGGCAGCCTCGCCGGATGGCACCTGCTCGGGTGTGAGCCCACGGTTCTTCCAGCCATCGATGAGCATGGCGAGCACCCGCGCAGGCCATCGTTTTTCGTCGAGCTTCTCGGCTTCCAGGATCTGCTTGATGACGCGAATCTGGTCGTCGACGTCCAGAATCGTGAAATTATTTTTCAACCCAACCAGTTCGGCGTGTCGCCGCAGAATCTTCACCCCGATCGAATGGAAGGTGCCAAGCCAGGGCATGCCCTCGACGATCTGCCCGACCATCTGCCCGACGCGGTCCTTCATCTCGCGCGCGGCCTTGTTGGTGAAAGTAACGGCGAGGATCTGGCTGGGGTGCGCGCGGCCGAGATTGAGGATGTGCGCGATGCGTGTGGTCAGCACACGTGTCTTCCCGGTCCCTGCGCCGGCGAGCACCAGCACTGGCCCGTCCAGCGTCTCCACCGCCTCGCGCTGTTCGGGGTTGAGGTCGCCGAGATAGGGCGCCGCGCGGGCCCCGAGCGCGCGCGCAGCAATGCCGCCCGCAATGGGTTGCGGGCTCAAAGGAGCGGGGTCGTTACGCTTCGGCTCGGCCATGTTGTCCGGTAAGGCGGCTCAAGGCGGCGGCTTTGGCCGCCGGAATGATTCTTTCAATAGCAAAGATGGCACTCATAGGCGCCATTTTCGAGGCCCGGCGCGGCCTTGTCGGCCCCTCCGCACCGCTTTAGCCTGATTTTTCCAAAGCATTTCAAGCAACTTAAGGGGGAACTTCCGTGCGACTGAAGGACAAGGTGGCGCTGGTTACCGGCGGCGGCCGCGGCATCGGCCGCGATATCGTTTTGGCTTATGCGCGCGAAGGTGCCCATGTCGTCGTCAATGACGTCGATCCCGCAACTGCCGATGCCACCGCGAAAGACGCCGCGGCGCTCGGCAGCAAGAGCCTCGCCGTCGTTGCCGACGTCGCCAAATCCGTCGACATCAATCGTCTCATCGAGACGGTCATCAAAGAGAGGGGACGTATCGATATAGTGGTGAATAACGCAATGAAGATTGTGCCGGGAAAGCTCGAAGCGCTGCCCGAGGCGGCTTGGGACACGACGATGAACATCGGCCTCAAAGGTGCGTTCCTCGTGAGCCAGGCGGCTGCGAAACACATGATCGCGCAGAAGTCCGGCGTCATCGTCAATATCGCCTCGATCGCCGGACTTTTCCCTTACAACTGGGCCGGCGCCTACAGCGTGGTGAAGGCGGGACTGATCATGCTGACGAAATTGCAGGCGATGGAGTGGGCGCCGTATGGCATTCGCGCCAACGCAATCACGCCCGGCTACATCCGCACGCCCGGCACTGAAGCGATGTACGCCGATCCGGAAATCTACGAGGGCAGGCGGAAAGGTGTACCGATGGGCCGCGTCGGTTCGGGCGAGGACATTGCCGGACCCGCGATTTTCCTGGCCTGCGATGAATCGCGTTACACGACCGGCAGCATGGTGGGCGCCGACGGCGGGCAGGCCGTCGGCTATTTCCTCACCGTGCCCGGGCGACGGTTCTCCGGCGGAAGGATTGATTAATCGGCGCGATGGATACCCAAGTCATTATTGTCGGCGCTGGTCCAGTAGGGCTTACGCTCGCTATCGATCTTGGTCGCCGCGGGGTGCACTGCATCCTGCTTGAGCAGAAAGACGCCCCGCAATTCTTGCCCAAGATGGAGCGCTGCAATGCCCGAACCATGGAAATTTACCGTCGGCTGGGCATCGCGCAAAAAATCCGCGACGCCGGTTTCCCGCGTGACGCGCCCATGGACGTGTTCATTGTCACGTCGTTGATTGAGCCACCTCTGCTGCATCTGCCTTATCCTTCTGTCGCGCAAGCACAGGTCGAAATCGCCGCCTGCACCGATGGCTCAATGCCACTCGAGCCTTATCAGCTCATCTCGCAGTATACGCTCGAACCGTTGCTCAAGTCGGTTGCGGAGACACTACCCAGCGTGGACGTGCGCTATGGCTGCGAATTCATCTCATTCGAACAGGATGACTCAGGCGTACGTGCACACGTCAAACGCGGCACCGCGACGTCGGAACTCAGCGCCCAATATCTCGTCGGCTGCGACGGTGGATCGAGCAATGTGCGCCGCCAGCTCGGCATCAAGTTGCAAGGCGAAGCCAATCTGTTGCAATTGCGGCAGGCTCTGTATCGTTGCGACGATCTGTTTGAGCGGATCCCGATCGGTAAAGGCCGGCACTATCACGTGGCCGATGCGCACTCGACGTTCCTGATCGTGCAGGACTCGACCCGCCATTTCACGCTGCATTCGGTCCTCGACAGCGACGAAGAGATGAAGACCATGTTCGAGCAGACCGTCGCCATGCCGGTGACATACGAGATGTTGTCCTGCGCCCCATGGCGGCAGAATCTGCTGCTGGCCGATAGTTACGGGGAGGGGCGCGTGTTCCTCGCCGGTGACGCGGTGCATCTGGTCATTCCGACTGGCGGCCTTGGCATGAACAGCGGCGTTGGCGACGCCGTCGACCTGGCGTGGAAACTGGCCGCTACGCTGCAGGGTTGGGGCGGTCCGCGCCTGCTTTCATCTTACGGGATCGAGCGCCGGCAGATCGGGGCGCGCAATGTCGAAGCCTCGCGCCATGCGTCGCGCGGACGGCGTGCCTGGCGCGCGGCCTACAAGCCCAACATCCGCGACAAGACGCCGGACGGTGCCGCGACGCGAGCCAGCCTCGCCCGCATCGCCGACGTCGAGCAACGCAAAAGCAACGAGATGATCGGGGCCGAGCTTGGATATCGCTATGAAGACTCCCCCATCATTTGGCCCGAGGCGGGCGATGCGCCTGAGCCAAACTTCATGAAATACGAGCCGACAAGCTGGCCGGGCGCGCGATTGCCGCACGTGTGGCTTTCCGACGGTACGGCACTGCATGACCGCGTCGGCGATGGCTACACGCTGTTGCGTTTGGCCGGTGCGCAGGCAGAAAGCACGGCGCTGGCGCACGCCTTCGCAAGGTATAGGGCACCATTCGCTGTTCTCGATATCGACGAGGATCGCCCGCGCGACGTCTACGGCTACGATCTGCTGCTGCTACGGCCCGACCTCCACGTCGTCTGGCGCGGCAGCCAACTGCCGGATCCGAACAGACTGGCCGCGCTGGCGACGGGGCATTGAATGAATTGAATGCGTCAACTGCCGGGATAACGGCGTGCTCCCTCTCCCCGTTAGGGAGAGGGTCGGGGTGAGGGGGTTCCGGTCCCACGCCAAGGCTATAACCCTCACCCGACGCTGCGCGTCGACCTCTCCCTATTGGGGAGGTGAAGAGAGACTGCGAAGATCCCTACCGCGGCGGAATCCGGATCAAGTCGTCAAGTTGGTCCTTGGTCATTTCCGTGGCCGTGAATTTTAACGCGACCGCATCCTTCACGATCGTATCGAGTCCGACGATCTTGTCAGGCTCTACGGATGCACGCGGGAAGAAATCATCGCGCGTGCGCTTGGCCTTGGCCTCTGTGATCTTGAGCCAGTCCGCATAGACCTTCAATGCGTTCGGATCGGTGTACAGGTAATTGACGGTTTCTCGGTAGGCTTTCATGTAGCGATCGACCACGTCCTTGTGCGCCTTCAGATAATTGGCATTGACGATATTGAGCCGCACCGTCTGACCTTTGAAGGCATCCGCATCATTGCCCGTCGCAATGATGCGGATCTCTTTCTTGTCAAGCTGATCGAGGCCGAACGGCGGTGCCGCCCAGCCGACGTCGATTTGCCCCGACATGACCGCCGTCAGATTGGCGGCCGGGCCGCCCATCGCGGTCGGCTTGGCCTTGAGCTGGTATTGCTTCATGAATGCCGTGACGATGCCGTGGGTCGAAGACCCGTTGGTCGAGTAGGCGAGGATTTTGTCGTCGGTATCCTTCAGCGACTTGATTGGAGAATCCGCTTTTACATACCAGTAAAGGTCGTTGGCGCCGGTCGTTTCCGCGCCGATGATCCGCACCGGCGCGCCCTGGGAATAGGCGCTGAGCACGCCCATGACGCCGGCGGCGATGCCTAAATCGACGCTGCCCGAGATTACCGCCTGTTGCGTTTCGCCAGCTCCATTGGTGTAGACGATCTCGAGCTCCAGCCCATGTTTCTTGAAGATGCCCGCAAGCTGGCCGACTTCCGATATCGAGGTGTCCCAATTGCCGCGCTGGCCGACCGCGAGTTTCAGCTTGTCCTGTGCGGTGGCGGCGGAAACGCCAAACAATGTTAGTGCTGCAAGAGCATAAGCGAGCGCAGTTTTTCTCATCGTGTATCCTCCCAGAGTTTCTTTGCCGGTTGCTTCCCGGTTACTTCGCCGGTTATTTGGCGGCTTGTGGTTGTTTTGCGACGCGTTGAAGCGGCGCTTCGCTGCCGCCTCCGAGGCTTCGCCAGTTCGTTGTCTTCGGAACGACGCCTTCATATGAGCTGATGGTTGCGTGCGCGATGTGCGGCTCTGTGGTCCCGATGGCCGGCTCCTTGTTGCGTATGTTGCGGGCAGCCTCCACCATCAGGCGCCGGAACGCCACCACCGCGACGTCGCTGGCACCAACGCGTTCCTTGCAACGGTCGCTGATCGGGCCCATCGACTCCCACATGGCGATGTCCTGGTTTGGTATGCCGCTGATGCCAGTGAAATTGCCCCGCTTCATCGCCGCGCGGTCCTGACGGTAGAGATTATCGCGCGTGCGAACGCCGTCGAAATTGCGGTCGACGTCGACGCCCCATTGCAGCATGTTGAATTTGCGCCATGTCTCGGCATCGATGCCGGGCTTGTCCGCGCCGTTCCAGGCGATGAAATAAAAGATGGTGTTGTGATCGTCTTCCGGCGTGAGCAACGTGGCGACATTGTGCACGTTGTTGGGAGGGATCAGCGCTGTGAACGGCGCGATATAGACCGTGGTCCGGACGTAGTCGTGCGTCGCTTCGTTCATGATCGGGCGCCGGATCGCGGCGTAGCGGAATCCGTAGCTGGTGCGCTCGATCTGGAAACGCGGCGCTTTGTCGGTCGACGGGCGCAGCCAGTTCGCTTCGGTGGCCTTTGCGCTGTCGACTTGCGCCGGCACCATGTCGGAAGAGTGCAAGCTGGACGAATGTGCTGAATCAATCTGCCCTTCGAGGATTTGCGCCCAATTGCAGCGCACCCGCACTTTCGTGGCGCTGACGCGCGCATCCGGGCTGGGCGCGAAGGCCGGAGCCTCGAATTCGCTCATCTCGCTGGAAGGACCCATGTAGGCCCACACAAAGCCACCGGCCTCGCGCGCCGGGTAGGCCTTGTGCTTGACGCGCTCCGGGATGAGACTGTTGGCGGGTTCCGACGCCATCTCCACCACGTTGCCGTCGACGTCAAATTTCCAGCCGTGATAGAGGCAGCGCAAGCCACAGTCCTCGTTGCGCGCGAAAACCAGCGACGCACGCCGGTGCGAGCAGTATTCATCGAGCACACCGACACGGCCTTTGCTGTCGCGGAAAACGACGAGATCCTCACCGAGGAGCCGCACCTTGACCGGCGCACCGTCCGGCTCGGCCACTTCCTCTGACAGGCAGGCGGCGATCCAGTGGCGGCGCATGATCTGGCCCATCGGTGCGTCGCCTTCGACGCGGCACAACAGGTCGTTTTCCTCAGCTGTCATCATCGGACGTTTCCTTGGCGGCGTTTCCCTCGGCAGGTGCGTTGCAAATTCTGCTCGCGCGCTCTTTCTTAGATATCTAAGATAAGATTAGTGAATGCGCGCAATTTTGTCGAGGTGGCGGTCCGTTGAGCAAGCCGAACGAACGCAAGCTCCGCCTTGGAGTGGCCGGTCTTGGCCGCGCATTTACTTTGATGTTGCCGACCTTTACCGGCGATGCGCGTGTTCAGCTTGTGGCGGCCGCGGATACGCGTTCCGAAGCGCGGCAGCGGTTTGTCGCCGACTTCTCGGCCACGAGCTATGCAACCATCGAGGAACTCTGCGCCGATCCCGCTGTCGAAGCGGTTTATGTCGCGACCCCGCACGAGTATCACGCGCAACACGCCGCGCTTGCGGCACAGCACGGCAAACATATTCTCATCGAGAAGCCAATGGCGCTCACTCTCGCCGAGTGCGCAAAAATCATTGATGCAGCACGCCGCTCCGGCGTGCACCTTGTCGTCGGCCACAGCCATTCCTTCGACGCGCCGGTGCGGTATGTGCGCGCGCTCATAGAAAGCGGCGATTTCGGTCGTGTGCACATGATCAACGCCATCAACTACACGGATTATCTTTATCGCCCGCGGCGTCCGGAAGAACTCGATACAGCCCGGGGCGGCGGCGCGGTGTTCAACCAGGCAGCGCATCAGGTGGATGTTGTCCGGCTCATCGGCGGTGGCCGCGTCGCCAGCGTGCGCGCAGTCACGGGATCGTGGGATGTAAGCCGGCCGACCGAAGGTGCCTATGCGGCGCTGCTCACGTTCGACAACGATGTCTTCGCGTCGCTCACCTACAACGGATACGGCCATTTCGATTCCGATGAATTTCAGGGCTGGATTGGGGAGATGGGCCAAACAAAGCAGCCCTACGCGGGACCATCACGGCCTGGTTTCGCCACGCCGCAGGATGAACTCGCCTTCAAGAACGCCCGCAACTACGGGGGCGCCGAATTCCGGCCTCCCGCCGTACACACTGCTGCGCACCAGCATTTTGGCACTGTGCTGGTGAGCTGCGAACGCGCGGATCTGCGCGCGTTCCCAAACGGCGTCATGATTTATCAAAACGGCTCGGCCCGGCTCGACGCGCTTCCACCACCCACGGCGCCCCGCGCCGAAGTCATCGACGAGCTTTACGAGGCGGTCGTGAACGGCAAGGCGCCTCTTCATAACGGCGCCTGGGCGATGGCGACGGTGGAAGTCCTACTGGCAATGCTGCGGTCCGCCCACGAGGGCCGCGACGTGACACTCAGTCATCAAGTTGCGCTGCCATGACGCGGACGCCGCCGAGCACGGAGACAATCCTGCGCCACTGGCGCGAAGCGGTGCCGGACGATCGCCTGGCGCATCTGGTCAAGGACGCTACACGCGCGCTTGTCCGTGCGTTGCAGATGCGCCTTGCGCGGCATGCCGTATCGTTCGGACATTGGACATTCTTGCGTATACTCTGGGAGACCGACGGCCTGACCCAGCGCGAATTGAGCGAGCAGGCCGGTGTCATGGAGCCGACGACGTTCTCGGCGCTCAAGGCGATGGAGCGGCTCGGTTATGTCGTCCGCCGTCGACGGGGCGGCGATCGCAAGAAGGTGTATGTGTTCCTGACGCGCAAAGGCCGCGACCTGCGCGGTAAATTGGTGCCGCTCGCCGAGGAGGTTAATCGCATTGCCGTGCGCGGTCTGCGGCCGGCCGACATCACGATCGCACGCTCGGTGCTGTTCGCGATTATCGAGAGTCTTGCACGGGATGAGCAGGCCGCCGACATGCGAATGCCATCAACGCGCGACCTGGCGCAGCTGAAGATAGGCCGGCGGAAGCGTTAGGCTCATTGTATTCTCACCGTGTTAGCGCCGGACCCGGAATCCAGATACATAGTCGGGACCTGAATTCCGGTGAGTGGAAAGAGCTGTATGCCAAAGAAACTCGCACTCACACTCGCCTGCGGTGACTATGAAATAGTCCGTCCGCTTCTCAATAACAATGTCGAAGTCGACGGGGTCAATCTGACCATCCTCACCGACATGGATTCGGCGACACGGCACTGGCGCTTCCTGAACAGTGGAGAATTCGACATCGCCGAGCTGTCGAGCTCGTCCTATCTCGCGGCGCGTGACAACGACATGCCATTTCGCGCCATTCCGGTATTCCTGCATCGCCGGTTCCGGCACGGCTTCATGTTCATCAACACCTCCAAAGGCATCAGCAAGCCTGCCGATTTGAAGGGCCGCAAGATCGGTGTGAAGACGCTGATGACCAGCGCCGTGCTCTGGATGCGCGGCATTCTCCAGCACGAATACGGCGTGCCGCTGAACAGCATCGAGTGGGTTGCGGAGATTGAGGACGACGTCAAAGTCACCTTGCCCCAGGACATCAAATACTCCTGCCTGCCGAACGACAAATCGGTCGAAAGCATGCTGGCCGAAGGCGATCTCGATGCGGTTTTTCATTCCGATTTGATCAAGCCGTTTCTCGCCAGGGATCCGCGCGTGGCTCGACTTTTCCCCGATCACAAGGCGGAAGAGATAGCCTACTTCAAGCGCACTGGCATTTTCCCCATCATGCATGTTCTTGGCATTCGCAAATCGCTAGTCGACGAGCATCCCTGGCTTGCCGTCAATCTGTTTCGGGCCTTCAATGAATCCAAAGCCGTCGCCATGAAACGCATGACGAACCCACGCATTGTTCCCCTCGCCTGGTATCGTGACGCCTGGGAAGAGCAGGAACGCGTTCTTGGTTCCGATCCATGGGAGTACGGGCTCACGGACAAAAACCGCAGAGTCCTTGAAACCCTTGTTGGCTATTCGCACGAGCAGGGTCTCATCAAAAAGCGGCCGACGCTGGAGCAACTCTTTCTCAGCGTCGACACGGGTCGCAAGCGCGGCGGCGAGTTTCGGATATAGAGTGTTTCCACCGTCATGGGCGGGCTTGTCCGGAATTGGCCAATGCCTCTCAACCGTCATGCCCGGGACAAGCCCGGCCATGACATTGGAGGTCTCGCGCTAAAAGTCGGGATATTGCGTGCAAATATCGAAGGCCGTAGCTTTCATGGCAAATAAAAATACGACGGAGGATTCATCATGCACAAAAAATCATTTGCGCTTACCGCCGCTGTGGTTGCGCTCAGCATCTCAGCCGCCCACGCGCAGGAGAGGGTCTGGAAGCATGGCATCCTCGAAGCCAAAAGCGATGCGGGCTTTATCGCGATGGTCGACAAAGGGGGGTTTGCCGCCAAGCGTGGATTGAAGGTCGAGCTTCTCCAGATCAAAGCTGGCGCGACGCTGATGAAGGCGCTGATCTCGGGAGAGATCGACAGCGTCGACATGGGTGCGGCGGAATCGATCGTGACCGGCGTGCGCGGTACCGGCGTCAAGATCGTCGGTTGCACCTGGCCGGGTGTGCCGCAGGTCGTATTGGCCAAGGCGGACATCAAGACTTTGGCGGACCTCAAGGGAAAAACTGTGGCTATTTCCTCGCCGGGTTCGCTACCCGACCTGCTGTTCCGCGGAATGCTTGACGCCGCCAACGTTCCATTTGCGGACGTGAAGCTGGCGACGCAAGGGGCCGATCTCGATCGCTATAAGTCGCTGGTCGCCGGCATTACCGATGCTGCGGTGGTGTCCAATGAGTTCGAGGCGGTCATGCCGCCCGACATCAAGGTGCTCGCCAAAGGTGGCAGCGCGGTGCCGAAATTCATCCGGCTGTGCTTGGCTACCAGCAGCAAGGTGCTAGCGGAACGCCGTGACGATCTCGTCAAATTTGTCGCGGCGGAAATGGATGCCTATAAGTACGCCGCCACGCACCGCGACGAGACTATCAAGGTCGCCCAGGAAATGACACACGCCAAGCCGGACGACAAACGGGCCGCGTTCATCTCCGATCAGGCCATCCGCGAAAAACAGATCGACCCGACGCTGGCAATTCCGGCCGACCGCATCGAATGGATGCAAGAGCTGTTCGTAAAAGCCGGTGTCATTCCGAAGGCCGCACCGACGGCTTCGCTTATCGACACCAGCGTGCACGGCGACGCGGCCAAGCTGGCAGGAAGATAGGAGATCTAATCCTTCTGCGGCATCGCGATGCGCCGGCCCGCGGCTTCCGGCCGCGGCAACTGGGCGTGCGCCGATTTCATGCGCGCGAGTGTGCGCATGATCGCGGCTGGAAAGGGCGCGACTTTCTTCGCCGTCATGTCCACGTGCAACGTCATGTTCTCCGACGTTGCCGATACCCAGCCCTCGGTTGCGTGGAAAAGCTGCTCGAAATAGTGGATTCGCTTTGAGTCATAGTCGAGCAACTGGAACGTCACCCGCACCGGGTCGCCGTCCTGCAACTCGCGCACGTAGCGCACATGGACCTCGGCGGTGAAGGTCGAATGCTTGTGGTTTTTCAGGTATTCGGCGCCGATGCCGATGAGCTCATAGACCTCATCCACCGCCCGGTCGAACAGCACGTTGTAGTAGGCCATATTGAGATGGCCGTTGTAGTCGATCCATTGCGGCTCGACCCGCATCAGCGATGACACGAACGGGGCGAAGAAGACTGGGTCGAGGTCGGTGCGATCAAGCATTGGTTCAGGCCGAGATTGGGTAAACCGCTTTTTCGCCACTCAAGACGCGCGCGACATCGCTCGCGCACTTGGATTGCAATTCGTTGAGCGCCTCGATCGAGTAA